>JBHBMT010000026.1:0-20017 GCA_041773075.1 Moraxella sp.
GCAAATACGAAATGTCAGGATGTCCTAATAACATACCCCTTGTTTTTTTACCCCTGTGTCGCCATTAACGCCATACATAAATAAAAAGTCGGAGCATAACACATGACTGATAACACCCTAAACTTTGACCAAGTGTCAGACACAGATGGCGACGCCTATTCTGACACCCTGCCTTTGCTTGCAGTGCGGGATGTGGTGGTTTATCCTAGCACACAAATTGCGCTTTTTGTAGGACGCGCACAATCCATCAAAGCCGTACAACTTGCCGAAAGCGATTATAAAGGCAACATTTTACTGGTATCACAAAAAGATTCTTTAAGCGAAGACATTAGCCCTGACAATCTACATAGTCATGGCACTGTCTGTCGTATTATCAGCACCATGCCTCATGAAACAGATAAAAACTGCCTAAAAGTCTTATTAGAAGGCATAGAGCGTGTACAAGTCACCGATGTCCTAAATATTAATGCTGAACAGGCGCTACAAGGGCGATTTGTAGAAGCTGCTCTAATTAATCTACCACAAGGTGATGAGGCAAAAGCACGCAAAGACTTGTTATTGCAGCTTTTTGGTGATTATGCTGAACAAAGTGGTATGCGCGGTACAAAGGAACTTATCAAAGTGGCATCAGAGCTTGAGGAGCTGTCTGAATTAATGTATTTTATTGCCACGCGCACCAATCTTGAGATGAGCAAAAAGCTTGAGTTGCTAGCAGAAGACAATCTCAATGTCTTATATGATACCCTAACAGAGCATTTGGTGTCTGAAAAAATAGAACAAGACGTTGAAAATGAGCTACAAGAAGCTGTACGCCGTCAGATGGAAAACAATCAACGCGAATACTATCTGAATGAAAAAATGAAAGCCATCAAAAGCGAGTTGTCTGATTTAAATGACAATTTTGAAGATGAAGACAGTCAGCTAGAAACGCGTCTCACTGAAGCTGACCTACCTGACGCTGTGCGCAAAAAAGCCAATGCTGAATTTAAAAAACTCAAAATGATGCCTTCTTCATCATCAGAAGCTTCTGTAGTGCGTGGATACCTTGAGTGGATTTTAGACACCCCATGGAACAAAGCCACCAAAGTCAATATCAAACTTGACCGCGCTAAAGAGGTACTTGACCGCGACCATTATGGCTTGGATGATGTCAAAGACCGTGTGCTTGAATATCTGGCAGTACAATCGCGTGTCAAGAAAAACCAAGGCTCTATCTTATGCTTGGTAGGTCCTCCAGGGGTGGGCAAAACCTCTTTGGGTGAAAGCATTGCTGATGCCACAGGACGCAAATTTGTACGTATGGCACTAGGCGGTGTACGCGATGAGGCTGAAATTAGAGGACACAGACGCACTTATATCGGGGCTATGCCTGGCAAAATTGTACAATCACTTGCCAAAGTAGAAGTCAAAAACCCCCTATTTTTGCTAGATGAAATTGACAAAATGGCACAAGATTTCCGCGGTGACCCTGCCAGCGCCTTATTAGAAGTACTTGACCCTTCTCAAAACTCTAGCTTTAATGACCACTATCTTGACCTTGATTTAGATTTATCACAAGTCATGTTTGTGTGCACTGCCAATAGCATGAATATCCCTCCTGCACTGCTTGACCGCATGGAAGTGATTCGTCTACCTGGATACACTGAGGATGAGAAGCTTGCTATTGCCAAACAGTATTTAGTGCCAAAAGCCCTAAAAAATAATGGTATCAAAGACGGCGAACTTAGCGTGGGTGATGAAGCCATTACTAGCATTGTGCGTCATTATACCCGCGAAGCAGGCGTGCGCAACCTTGAGCGTGAAATTAACAAAATCAGCCGCAAAGCAGTACGCCAAGCACTAGAGCAAAAAGGCAAAGGCGAGATGCTAACCATTACCGATGATAACATCAGCGACTTTTTGGGTGTCAAACCGTTTGATTATGGATTGGCAGAAAAAGAAGCTGAAGTTGGACGTATCACAGGGTTGGCTTGGACATCTGTGGGTGGTGAGTTATTAACCATTGAAGCAGCAACCATGTCTGGTAAGGGTGAGCTTATCTATACAGGCTCACTTGGCGATGTAATGAAAGAGTCTATCCGCGCTGCGATGAGTGTGGTGCGCGCCAATGGTGAAAGCCTAGGCATCACCTATGACAAAATCAAAGAAACCGACATTCATGTGCATATGCCTGAAGGTGCAACCCCAAAAGACGGACCCTCCGCAGGGATTGCACTGACCACAGCGCTAGTATCTGCCTTAACTGGTATTGCCATTCGCCCTGATATTGCGATGACAGGAGAGGTAACCTTACGCGGTAAGGTGTTGCGCATTGGCGGTCTTAAAGAAAAACTACTTGCAGCGCATCGTGGGGGCATCACTCATGTGCTTATCCCCAAAACCAATGAGCGTGATTTAAGTGAAATTCCTGAAAATGTTAAAGCAGGACTTGTTATACAACCTGTAGAAACTATTGATGAGGTCTTAAAAGCGGCACTGGTTAAAATGCCTACACCTCTTATTCCTACACCTGTCATCAACAATGACAGCAAAGATGCCCGCTTAAATTAAACGTTTTTTTAGCAACAAACGTCATCTGATGGTGGCGTTTGTTTTTTATTATCATTCATTTAACCATTCCACCCACATCAAAACACCCACGCCCTTAAGGCAGTAAACCAAGCTTTGCCAAAATCAAAAAATCAGTGTAAACTAAGGCAATTTGATTATTTAAGATGTATTCATGAAAGCATTGCTTGATTTTATTCCTCTAATTTTATTTTTTTATTTATACAAAACCACCGACCCCAAAGACACCAATCACCCTTTATTGCAGTTATTTGGTAGCGCAGGTACAGACAACAATCATATCTTGGTTGCCACAACAGGCTTGGTGTTGGCGGTATTAGTGGTCTATGGTTTTTTATTTGTTAGTCAAAAGTTTCGTCTAGAAAAGCAGCAGTGGTTTGTCTTAATTATGACGGTTGGATTTGGTGGCTTAACCCTAGCATTAAGCGATGATTATTATATTCGCCTAAAAGCCATTTTAATTAATCTAGGGTTTGCGATTGCATTATTGATTTCCCCTCTCTTTTTTAAGAGCAAAGAACCCGCCATCAAAAAACTCTTTGAACCCATTTTTGCACTCAATGCACAAGAATGGCAAAAACTCAATTACGCTTGGGCAGGGATGTTTATGGTGATGGCAGGATTGCATGGCTTTTTTGCCTTTGTATTTGCCAATGGTAATTACTGGGGAGAATTTACCGCCTTTGGGGATATGATTGTGATGTTTGGTTTTATGATTGTGATGATGATTGTATTGCGCAAACGCATCAAAAAAGACATTGGCTAAACCAAACAGATTCACTATAACAAACCCTATTTGTAGTATCAAAAAAAATTAATTTTTAAAAAGTCAATGAATCATGCTTTTAATAAATACACCCCTATTTTAGGTCACGCTGTAAACTTTTTATAAAAAGCATTCTCCCTTTAAAGGTTACTTGTTGATAAAGTCAGCCATCCTAAATTTAGGAACAACTGTGGCTTAGTTACATACCCCAGTTTTTCTTAGCGAAACTGACAAAAATACGTTATAATTCTTGGTTTTATTTTCTAGGAATGCCCATGCCTTTATTTGTTATTATTGGACATGATGTCGCCAATAGCGCTACTCAACGCCAAAAAACACGACCCGAACATCTTGCTCGCTTACAAATCCTTGCAGACGAAAACCGCCTTGTACTTGCAGGACCCACACCTGTTGCGCATGGTGATAGCACAATGAGCGGTAGTGTAATAGTCGCCGACTTTGACAATTTAGATTCCGCTCAAGCATGGGTTGATGCCGAGCCTTATTTGCGTGATGGGGTATATGCACGCGTTGATGTTCGTCCTTTTGTAAAGGTGCTACCGTGATAAAATTTAGTACATTGATTGTTGTGATGGCAATTGTCATCCCTTGTGCCATAGCGCAACAAACCGCAGGTGTTAGCTTGGCGGTAAATAATACGCCAGCCACCCCTACACCCTCCTCCACCCAAGCTCCCTCACAAACAAACACACCGCAGCCAACACCCGCTACCACACAAGTACAAAATAATACCCCATCAGAGCCCGCCAATACCGATGAAAAGGCGAGCACACCCATCCCTGCCAATCCACATGACCCAAACGCGCCTACCGTATTACAAAATCAAGCACCTAATGAAAGTGAGTTGTCTGTTGCCAACACCCAATTGCTTGCCAAAAATGCTAAGCTAGAACGCCAAATAGACACCCTTGCCACTCAAAACAATGTGTTGGTACAAGAACGTAGTGGACAGCTCTTTATGTATGGTGCCATCACTTTGGCGGTTGGTGTGATTCTTGGGTTTATGTTGGCGCGTATGATTGCACGCAAAGACCGTTGGTAATCAAATGAGTCATCTAAGCCAAGCTATCATTCACTGGACACACGATGACCAAGGCAATGAAGTGCCTATTTCACAGATGTTTGATGATGTTTATTTTTCACATGGTGATGGATTTTTGGAAAGTCGCTATGTGTTTATTGAACAAAACCATCTGCCTAGCCGCTTTGAGCGTTTGTTCAAAGAAGGTGGGCGATTTGTGATTGTAGAAACAGGATTTGGCACAGGGCTGAATTTTTTAAGCACCTGTGAGCTTTGGCAGCACCTTGCACAAGCCAACGTACACACCAAGCCAATATTGCATTTTATTAGCACAGAAAAATATCCTTTAAGCTGTGCTGACTTAACCAAAGCCCTCACGCCTTGGCGCGCACAATACCCCGCTTTGTCCACATTGATAGATGCGCTTATCAGCGCCTATCCTCTTCCCATGGCAGGATGTCATCGTCGTTATTTTGATGTAGCTGGCACCACTGTAATATTGGACTTATGGCTAGCAGATGCAAAAGACAGCTTTGTTGCGCTTGCTAATCAGCCTCACCTATCCTCACCCCCCAAAGTAGATGCATGGTTTTTAGATGGGTTTGCTCCCAAAAAAAACCATCAACTTTGGTCAGATGAGCTGTTTTGTGTTATTGGCAAACTGTCACACGCCAAGACCACACTTGCCACATTTACCGCAGCTGGTGATGTCAAACGTGCCTTAGCCAAAATTGGTGCAAAAGTAAACAAAGTTAAAGGCTATGGGCGCAAACGTGATATGCTCACCGCCCATTTTGACACCGCACCACCCACTCACCAACACCTCACTCCAAAGAGCGCCCTTGTCGTTGGCGCAGGGGTGTCAGGATTGTTTTGTGCGTATGCGTTGGCGATGCGGGGTATTGCCGTCACTTTGGTGGATAAAAGCGCGCCCTTAGCAGGCGCCTCTGGTAATCCAAAAGCATTATTGTGTCCAAAATTAAGCACACCACAAGGCGCCAGTACACACCTTGCTACGGTTAGCTATCTATACGCCCAAGCGTGTTATACACAACTTAGCCAGCTTAACACAGCGATTTTTCACCCTATTGGTGTCATTGACTGCTTATTACCCACCCAAAAAAGTGCCGAAAAATTACACGCTTTGGTCAGCGCTTATCCTAGCACCCTCATTTATCCCATTGCCCCATGGACGCACACTCAATTTAGTGCGCTAGTGCCCTCTGCAGGGATTGTTTGCCCAAAAAGCTTGGCGCAAACCATTTTGGCTCATCCGTTAATTAATTTTCAGGCAATGGCAGTCTCTCAAATGGAGAATGCCCAACACAGCACAGTATTAACAGATGGCACTCACACTCTGAGCGCTGATATTGCCATTATTTGCGCAGGATGGCAAAGTCATCTGCTTGATGAGCGTATTTTTAACTGTCGCCATATTCGTGGTCAGGTTTCTTGGCTTAAAGATAGCGCACTTGCTCAACAGGTTAGTAACACCACCCAAACCCATGCCATCAAATATGACGGCTATGCCTGCACATTTAATGATGACAACCCTAACGACCAGACACCAACCACCTTACTATTTGGCGCAAGTTTTGTACGCAATGACACAAATGATGAGGTGCGCCATGATGATCACTTATTCAATTTATCCAAATTCAATCAAGCATTTCCAGACACAACCATTTCTGCTGATGCACTACAAGGTCGCGCCAGCATTCGTGCGCAGACACCTGATTATCACCCCATTGTCGGGCAGCTTGACACACAAGTGTATGTGATGACAGGTATGGGCTCAAAGGGCTTTGCTTTTGCGCCATTTTGCGCAGAAATTTTAAGTGCTATGATTTTTGGAGAGTTTTTTTGCACCACCACCGACCTTATCCAAAAGTTAAGTCCACAGCGCGCTCGCCTACAAATACCGCTTGACCATTCTGCATAAACTTAAAGACCGTTTAAACTGAGCATTTGTTGATGGCTAATCCGTTTTAAGGGATTGGCTGTCTCTTGCACGTGATTTTGATGATATTCAGCTTGGTAGGCTGTCATCGTCATAGCAATGGCAACTTGCTTTGGGCTCAAGGGCGCTTGAGCAAGCCAACCCCATGTATATTGCCCCCATTGTTTGAGCTTGCTGGCAAAGGAATCATTTTTCTCTGATAGCAACAATGTCCCCACCTGAAAGCTAGCAACCAGTTCAAACCCCACATCTTGCCCATCTTGCAAACCAGCAATTGCCTCCTCTAGCCGTCCTTTTTGTGCCAATATGGCATCTTTATGCTGCTTGTCCGCCCCTTGCTTAGACAACAAAAAAAATCGTCTCACACCCTTTTGACGCAGCTGCCATGCAAACTGATAGGGGTACTCATAATGCACCTGACCCATCTCCTCATCGCTAATCGCATCCTGCTTATCTAGCCACAAACAACAAAAAGCATCCGTGCGCTCATCTACGCTAACAGCAGACAGCACTTGTGCAAGCCGATCAAAATCACTTAAGGTATAGCACTGCATATTCGCCCCAAAAAAATCTGGCTGGGTGCGACTAATCAATGTCACCATATCATACAGCGCTGTTAATTCTCTAGTCAAAGCACGACCAACTTGTCCTGTTGCCCCAATAATAATTGCTTTGCGCTTCATAATCTTATAACCATTCAAAAAGATGTTGCTATTGTACTGAAAAAGCCTATAAAAGACAGTATTTTTGTATGGTTTTATTTATCAAAATGTGTCATATTGGCACGATATTTTGGTCAAATTTGACAAGACCACGCTTTTTTATTGCGTATTTCAAAAAATTTTGCTAATATAGATGTTTTGTTGTGTGGCTAAGTTATCTTGCGTCCGCTTCACCGCACAAGTTCTTTTTAGTTCGTTGTTACAAAGGATAAACCTATGGCAAATTCTGCACAAGCTCGTAAGCGTGCTCGTCAAAATGTTAAGCGCCGCCAACAAACTGCTTCTCAGCGTTCTATGGTGCGCACTTTTATTAAACGTGTTGTTTCTGCAATTGAAAGCAAAGACTACTCTCTTGCTACTGAAGCCTATAAGCGTGCTGTTCCTGTAATTGACCGCCTAGCTGACAAAGGCATCATTCACAAAAATAAAGCTGCTCGCCATAAGAGCCGCCTAAATGCTGCCATCAAAGCATTGCAAGGCTAATGCTGTTATCACAAGATAACCAGCATCAAAGCACTCCAACGTATCTGGGGTGCTTTTTTACTATCACACTCTATCCAAGTGAGTCAAACGTTCAATTAATATATCAAAATTTTAAGCAATTAAGTGCGATGATATTAAGGCGCAATCCTCCTTGAAACTTCTGCGTCTTTCTTAAATTTAATGACAAATACAAAAAGTCAGAGTGCCCAAAAAACATATAAAAAGACAATAATAAATCAAAGATTGGGTATTTTTATACAAACTCTTAATAAAATAAGCTCAAACAAATATCAAAATAAAACTTCAGCGCATTAAACCAATCTACAGCTATATACAGTCACCATACTTTCTTATCGCCATTCACCCAAAAAACCATCACCTTATTTTAACAAGATAATCCCATAAGCATATTGGGTAAATCAGATTGCACAAAGATTGCAAGCATGATACTATAACGTAAGTAGATGTAAAAAACCAACTTAGGAGATCCATATGGCGACTACCCCAAAGGCAGGCACCCCCATCAAAAACAGCAATGTCAAAAGTGGTGATTTTTCTGATACCATGAATCGCTTAGAAGAATTATTAGAGCACGCAAGCCCTGATGATTTGGTAGAATTAAGTCAGCGTGTGAGCGAATATTTACCCACCACTCAAGTTGCCGCTCAAATCAGCCAAGAAGTACGCAGCAACAAATCTAAAGATACCGAACTTGTCCCTAACTGGCGTGATGGCGTCTATCCTTATAAGCATCGCTTAAGTCGCAAAAATTACGAAGCCCAAAAATACAAACTACAAATTGAACTTCTAAAATTACAACACCATGTCAAAACCACAGGACAAAAAGTGGTTATTTTGTTTGAAGGTCGTGATGCAGCGGGTAAAGGGGGTACCATCAAACGCTTTATGGAGCATCTAAACCCTCGTGGTGCGCGTGTTGTCGCTCTAGAAAAACCGACCGAAACTGAACGCGGTCAATGGTACTTTCAACGCTATGTACAAACCCTGCCCACCAGTGGTGAGATTGTCTTATACGACCGTTCTTGGTACAACCGCGCTGTTGTTGAGCGCGTTATGGGCTTTTGTAGTGAAGAAGAATACCATATCTTTATGCGCCAAGTGCCTGAATTTGAAAAGCATTTGATTGAATCTGGCATTACCTTGATTAAGTTTTGGTTCTCAGTTAGCCGTGAGGAACAAAAAACCCGTTTTGATCGCCGTGAGCACGACCCCTTAAAACAATGGAAACTTTCTCCTGTGGACAAAGCGTCTTTGAACAAATGGGATGACTACACTGCCGCCAAAGAAGCCATGTTCTACAATACAGACACTTCAGAATCACCTTGGATTGTGATTAAATCTGACTGCAAAAAACGTGCTCGCCTGAACGCCATGCGCTATGTGCTAAATAAATTAGACTATGTCAATAAAGACACCAGTCAAATTGGCGGTATTGATCCTCTAATTGTTGGGCGCGCTGGTACTTTGTATGAATTGGACGAAAAAGCAGACTTAAAATTAAGTCAGCCCACAACCAAATTGCCTGCTAGCACCTCTGCTAAAACCTCAAAAAAGGTGAGCAAGCCAGCAGCCAAACCAACATCCAAAAAAACCACCACGCGTAAACCTGCCAGCAAATCAGCAGACAAACAAGCGTGATATTAGGGCATTCTGACATTTCGTATTTGTGATTAAAAATGAGCAAAATCGTAAGAGTTTCAAGGAAAATTGTGCTGCTGATATTAAAATATCAACAAGCAATTTGACGAAGAAAACGAAGAGTTAGCCCTGCTTTTTAACAAACAGATAATGCAAAAACGCTATTTCATTTCTAAAATGATTGCTAAATCGTAATGAGTGTTATGAAGTGTCAGGATGCCCTAACACATTCACAAAAAAAAGCTCTCCATCTTGGTGAGCTTTTTTGGAATTAAGCGGGAGATTTATTTGATATATTAATACCCTTATCAGCAATAAATCATACCCATATTACCCAACCTTTGGTATGGTGTATTATCAATAAAAGCTTTTGATTTTGCACCAATGAGCAATTGAGCGTCTAGGTGTTAGGTGATATAATACTTGGCGCTTTAGGTGTTGTTTTTTTAGGTGGATTATGATGGACTTTTTCTTATTTATCATAGAATGAGCCTCATAATACTAACAACACAGTTACCATTATCTCAAGGATATTTATGTTTAATTTTGCCCATACTCAATCTTCTTTGCGCGATGCCATTACCAATGCCTATCGCCTTGACGAAACACAGGCAGTGCAAGGCTTAGCAGCTACGCTGAATTTTGACGAACAAATGCACAATAACATCTCTACCCTTGCCCGTCAATTGATTAGCAAGGTTCGTGCTGACCGTAGTAAGTCCTCAGGGGTGGATGCACTGATGCATGAATTTTCGCTATCTAGCGAAGAAGGGGTGGCGCTGATGTGTCTTGCTGAAGCATTATTGCGCATTCCTGACACTGAAACACGCGACCGCCTTATCAAAGACAAACTGTCTGATGGTGACTGGAAAAGCCACGTTGGTAACAGCCCCTCTATGTTTGTCAATGCAGCCGCATGGGGTTTGGTATTGACAGGTAAACTCACCCAGCCCACAGAAGAAGGCTTGGGTTCGGCGTTGACTCGCTTAATGCAAAAAGGCGGCGCACCCTTTATTCGTATGGGTGTTAATCACGCCATGAAAATTTTGGGCAAACAGTTTGTGACAGGTCAAACCATCAATGAAGCGCTTGCCAATGGCAAAGAGCGCGAAAAAATGGGCTATCGCTTTAGCTTTGATATGCTAGGTGAAGCAGCAATGACCCAAGAAGATGCCGACCGCTATTACAATGACTATGTACAAGCCATTCATGCCATTGGCAAAGATGCTGCAGGTCGTGGTGTTTATGATGGTAATGGCATTTCTGTTAAACTATCTGCCATTCATCCTCGTTATGTGCGCGCTCAACACGAACGCGTGATGACTGAACTTTTGCCAAAATTAAAAGAGCTGTACCTACTTGCTAAGCAATACAACATTGGTCTAAACATTGATGCCGAAGAAGCCAATCGTCTTGAATTGTCATTAGACTTGATGGAAAAATTAGTATCCGATCCTGATTTAGCAGGCTTTAATGGCATTGGCTTTGTGGTGCAAGCTTACCAAAAACGCTGCCCTTATGTTATTGATTTTCTTGTTGATTTAGCACGCCGCAATAATCAACGCTTAATGATTCGCCTAGTCAAAGGGGCTTATTGGGACAGCGAAATCAAATGGGCGCAAGTAGATGGTATTGAAGGCTATCCTGTTTATACTCGCAAAGTACATACAGACATCTCTTATCTTGCTTGCGCCAAAAAATTACTTGCCGCTCAAGATGCCATTTTCCCACAATTTGCCACTCACAATGCTCAAAGCTTAGCCACCATCTATGAGATGGGCAAAGACAAAGACTTTGAATTTCAATGCTTGCACGGTATGGGCGAAACTTTGTACGACCAAGTGGTTGGTGAAAAAAATCTAGGTCGCCGTGTGCGTATTTACGCCCCTGTTGGCACTCACAAAACTCTACTGGCTTATTTGGTGCGTCGCTTGTTAGAAAACGGTGCTAACTCCTCATTTGTAAACCGCATTGTTGATGAAAATGTCAGTATTGATGAGTTGATTGAATCTCCCGTACTTGAACTCAACAAAACACATGGCACACCAAACCCTCTTACGCCTACCGCCCGCCACATTTATACCGATGGTCGCACCAACTCAAAAGGCTTGGATTTATCCAATGAGCACGTACTCCAAACCTTGCAAGCCAACATGAGTGAAGCTGCCAATATTCGTTTTGATGTTGCTTCATTGACTGCTTTAGATGTGGTACATCAAGCTGCCCATACAGTCAATAATCCTGCTGATCATAGTGATATTGTAGGTAATGTTAGCTTTATTGACCCTGTCAGCGTGCCTGCTGTCATTGATGCTGCTGTGGCTGCCAAAGCCAGTTGGCAAACTGTCAGTCCTGCAGAGCGTGCAGCCATGCTACGCACCTTTGCTGACTTAATGGAAGAGCCAAAACGCATGGCACTTTTAATGATGATTGCCATTCGCGAAGCAGGCAAAACCATGCTAAACGCCATCGCTGAAGTACGTGAAGCGGTAGATTTTTGTCGTTATTATGCCGATGAAATTGAGCGCTTAAACCTAAACTCACCTATTGGCACTGTCGTGGCAATTAGCCCATGGAACTTCCCATTAGCCATTTTTGTTGGAGAGGTTGTTTCAGCCTTAGCAGCAGGTAATACTGTGGTTGCAAAACCCGCTGAACAAACCAGCATCATCGCCCATTTGGCAGTCAGCTGGCTATATGAAGCAGGTATCCCCAAAGAAGCCCTACAATTAACCCTGGGTGCTGGTGATGTGGGTGCTGCCCTAACCCAAAACCCACACATTGATGGGGTGATTTTTACAGGCTCAACCGATGTTGCCAAACGCATTAATAGCATTCTTGCCAAACGTGATGACAACCCTGTGTTGATTGCTGAAACAGGCGGTATGAATGCCATGATTGTGGATTCTACCGCACTTGCTGAACAAGTGTGTATTGATGTCCTTTCTTCTGCCTTTGATTCGGCAGGTCAGCGCTGCTCTGCTTTGCGCATCTTATGTGTTCAAGAAGATGTTGCTGACCATATGGTTGAGATGATTAAAGGTGCTATGAATGAATTGGTTGTTGATGCGCCAAGCAATCTATCTACCGATGTTGGTCCTGTGATTGATGCCGAAGCCAAAGCCAACTTAGATGCGCACATCAACAACCTAAAAGGGCTGGCACCTTTCCATGAAGTTCTTGTGAAAAGCAAAGCCAGCAGCTCTACTTTTGTTGCGCCCATCATGTTTGAATTAAAAGACTTGTCCGAGCTCAAAAAGGAAGTTTTTGGTCCTGTTTTACACGTTGTGCGCTATCGTGCTGGTGAATTAGATAAGTTAATTGATGGTATTAATAGCAAAGGTTATGCACTTACTCATGGTATTCATAGCCGCATTGATGGCACCATTGAGCACATTACCGACCGCATCGAGGCGGGCAATGTGTATATCAACCGCAACATCGTTGGTGCTGTGGTGGGCGTTCAGCCATTTGGTGGTCATGGTTTGTCAGGTACAGGTCCTAAGGCGGGCGGTCCATTTTATCTACAGCGCCTAAGCCGTCTTGATAAGTGGCACACTCCAAAAACAGATACACCTGCCAAATTCAACCAAAAAGCAGTTGATGCCGTATTAGCTGTCGCCAAAGCTGAACTGTCCGATAGTGAGTACGCAAGCTTGCAACAAACTGTCGCTAGCCTTGCCAAACAATCTCTCAATTATGCTACAGTGGTACTAAGTGGTCCAACAGGCGAAACCAATACTCTAAGTTGGCATGCACCTAAGTCTGTACGCTTGGTTGGTGGTACATTGGCACAGGCTGCTAATGCGTTGGTTGAGCTAGCAGGCAATGGCACCAAAGTTGTGGTAACTGCCGATTCACCCATCGCCAATTGGTCACAAAAGCTGCCTGAACTTGTGGTAGTTGCCGATGAGGTTGAAGCCAAGCGCAACACTTTAGTGGTAGCACTAAGCCCCTTAAGCCATGAAGAAAAAGTTGCTCTAAGCAGCTTGGATGGCGCTATCCGCCGCGTGATTGATGCACAGGCTGGCTTGGATATGGCGCGCCTATACCATGAGGTCAGCCAAAGCTACAACACTACCGCTGCTGGTGGCAATGCAAGCTTAATGGCAAGCGCTTAAGTCACTCTTATCAAAAAAAGCACATCTTTTGATGTGCTTTTTTTGTTGTCATACCAAAAAATCATAAATCACCTTTTTAACCCAAACCCTCTGACAAAACAACCATCACACTTATTGTAAGGTGTAGCCAACCATCCTTAACAAGCCACACCAACATATCCTTGGCATCTCTTCTTAAAAATACACACCCAATAACCCTTCATACATCTTTACTAAAAACAGATAAAACTGTTAATTTATTCTAATTTTTCATACCATCATAAAATCATCGCCTCTTGACAATATCTTTAAAATTTGCGCAGCTTATTGAATACCCAATCATTACAAAAACACAAACAAGCGCCAAGCCCCAACCCTGCTAAGTTACATCTTTGTCAAGTCAAATCCACTAAATTTTACAAAATTTTTAGCTAGAATTTTTAAAAAAAATAGTCTATATTGTGTCATTCAAAATAACAAGCACTATATATTGTGATAAGTTCGTATGTGTACCTTGCCAACACCACAACGCTTGGTAGTACCCATCCATCTTACCCAATCAACCATTATCAAGTCCTACGGGAGTAATACAGTGACGCATATTGATAACATCAAAGTAACCAAACGTGACGGACGTAGTGAAGCCATTGATTTAGAAAAAATTCACAAAGTCATCACTTGGGCAGCCGAAGGATTGGACAATGTATCTGTTTCTCAAGTAGAGTTAAAATCCCACATTCAATTTTATGATGGCATAAAAACACGCGATATTCACGAAACCATCATCAAGGCTGCTGCTGATTTAATTTCTGTTGATACTCCAGATTATCAATATCTTGCGGCACGCTTAGCCATTTTTCATTTACGCAAAATTGCCTATGGTGAATTTGAACCCCCTCACCTTTACGATCATGTCACCAAGCTCACCACCCTAGGCAAATACGATGGTCATATTTTGGCAGACTATTGCCGCGAAGAGTTTGATGAGCTTAATGCTCATATTGACCACGAACGCGACATGACTCTTGCTTATGCCGCTGTTGAACAAATGATGGGCAAATACTTGGTACAAGACCGCGTTACTCGTCAGGTTTATGAAAGCCCACAATTTTTGTATATGCTTGTTGGTATGTGTTTGTTTGCCAATTATGACAAAAAAGAACGCCTTGAGTATGTCAAGCGCTTTTATGATGCCACCTCCAATTTTTACATCTCTTTACCCACTCCCATCATGTCAGGTGTGCGCACGCCCAGTCGCCAATTTAGCTCATGCGTGCTTATTGAATGCGATGATAGTCTAGACAGTATCAATGCCACCACCAGTGCGATTGTGCGCTATGTGTCTCAACGCGCTGGCATTGGTGTCAATGCAGGGCGTATTCGTGCGCTAGGTAGCCCCATTCGCAACGGTGAGGCACGTCATACTGGTTGTATTCCTTTTTATAAACTGTTTCAAACTGCAGTCAAATGCTGCTCTCAAGGCGGTGTGCGCGGTGGGGCTGCAACGCTGTTTTATCCTTTGTGGCACCTAGAAGTAGAAAGTTTATTGGTACTAAAAAACAACCGCGGTGTTGAAGACAACCGCGTGCGCCACATGGATTATGGTGTGCAAATCAACAAATTGATGTATACTCGCCTTATCAAAAATGAAAATATCACACTGTTTTCTCCTTCAGATGTCAAAGGGTTGTATGAGGCATTTTTTGCCGACCAAGAAGAGTTTGAGCGCCTATATCTCCAATACGAAGCTGATGATAGCATTAGAAAACAAGTAGTTCCTGCGCGCGAGCTATTTACCACACTTTTAAATGAACGTGCAAGCACAGGGCGTATTTATATCCAAAACGTTGACCACTGTAATACGCACAGCGCCTTTAATCCTGCTGTAGCGCCTATTCGTCAATCCAATTTGTGCATGGAAATCACCCTACCCACCAAACCTTTGGACAACATCAATGATGACCAAGGTGAAATTGCTCTATGTACTTTATCGGCGGTAAATTTAGGCAAAATCAATCACATTGAAGACATCAAAGAGCCTGCCGAACTGATTGTACGTGCACTAGATGCTCTACTAGACTATCAAGACTATCCTGTCCTTGCCGCCAAAAATGGCAGCCTAAATCGCCGCACCTTAGGCGTTGGGGTGATTAATTTTGCTTATTATTTGGCAAAAAATGGTACACGTTATTCTGACCCCAAAGCCTTGGGGCTAACTCATCGCACCTTTGAAGCATTGCAATATTATCTATTAGAAGCATCTAATAAATTAGCGCAAGAAAAAGGAGCAGCGCCTTGGTTTGACCAAACCACCTATAGTCAAGGTATTTTACCCATTGACACCTACAAAAAAGACTTGGATACCATTTGTGATGAACCCCTACACTTAGACTGGGAGCATTTGCGCACCAACATCAAAACATATGGACTTAGAAACTCCACCTTAACTGCACTGATGCCCTCAGAAACCTCTAGCCAAATTGCCAACGCCACCAATGGCATTGAGCCGCCACGCGGACTGGTTTCTGTCAAAGCCAGTAAAGATGGCATTCTAAAACAAGTGGTGCCCGATATTGAACGGTTGCGCTTTGAATATGAACTACTTTGGCAAATGCCGAACAACCAAGGCTATTTACAGCTGGTTGGCATTATGCAAAAATTTGTTGACCAAAGCATTTCTGCCAATACCAATTATGACCCTGCGCGCTTTGAAAACGGCAAAGTACCCATGAAGCTTCTGATTCAAGATTTATTAACCGCTTACAAACTGGGCGTTAAAACCTTGTATTATCACAATACGCGTGATGGCGCTGATGACACCCAAGACGATTTGGACGATTGTGCAGGGGGCGCGTGTAAAATTTAGATTATTTTAATAATTTTTATTCAAAATATAAAAAGGTAACAAACAATGTCTTGTGAACACCTAACCATGACATACAGCACATTTAGTCAGCAAAAAAACAATGTTCTTAATGAACCTATGTTTTTTGGTCAGTCCGTCAATGTGGCGCGTTACGACCAACAAAAACACCCCATTTTTGAGCAACTGATTGAAAAGCAATTATCATTTTTTTGGCGTCCTGAAGAAATTGATGTCAGTCGTGACAGAATTGATTTTAGCAATCTATCCACGCATGAGCAGCATATTTTTTTATCCAACCTAAAATATCAAACACTGCTTGACTCCATTCAAGGCAGAAGCCCCAACGTGGCATTTTTGCCTTTGGTGTCCATTCCCGAGCTTGAAACATGGATTGAAACATGGTCATTTTCTGAAACCATTCATTCAAGAAGCTACACTCATATTATTAGAAATGTTGTCAACGACCCTGCGCTTATCCTAGATGACATTGTGGACAATCACCACATCAAAGCGCGCGCCGAAGACATCGCCTGCTATTATGATGATTTGATTGAATACACCCAGTATTACAACCTGCTAGGAGAAGGGGTGCATACTGTTGGTCACAAAAAAGTGCAGGTTTCTTTATATGAACTTAAGAAAAAGCTGTTTTTGTGCTTGGTTTGTGTCAATGTTCTAGAAGCCATTCGTTTTTATGTATCCTTTGCTTGCTCTTTTGCCTTTGCTGAACGCAAAACCATGGAGGGCAATGCCAAAATTATCAAACTCATTGCCCGTGACGAAGCTTTGCACCTTAATGGCACACAAGCAATGATTAACTTGATGCGCACAGGCAAAGATGACCCTGAAATGGCACAGATTGCCGAAGAGTGCTTAGATAGCTGTATTGAGATTTTTCGCACGGCTGCCGAACAAGAAAAATCGTGGGCAGAATATTTGTTTAAAGATGGCTCTATGATTGGCTTAAACAAAGATATCTTATGTCAATATGTAGAATATATCACCAATGTACGCATGAATGCCATTGGCTTACCCACTTTGTTTGCTCAAAGCAGCAATCCCATCCCATGGATTAATGCATGGCTTACTTCTGATAATGTGCAAGTTGCCCCCCAAGAAAGCGAGATTAGCAATTATTTGGTCAGTCAAGTAGACACAAGCATTGCCGATGTTGATTTCACCAATTTTGATTTATAAAAAGCGACAGTATTGATGAGTTGGGTGTTGGGTGGCAAACAGCGCTTTTATCTGCATGATGGCGAAACCTTGCTCGATGGCTTATTACGCACAGGTCACCAACCCATCTACGAGTGTCGCCAAGGCTACTGTGGTATGTGCAAAACTCGCCTTATCATTCATTCAGGCGATGTACGCCATACATTACCACCTTTGTGTTTGCTTGAGCCTGATGAAGTATTGGCGTGTTGTTGTGTGGTGACTGGAGTGATTGAGCTGTACCAAGAAAGCAACGAAGCACAATTGTCTTTTTTGGAGGATGCTCAATAAAAAAAGCTGGCTCACAACCAGCTTTTTTTGACTAATTGTCAAAGCTTGGGCGCTCCGCCAGTGTGATGGCAATTGTTTTACGCTCGCCTGCACGATCAACCTCAAGCGTCATGGTGCTATTAGGCGCTTTTTTAGCAATCTGACCAACAAGCACATTGGCATCATTAACCGCTTGCCCATCTACGCTCACAACCACATCCCCCACCTGCAATCCTGCTTGTCCCGCAGGACCATTGGGAAATACACCTGCAATCGCTACACCTGTGGTTTTATTCATATCAGTTGGGTCATTGACTGTACGTCCTATCTCCACACCTAACCAACCGCGACTTACCTTGCCTGTGCTAATAAGTGCATTCATCACCTGTTCTACAATGCTATTAGGAATGGCAAATCCAATCCCCATAGACCCGCCAGAGCGTGAATAAATCATGGTATTAATCCCAATCAAGGCGCCATGTGCATCTGTGAGTGCACCACCTGAATTACCTGGATTGATGGCAGCATCCGTTTGAATAAAGTCCTCATACACATTCACCCCAAGACCACTGCGACCTGTTGCAGAAACAATACCCTGCGTCACTGTCTGCCCAACACCAAAAGGATTGCCAATGGCAAGTGTCACATCTCCTACCGCAATAGGTGACTGGCGAAACGCAATGGGTGTTAAGTTATCCAAACTTATCTTAATTACCGCCAAATCGCTCTCAGGGTCACTACCCACAACAGTGGCAGTGGCTTTACGCCCATCATTTAATACCACAACAATTTCATCCGCCCCCTCAATGACATGCGCATTGGTGACAATATAGCCATCTGCCGATACAATCACCCCTGACCCTAAACTATTATTATCATTGCCCTCAGGAACACCATAGCCATGTTGCTCCAAAAATTGACGAAATAATGGGTCATTATAATAAGGATTATTTACCTTTTGAGTGGTATAAATGTTTACAACCGACACCGCTGCCTTACTAACCGCTTGGTGATAAGAGCTGACAGGCGTAGCAGCATCACTTGTTGGGGCAGATTCCGCGCTTGGCACTGCCAAAGTTGGCTTCCAAACCCCCTCTTGGGTAGGTGCTGCTGTAGGATTGGCAGGTGCTGTGATGGCAGCTTGAGGTGCTCCTTCGATGGCTTGCGTCTGTGGGCGCTCATTGATAAACCACCAAAAAACAAATGCCAACGCCAAAAATAGCAACCACGGCAAAATCAACCAAACAGAAACGCCTTTTTGATGAGCATTTAAAGTAGAGATTTTCATCATTATCCTTATTCATCAATCATAAAAAAACGCCTTATTATACTTAATTTCTTGGTAAAGTCGCAGAGGTCTTTTGTGCTTTTTTGATATTAATTTGATATCAATTGACATGAGTTTTTTTCTATTATTGTCTATTTTTCCAAAAAATTTTACAATACCTTTATTTTAGTAACAATTCTAGCAACCATAGGTTTGATATGATGCCCACCGCTTTAGCTGCTTTATGTAACACCCTGTTATCTGCAGATGAATTTAACGATTATTGTCCCAACGGACTACAAGTTGAGGGCACGCGCCCCATCAAAAAAATCATTACAGGCGTTACTGCCTGTCAAGCCCTCATCAATGAAGCCATCAAACATGATGCTGACGCCCTATTGGTTCATCATGGGTATTTTTGGAAGGGGGAGAGTGCGCCTTTGGTTGGCATTAAAGGTGCTCGCATTCGTACTTTGTTACAGCATGATATGTCGCTACTTGCCTACCATCTACCCTTAGATGCCCATCCCACACTTGGGAACAATGCCACTCTTGCCAATTTACTCAATCTAACCATCAGTGGTGCGCTTTTTCCCAACGAAAAATACCCTGTCGGTAATGTCGCCACCTGCGAACCTATCAGCGCCAATGACCTATTGATACGCATTGAAACAGCACTCAAACGCCCGCCACTATATATTCAAGGTCGCCCAAATAATCAACCCATTCAAACCATAGGACTGTGTACAGGCGGCGCACAAGATATGATAGAGCAAGCTTACATCATGGGGTGTGATGCATTTGTTTCAGGGGAAATTTCAGAACGTACCACACACATGGCGCGCGAACTTGGTATAGACTATTTTGCCTGCGGACACCATGCCACTGAAATGGGTGGCGTAATGGCGTTAGGAGAGTATTTGGCACAAAATTACGGTTTTGAAGTTCAATTTATCGACATCCATAATCCTGCCTAAACACCTATCAATCAAACATCCTGCCTGTGATAATACGCCAAATGCCCTATCTTTTGGCGCATTATGGCTTAAAATATGTTTATTAAACTTAATTAATAATTAAGAAAATAATATTTTCTGAC
>JBHBMT010000027.1:0-3072 GCA_041773075.1 Moraxella sp.
CTTTCATAGCAAAACTTTAAAATATCATATTCGTGATGATTTTGAATATGTCATTCAAGTGGTGAAAGATGCCAGAAACAATGTGGATGTGCGTGATAAACGCAAAGATGCAATAGACCGTATGTTGCATACCATTTTTGCCATTGCACATACATTGCAAGAAAAGTCCGCAGGTTGGTCAAAAGATTATGCTTTGCCACGCTCGCAAAAAATATGGTTAGACCCTTACCGTGCAGATTTGGACGACGAAGAAGAATTTGCCCAGCACAAAGATAAAAATGAATGGCAAAAAGAGATTTTGGAAGACTTTGCGTCATGGTTTAATAATGAGCTAAGAGAGCAATTTCAAAATTTAAAATATGATATTGCTGATGCAGAATTTATAGAGTGGAAACGAGAAATTGAAGATATGCAAGGGCATTATCAGCGTATGGGCAAGGGGGTGTTTTTATGAATGAAAAAATTCCAGTTGGTTACATCTATTTTCACAAAGTGGTGATTTGTGATGCCAATGCTATTTCTAGCCCTTTAACTTTTGGCTTTCCTGCAGTAACAGGCTTTACAGGTGCATTTCACGCTTTATCTCGCACCATGATGTCAGATGTACGATTTGCTGATTTGGCATTGGGCGGTGTGTTGCTTGCGTGTTATGACTGTACGCCTAAAACCTATCGCACCAGTAAATACCGTGATTACACGTTTAATCAAACCCGAAATCCGCTTAAAAAAGATGGCAGTACAGCATCTATTGTGGAAGAAGGTAAATGTAATTTGGTGATGAGTTTTGCGGTAGAAGTGTTGGCAAATGACCTGATTTCTGAACAACTAAGTCAGGAATTAACCCAATTTTTATCGCAAGCGATTTTCAAACAGCGAATTGCAGGCGGTAGTGTGATGGGCATTGCCAAAACAGACCCTGTACGATATTTTGATTTTGCGAAAATACAAGAACTTGTACCATTATTAATGCCTGCATTTGTATTGATGGACGCAAGTGTAGAGTTTAGCGAGTTGATTACCCAAGCACAAAGTCAAAATCCTAAAACGACACCGCTTGATGTGCTGTTAGATGTTTGCACACTACATCATATTCCTGAATTAGATATTGATGGCAATACTAAATGGCATACCCAGTCTATTAAAACAGGATATGGTTGGCTTGTCCCCATGCCGATGGGCTATCAAGCAATTAGTGAGCAGTTTGACGCAGGCAAAATGGCAAATGTGCGTAATCCCGAATATCCAAGCCAATATGTAGAAGCCGTTTATGGTTTGGGTAAATGGGTGTATCCACACCATTTAAAAAACACGATTGAAACTGCGTTTTGGGGACAACAGTATGATGAAACTGGACTGTATTTACTAAGGCAAGCAACATCATCATAAATATTTTTAATGAAATTTAAGGAGTTTGTTTTATGAGCAAATTAACAACTGCAAGTGTATTGGCGTTTGAACGCAATTTGGACATTTCTGATGGTTTTATGGCACAAAAAAATAGCCAAGATGAAAAAAGCGTGGCGACTCCTGTGCGTATTCAAGAAAAATCCATTCGTGGCACAATCAGCAACCGTTTGAAAAATAGCATTACTGCTGACCCTGCCAAATTAGATGCCGAAATTGAAAAGGCCAATTTACAAAAAGTGGATTCAGCGTCTTTATTGGAAGAAAATGATACATTGATTGTATCATGGACGTGCAAAGTATTGCCTTTTGACGGCAAGCCAAATGTGTGTAATGACCAAGCCTATCAAAGCAAATTATTGGCAACAGTACAAGATTATTTACAAGAACACGGCGTTAAAGAATTGGCACATCGTTATGCGACTAATATTGCCAATGCTCGTTGGTTATGGCGTAACCGTGTGGGTGCAGAAAAAATTACGGTATTTGTAACGTGTAAAATTGCAGATAAAGAACACACTTTAATCTTTGATGCGAAAAACATTTCGGTACACGATTTTGCAACTAAAAATGATGAATTGGCCACTTTGGCAAATTGGATTGAACAGGGTTTAACCAATCAAGCTTTTGTGATTTTGAATATTAAAGCCGAAGCGATTGTCGGGTTTGGTCAAGAAGTGTATCCGTCACAAGAATTGATTTTGGATACAGGTAAAACCAAAAGCAAAGAGTTATACAAAATCAATGATAAAGCGGGTATGCATTCACAAAAAATTGGCAATGCCATTCGCACTATTGATACATGGTATCCAGATGCACAGTTTCCGATTGCGATTGAGCCATATGGTGCAGTAACGACCATGGGTACAGCTTTTCGTCAACCTAAACAAAAACAAGATTTCTACAGCTTATTTGATGGCTGGGTATTGAAAGATGAAAAACCAAGCGTAGAAAATCAACATTATGTGATTGCGGTATTGATTCGTGGCGGTGTGTTTGGTGCAAGCGGGAAAGAATAATGCAATTTTATCAAGAAATCACATTATTGCCTGATGTAGAAATTAGTCCCTATTTTTTATGGACTAAGCTCTACACCCAGCTCCATCTCGCCTTTGTTGAACAGCAAGATGATGATGGCAAAATCGCCTACGGTGTCTCATTTCCGCAGTACCGCCTAAATGCCGATAAGCAAATTGGCTTTTTGGGGTTTAAAGTGCGTATTTTTGCACAAACAGAGCAGGCGTTGCAGACATTAAACCTCACAAAATGGCTGGAGCGGCTCACCGACTATGTGCATATGACCAGTATTCGTGCTGTGCCTCAAGATAAAATTACAGGTTTTTCGCAGTATTACCGAGTGATTCCAAAAATGCCCTTGGATGAGCGGATCAGCCATCAGGCGGCTCGCCACGGCGTATCACTAGAGGTGGCTGCCGAGCATCTAAAAGACTATCAGACCCAAGCGACCATTGAGCCATTTATTCGTATGCCAAGCCAAAGCACAGGACATGACTTTGCCTTACATATCGGCAAAAAGCCTACCGATGGCATTGGTGATGGCAAATTTGGCACCTATGGGCTTAGCCGCAGTGCAGGCGTGCCTGAGTTTTAGCTTGTGGCAAATGGCTGTCTTGGTAATTATTTTCGCCACAACACTTCTGCTCCACC
>JBHBMT010000028.1:0-26730 GCA_041773075.1 Moraxella sp.
CCCCTGATAAGATAATGCCTTTTGGATTAAAGGCTTTGATGTCATCTTCTGACATATCATAAGCATACATTTCAGAATATACGCCTGCTTCACGCACTCGGCGGGCAATCAGTTGGCTATATTGTGAGCCAAAGTCTAAAATTAAAATACGGTCTTGGGTGATATTGGTCATGGGCTTGCTCTGGTATCAATAATAAATGGGTATTTTAGCATTTTTTTGGGGAAAAATGGTGAATTTCCCAATGGCAAAATCTAATCTATTGAGAAATTTGAAATCAGCATAAGATTGATTTATATGACTTATTTAGATTTTGCTGGCAAAATATCAATCAAGGTCTCCAGCCCTTTTTGAGCGTTACTTTCAAAATAAGAAGGGTGATAAGTACGATAGCAAATGGGTTTTTCTTGCCCATCAAACATAAACTTTTCTAAACAAAGAATGGGTAAACCATCAATGATAGGTTTACCATCGCCTTTTAGATTGGGGAAATATTCTCTTCTTGCCGAAACAGAAGTCATGCCGCCAACGAATAAAACAAAATCAGGTTTTAAAATATCAAGCTGTGCTTGTATCAATTCTTTGGAAAGTTTTTTGATGGTGGCAAATAATTCTTTTTGATTTTTTGGTAAATTATTGCTGTCTGGGGTAGATTTTTTATAATCCACAGCAAAAGTATTTGCCCACAAAATTCCATCATTGCTGCATTTGTCTTTGACCTTTCTGATAAAATTAAAAAATGTTTTGCCCCTTGCGTCTTTTGCAAATTTCCCTGTGAAATTTTCTAAAACCCACTTTTTGCTTTTTTCCATAGAGTTTTGAATAGTTTCAATAGTATACTCTTCGATTGGATTTTTACCTAATTGCCAACCTGCGGTTTCACGACCTATGATTAGAATTTTATGTTCTGCTTGCTCATAACCATCAGGAACAAATCCCAATAAAACATCTGATAGCCCATTGCCCTTTCCTTTTTGATGGTCTTTGGCAATTTGTGCTATTAAAGGTTTGTATTCTGGGCTCTTTAAGATTTCATGGTATTGTTTAGCAAGTTGGTCGCATAAGGTCATGATTTTTCTCCATTTGATGACATCGGTCAAATCTTAATTCAAATAAAATTAACCACAGTGGCAATTTAGTATGTTAAACTCACCAAAATTTTATCAAAACCATCTTTTGAGTTTAAATGCTTATGAAATTTATCATTGTGATAACATTGTCCGCTCTTTTAGCCGCCTGTCAAACCCCCACCACGCCATCATCTACACCCACGGACAACCAAAGACTTGGCATCACAGACAGCGACAATGATGGTGTACCCGACCGTTTGGACAACTGCCCTAACACGCCCTTTGGCATATCGGTCAGTCAGTCGGGCTGTCCTGTTGGTAGATACTAGCTACGTCCGATTCCTGCCATCTCCATAAAGCGAACAATCTCGCTCTCACCTAGTACAGTCAGGCGTACGCGATGGGCAGGATTGATGCAAGGCTTGATTAAACCACGAGTGACCAATGTGTCAGCGATGCCCATTTGTACCAAATCCTGATAACGCACCTCGTCACCCACAGCAATCATCATCATGGCAGACATTAAGGTAAGTTCAAAATCAAGCTCTGGTGGAATGGCAGGTTGTTTGTTTGGTGGTTGAAGCTCATTATGAGGGTGGTGCTCAGATCCTGTAGTATCATCGGTATCTTCTGGCTCATCACTTTCATACTGGGCAGGAGAGGTGCCGATTTTTTTGGTTAGGCGCAGCTTGCGAGTTGCCTTACTACACTCTTCAATTTTTTCAACACGGATGCGATGAATCCAGTCGTCACCAAAATCAAACCAATAGTAAAAGTAGTCTTTTTCTGTCAGATTAAGGGCATCCAAGGGGGTGTTGGCTTTGTACAATATCAAGCTGTCATCGCCTTCTTCCCACAAAAAATCATCAGGTAGCAGCACTTGTTCTTGACAGTCATACAGCTTTGATATGCCATCGGATTTTTTGCGAGTAATAATAAACTTCCACAGATGCTCATCATGGCGATCAAAAGCATCAAACAGCGCCTGATGCAACTCATAAAATGTGACACTGCCTTTGACTTCCAAAACGCGATGTAGCTGGTTGATGGGATAATGGGGCTCTAATAATGAAACCTTTAAATGGTATAAGTTGGGCATGGCTGCCTCTCAATCAAATGGGGTTGATATAGACTGATGTTAAGTTAGTATAAATATAAACTGAATTTGTTATAAACCAAATAAGCATTTAACCAACGCAAGTGCGTGTTGATGGTGTAATACAAGGGAGACATTTGAAAAAAGCATTCATTTTTGAAGAATGAACATAAGCCAGTATTACCATAGTGGTTTGTGTTCATTCTTTTAATATACCTATCACTTTTGCTTAGATTTTTAGGCATCAATGTCGGCATTGAGGGCGTTTTCTTCAATAAAGATACGGCGTGGCTCAACATCGTCACCCATCAGACAGCTAAACAGATGGTCGGCTTTGATGGCATCTTCAATGGTGATTTTAAGCATACGGCGATTGTCAGGATCCATGGTGGTTTCCCATAATTGGTCGGCATTCATCTCGCCTAGCCCCTTGTAGCGCTGAATGGATAAACCGCGGCGCGCATCATTCATCAAGACTGTCCATAGATGGTCAAAGCTTGTGATGGCAATGTCTTTGTCCCCACGGCGCAAAAAGGCACCGTCTGTCAGCAGAGTATTCCATTCACTACTTAGACGCATGAGGCGTGCGTATTCACCCGATCCCACAAACAGCGCATCAAGCGTGTAGTATTGGGGGAGTTGATGTACAAAAATGGTGATTTTGGGTAAATACTGTGTGCCAGCTTCACCAAGGTCTATCGCCTCTAAATCTACTTTGGGCAGTAGTTTTGGGTTGATGTCGGTGAGTTTGGCTTGTAGTGCTTCTGCCCATGTGTGCATAGCTGCTTGATTACTGATGGTGGGTAGGTCAAGCTTGGGCAATAAGGTTAAAGCGTCAATCAAGCTATCAGGGTATTTTTGGCTTAGACGTGTTTTGATGGCTTGACTTTGACTGTAGCTATTTAATACTTTTTCCAATGCCACTCCTGTGATGGCAGGGGTGTCTTTGGTCAAAAACAGCTGATTTTCATCAATGGTGGCGGACAACAAATAAGATTTTAGAGCGTCGTCGTCTTTTAGATACAGCTCTTGTTTGCCTTTTTTGACTTTGTATAAAGGCGGCTGAGCGATATAAATATGTCCCCGCTCAATCAGCTCTGGCGTTTGACGAAAAAAGAAAGTTAAAAGCAAAGTGCGAATGTGCGAGCCGTCCACGTCAGCGTCGGTCATGATGATGATTTTGTGGTAGCGCAGTTTGTCGGGGTTGTATTCATCCTTGCCAATCCCTGTCCCCAAGGCGGTAATCAGCGTACCTACTTCAGCGCTTGACAGCATTTTGTCAAATCTGGCACGCTCCACATTGAGAATTTTACCTTTTAGTGGCAAAATGGCTTGCATTTTGCGGTTACGCCCTTGTTTGGCACTACCGCCTGCACTGTCGCCTTCCACAAGATACAATTCTGACAAAGCAGGGTCTTTTTCTTGGCAGTCGGCAAGTTTACCTGGCAAGCCTGCAATGTCTAGTGCGCTTTTGCGGCGAGTCATCTCACGGGCTTTACGAGCAGCATCACGAGCGCGGGCAGCGTCTATGATTTTACCTGCAATGGCTTTGGCAGCGCTGGGGTTTTCTAGCAAAAACTCTGACAGCTTTTCGTGCATGGTGGTTTCAACGGCGGATTTAACTTCGCTAGACACCAGTTTGTCTTTGGTTTGGGAGCTAAATTTGGGATCAGGCACTTTGACTGAAATGATGGCGGTTAAACCTTCTCGTGCGTCATCGCCTGTAACTTGAACTTTTTCTTTTTTAAGGATATTTTCACTGTCCATATAGCTATTAAGACAGCGAGTTAAGGCACTGCGAAAGCCCGACAAGTGCGTCCCGCCATCACGCTGTGGGATATTGTTGGTAAAGCACAATACCTTTTCGTTATAAGTGTCCGACCATTGTAGTGCCACTTCCACACCAATGCCATCGGTGCCATCTGCGGTAAAATGAAAGATGTCATTTAAGGTTTGCTTGCCATCGTTGATGTAGCCCACAAACTCCGACAAACCGCCTTTGTGTTCAAACACCTCATTTTGATTGCTACGCTCATCGGTAAGTACAATGCGCACCCCTGAATTCAAAAAAGACAATTCACGCAAGCGTTTGGCTAAAATGTCGTATTCAAAGACAGTCACACCCTTAAAAATCTCAAGGCTTGGATAAAAACGTACTTGTGTTCCTGTGGTATTGGAGGGGGCTAATTGCGATAAGGGTGCATCGGGCACGCCATCAGAATAGCTTTGACTATGGGCATAGCCATCACGATGAATATTTAAGACAAGCTTGCTAGATAGGGCATTTACCACCGACACCCCAACGCCATGCAAACCGCCCGATACTTTATAAGAATTGTCATCAAATTTACCCCCTGCGTGTAGCACGGTCATGATGACTTCAGCAGCAGATACGCCTTCTTCGGGATGAATGTCCACAGGAATGCCGCGCCCATTGTCTGAAACGCTGACTGAATTGTCGTCATGAATGATGACGTTGATTTCATCGCAATACCCTGCCAAGGCTTCATCAATGGCGTTGTCCACCACTTCAAACACCATATGGTGTAAGCCTGTACCATCATCTGTATCGCCAATATACATACCAGGGCGTACGCGCACGGCTTCAAGTCCACGCAAAACACGGACATTTTTGGCGGTATAATCTTCGTTGTGAGTGGAAGTTGAGTCTGTCATAACTGTCCTTATCAGCGCCTTTGGGTAGGCTAAAATCAATCAACCATTATATCATTTTTTGCTAAAAAAATCATGTTGCTAAATTGCATACAAAATCCGTTAGCTTGCCGAATCGATGGTGCTGATGGTGCCATGAGTTAATAAAAATAGCTTGGTGGCATTAGGCATTTTGTCTTGTAGACGTTTGGCGGTTTCTAGATTGAGGCTGGTGATAAACAACTGGCAGGGCAGGCGGGTGAGCTGGGTGATAAGTATCTCAATGGCGTGAGCATCAAGCTCGGCATCAATATCATCTATCAGCACCGCAGGCAGGCTTTGGCTTGGGGCTTGGGCGTGGCAAACTAAAGGCAGTTGGGATAGGCGCAGGGCAGTGATGAGTAGTTTTTTTTCACCTCGAGAAAGGACATTGATGGCGTGCTCATGGCGGCGCTGACCATCGGTGGGTGTTAGTTTGATACCAACAGCAATATCAGCGCGATGCGCCCCAATGCGCGTATAGCCAAGCTCAATATCCGCCTCAAGCCGTTCTGCTAAGATGTCTGCCAAAGAACGCTTAGTATCAAACCCTGCTTGATAGGCGATGGTCAGTTGGGCATGGTATTGAGGTAGGAGGGTTTCAATGCTGTTATCAAGATGGGTGCGCCACCGCTCAAAGACGGCTTGGCGGTAGTCATGTAAACGATGGGCGGCAGTGGACAGTTGAGCATCCCAAGCATGAATGGTGTGTTTGGCGTGGGTGGATTTTAGTAGGGCGTTGCGCTGTTTGAGTAGGCGATTGTATTCAAGCCATGTGGGATAAAAACCTGCCTCCCCATGAAAACACAGCCAATCTAGCAGTTGTCTACGACTGTTACTACCTTCTTCTAAGAGCGCCATGCTCGAGGGATCAATCACCAGTACGGGCAGGCGCAGGGTCAGGGTGCTTTGGGTGGAGATGGGCGTACCATCAAGGCGCAGCAACGTGGTGGCATCTTGATGTTTTTGTAGTGCTAGCGTGTAGCTGTCATGCTCGGTGTCAAGATGTGCCCAGACAGTGCATGAGTCATATTGATGATGGATATAGTGCTTGGGCTGATGATGGCGAAAGCTTTTACCACGCGACAGCAAAAAAATAGACTCAAGCAGTGACGTTTTGCCACTGCCATTATCGCCAACAAATAAATTGTATTTATCCAAAGACAGTCTGGCGTGCTTCAGATTGCGTACCTGATGAATAGCAAGCTCACGAATCATCGCGCCCTACCATCACATCTAAATGCGCATTGGCATGACCACATATTGATGGCGCTCATCACCCACTTGCTTGATTAAGGTGGGGCTGTTGGGATGGCTTAATTGAATGCTGATTTGACCTTGCAACAAGCTAAAGACAGCCTTTAGATAAGATTCATTCAAAGACAACTCAATGGGCTCGCCCTGAAACGCTACTGCAAGACTTTCTACCGCTTCATCATGCTCGCTATTGCCTGAGCGTACCACAGCACTGTCGGTATCGCCAAATTCAAAAATCACCCCGCGTGAGCGTTCATTACTCAAGATAGAAACGCGGCGCAAAACATTCATAATGTCATCTTTGGCAACCAACACAGTGCGGTCGGTGTTATGTGGTAGTACTCGGCGATAGTCAGGGAACTTGCCCTCAATAAGGCGCGCAGTCAAAGAAACTGTCAGCTCATCACTGGCTTGCCCTGTATCATCTGCCTTACCAAAATTAAGCGCTACTTGCAAAAATTCTCCATCTATTCCAAGACGTACAACATCATCTTGATTGAGCGTTTTGCCAAGCTCCCCAAACAAACGCTCAAGCTCAACCACAGCTTTGCCAGGAACGATAAGCTGGGTTTCGCCTGTATGCTCATCTGCCAAGATGCGATTGGCGACCGCAAGACGATGTCCATCAGTAGCCACGGTGGTGAGCATGGCACCTTCAATATGAAAAAGCATACCTGTTAAATAATGGCGCACATCTTGAGTTGCCATAGCAAAGCGGGTGCGCGCTATCATCTCATGCAAATCGCTACGAGCGATGGCAATGTGCGCTTGGCTACTTGGTGTGCCAATGCTAGGAAAGTCGCCAGCAGGTAAGGTGCTTAGGGTAAATTTGGATTTACCTGATTTAATGAGGCAGCGCCCATCGGTAGTGCAGTGAATATCCACCACAACCCCTGTTGGCAAGGACTTGCAAATATCATGAAATTTGGCGGCATTGATGGTGCTACTACCTGCTTCAATGCAAGCGCCTTCAGGCAGCTTTAGGGTGGTGGTAAGCTCCACTTCCAAGTCAGAGGCTGTTAAGATAAGCTGTTCTGGGCTTAGAATAAATTTGATGTTGCCCAAAATAGCAAAGCGATGGTGTTTGTCAGCAACCTTGGCAACCAGTTCCACGGCTTTTAATAAGAGGTCATGACTTAATTGTAAATGCATACTAAATCCTGTTGGCGCTAGGCAAAATAACCTCTATTATAAATCAAAAAGCCAAAAAGTTTAAGAAAAAAGCACAAAAAAGCCCACACGTTGATGGTGTTGGCTTTTTTTTGGTTGTATCATAAGGTTTTGGGCTTAGCTTTTGCGTTTGCCAGTTGCAAATTCATAGACAAACAATAAGATAATAGCGCCGATGACAGAAATAACTAAGCCACCAAATCCGCCATTGCTGCTTAAGCCTAGCATACCTGCAAGCAGTCCACCGACAAAAGAGCCTGCAATCCCCAAAACAATAGTCATAATCCAACCCATAGCATCCGCACCAGGCTTGATGGCGCGCGCCAATAATCCTACCACAAATCCAATTATTAACATCCAAATAAAACTCATCTCTTTCTCCTTAATTTGCCAATGATGTTTGGCACTCTACTTATGATGACTTGGGCTACTCAATGTGGTTATGAGCTCCAATGTCGTTATCAAAAGTATGCCAATTTTTGACAAACGAGGGTAGGTCAAAAGCGTATCTTTTGGGTGGGTTATGTGTGTGTTTGGTGGGCGCTTGGTGAGCGGTGTCGGTGTTTTGATGTGTCTGCTTTGTGGTTTTGTAAAATGGTTTATACAAATTTGGGTGTCTGATATGCAAAGGTTGAGGGTATGCTGATTTTATAAGGCTGGGTCTTTGACGGTGAGGCTAAAATAGGTGATGGTGTTTTCTTTGAATAAGTCTGCACCATCTTTACCTCGTTATTAACCAAAAAAGACCGCCATGACCATAAATTGACTGTTATACAATATCAATACGCCCTAGTGTGACAAGTGGTTATACAGCGTTGTTTTGTAGGGCGGTGATTAGTTTTTGGTGCAGCCCTCCAAAGCCGCCATTGGACATAATCACCACAGCATCTCCTGAGCGAGTGTTTTTGACGACATCGGCAATAATATCATCAAGCTGGGTGAGCAGCTTGGCGTGGTTGGGCGCATCAGCAACAACAGGGGCTAAGTCCCAATCCAATCCTGCTGGTTGATACCAAATCACCTCATCTGCCAGTTTGGCAGAATAAGCCAGCTCTGCTTTGTGCGTACCTAGACGCATGGTATTGCTGCGTGGTTCAATAATTGCCCAAAGTTTGCGCGCTCCTAGACGCTTTCTTGCCCCCTCTAATGTGGTGGCGATGGCAGTGGGGTGATGGGCAAAATCATCATACACTTCTACGCCATTCACGATTGCCAACAGCTCCATGCGCCGCTTAACACCAGCAAAGGCAGACAGCGCTTGACAGGCGACAGCCATATCCACGCCAACATGATGCGCAGCACCAATCGTGGATAGGGCATTTAGAACATTATGTTTGCCTGTCATTGACCATGTTACTTCACCAACCACTTGCCCTTGATAAAGAACAGCAAACTGACTGCCGTCCTCACTGAGTAGCTTGGCTTGGAGAGGCGCTGTTTCATGGTCAAGTCCTGTGCGCACCACAGGCGACCAACAGCCCATCGCCAGCACCTCATCAATGTGGGTTTCGCTGATGGGTGCAATGATTTGTCCTGTACTTGCAATGGTACGCACTAGATGATGAAATTGTTTTTGAATGGCGGCTAAATCATCAAAAATATCTGCATGGTCAAACTCTAAATTGTTTAACACAACCGTGCGTGGGCGATAGTGAACAAACTTGCTACGTTTATCAAAAAACGCTGAATCATACTCATCTGCCTCCACCACAAAGTAGTCTCCCGCGCCTAAGCGAGCGCTTTGAGGAAAGCCCAAAGGCACACCCCCAATCAAAAACCCAGGATTCAGCCCTGCAAACTCAAGCACCCAAGCCAGCATGGTGGTTGTGGTTGTTTTGCCATGTGTTCCTGCGACCGCCAAGACGTGCTTACCTTGCAAAATATGCTCTGCCAAAAATTCTGGACCTGATGTGTAGGGCAGATTAGCATCTAGCATATACTCCACGGCATCAATACCGCGCTTTATGGCATTGCCTACCACCACAAGGTCAGGGTGAGGCTGTAGGCGTGTCCGCGCATAGCCTTGCATGATGTCAATACCTGCCTCATGTAACTGTGTGGACATGGGTGGATAGATGTTTTCATCTGAGCCTGTGACGGTGTGTCCAAGCGCGCGCGCTAATAACGCCAAAGAACCCATAAAGGTGCCGCAGATGCCTAAAATATGTATGTGCATGATAAAGCCAAATATAAAAAATGCTTATTATAATAAAAAATGGGGCAAAACTCACCCCATTTTCGCTGTGATTGTCCTGTAGTGTCTTATGCTGATGTGCGCTGCTTAAATAATAGGCGTACCAGTATGCCATGAATGACCAAAAGTAAGCCAAAAAAGATTCCTGACTGCATCGGAATGGACAGTCCCATGAATTCCCAATCAATCACACCACAGTCTGCAGAGCCTGATAAAATAAGCTGCAAGATGTCTGCCAAAGGCATGGTCTGCAACCAAAAATCAAGCCCTGGTCCACAAGATGCCATCGGATCGGGAAATTTTTGTAGCCACACATGGCGTAAAGCTACCCCAAATGCCCAGCCAATACCAAGCAAACTGCCTGTCCATAGTAGCAGTTGTGCCCAAAGTTTTTTTGGGTTGATGAGGGCAAATAATAGCGAAAAGCCCCCCATTGTCCATAAGCCAATGCGCTGAAAAATACACATCGGGCAAGGCTCAAGTCCCATACCATGTTGTAAAAATAGCGCATACGCTGTGCCAACCACAGATGCCAAAAACAACAAAAACGCAAGCTGTCTTGGGCTTTTAAAAAGGGTGCATAAAAAGTGTTTCATAATAATAAATTAATCGTGAGTGTATCTGTATATTTTATCATTAAATAATACAAAGTGCTTGAATTATCGTGTCTTTAGAACCTGTATTCATAATATTTTTGCGATGAAAACTTAAGATAAATCGCCTGCTTTTTAAGGAAAAAACGTAGCTTGATAGCCATTCTATCAAGCAAGTTTTTGACGCAGAAAAGCAAGATTTGGCTAGTTTTCATGCAAAAGCGAAAAAATTAGTGCTTGCTTTTACAATCAATATGAATGGCGTAATGTTGTGAATACAGGTTCTTATTATGCAATATTCGTGCAAATTGATTTTGCAAAAATGGCGATTAAAAATGTCAGTTAAAAATGACGATACGCTTGGATATAGTCATAAAATGGCTGCGTATCCGATTGCTCTAGCTTGGCTTGTTCTGTCCATGACTGTGTGGCAAGGTGCTCATAATGTACGCGCGTTTCTTGGCTAAGTGAGAGATGAAGCAGGCTGTCTTGGTGTTTTTGAGACAGTGCCAGTCCTGCAGCAAGGGTGCTGCCAAGTGTTATACTGTCATCAATCAATCGCGCTGAGGGTGTGAGTGCGCTGTCTTGGGCGCGCGCTATCATGGTAGTTAATGCCTGATGATAGTCATCATTGCCATAATGGGCATCAAAGGCTTGTGCTAATGGATACATGGCGTGCAACTGTGAGAGCATCCATGGGTTAAATTCATAAGAGGTGCCGTTGGTGTCCGTGAGTGTCACACCTGTTTGTCTGCCATGATTGACAATGGTGTCTATGTTGCTAGCGATGAGGCGCTCTTCTTCGGGCAAAAGAGCAGGCGAGTCACTAAACAAACAATAAAGAGCCAAAATCTCCAAAAAGCACGCTGTTGTCTTGTCAATGCCAATATCGCTATAAGGATTTAAGTCAATGGCGCGAAATTCCACATAAGCAATGCCGCGCTCCTCTAGGGCGTGCGTGGGTGTTTCACCGCTTTTGGTGACTTGTTTTGGACGAATTGGACTGTAGTATTCGTTTTCAATTTGTAAAATATGGTCATTGATTTGAATGGGCGTGCCGTGTTCGTCATCAACACCAATGGCGCTAAATGGCGCAAATGGGGTTTGAATGGCAGCGCGTAAGCCTTTGATGTATTCATTTAAATCATTATAACGAATGTCTAAACTGTCTTGGACGCTGTTGGTATAGCCAAGCTTGCCCATGCGCAACGAGGTGGCAAAAGGCTTGTATAGGGTATGCCCACAGCTGCCATCATCAACATTTAAAGGCTGTAAGTCATGAGGACGCCCTTTGACAAAGCACGCGCTGACACTAGGGCTTGCGCCAATCAAATACAGCACCATAGGCGTTAAGCGTTTGAAATTGCGGATTAGTGCCAAATAACTGGCGTTTTTGAAGTCACTAAAGGAGCGTGTGTCACCAATGGCGTGCTGCCAAGCACCAAACAAATCATCGCCAATAGATAGATTGTAATGCAGTCCTGCGATGGTTTGCATTTTGCGTCCATAGCGCACCCCAAGCCCTGAGCGATACAGGGTTTTTAATTGACCAATATTTGAGCTGCCATAATTTGCCAAGGGAATGTCCTTGTCGTCATCAGATAAGGCACTAGGCATGGAAAGTGCCCACATGAGCTCATTATCTAGCGCTTGATGTACCACAATGTGCAAGTGCCTTAGCATGGCAAGCGCGCCATCAATGCTGTCAAAGGGTTCGGTAATCAGCTCTAGCAGGTTTTCTGAATAATCGGTGGTGATGTAAGGGTGGGTGAGTTTTGAGCCTAGGGCATGAGGGTGGGGTGTTTGGGCGGCGACCCCATTTTTTTGCACGCGTAAGCCTTCTTTTTCTAAGCCGCGACGCATACCAGCCACCAAGGCGGGGGAAAACCAGTTGGGTAGGCTAAAGGAAGAAGTGGTCATGAAAAATCCTATTGGGCAGAGAGTGGGGAATCAAAGTTAGAGTGCTATCTTATTAAGGGGTGTGATATCAAAAAATTAGAGTACAATGATTGATGCGTCTTAAAGATAGATAAAATAGATGTATTATAAAAGTCCAACCTAAGGGCTGTAAACCATAGTCACTGGTTGTTATTATGCCAATTTTGCACAAGGCTAATTAGGATTGATATAAGAACACAAAAAGCACCTAAAGTAGGTGCCTTTATGGGTTCAATTTATCAAAAAATCAAGCGATAAACAGCAGATTATGAAAAATCAAGTTCTGTTTCAAAGCCTTTTAGGGCGTGACGCGCCATTGCCAAATTGGATTTTTGACGGTCAAGCACAAGGTACAAAAACAAGTTTTCGTTGCGTACCAAAGGACGGATTAGGTGATATTGACCTGTTAGGGTAATTAAGATGTCTTCAATGGCATCTTTTAAGCCAAGCATTTTGGCGGTCTTGCGCTTGGCGCGTACCACTTCAGTATTGCCTGCGGCTGCCAATTCTAGTTCAATGCCTGTACCTAGTGTTGCTAGTGCTAGCCCTGATTCGCTGTCCACAAGCGCAGCTGCCACAAAGCCGTCAATGTCATTTAATGCTTCTAAAGATAATTTTGCCATAAGAAAGTACTCAAGTTGTTAAAAAAAGCAAATAAGGACACAATGCCCATATTGCACTATTAGACCACAGGACAACCTAGAAAATCAATGATATTTTATTAAATCCTATCATCAGAAAAATTAAAAAACATCACAATAGGTGTGCTAGATAGAAAATGACGACCCACAGCCACATGTGGTAGTGGCATTGGGATTATTGACAATAAAACGCGAGCCTTCCAAGCCTTCGGTATAATCAATAGTAGAGCCTGCCAAATATTGATAGCTTAGGCTGTCCACTACCAAAGTGGCATCGCCATTGACAAATGTGGCATCATCGTCATCTAAAGCTTCTGCAAAATCAAAGCCATAGGAAAAGCCAGAGCAGCCACCGCCTGTCACATAGACGCGTAGCATTAAATCATTGTTGCCTTCATCGGCTTTTAGGCGATTTAATTTTTTGGCGGCAGTATCAGTTAGGGTTAACGCAGTCATAGAAGTGCCTTGTTAAAAAATATAGCTATTTTATCACAGCCAATTTGGGGGCAAAATAGTTTTTGTCAATGGTCGTGTTATAATAACTCAATAATTAAGGGGCTTTGTGATGCCCTAGGTTGGCAATATATTGAACAACTAGGATAATGCGTGATTGAATTAAAAGATGTGAGTGTGCGCCGAGAAGGTCGGATTTTGTTTTCTGATGTCAATTTGGCGCTGCATAGAAACCAAAAGATAGGATTGACGGGCAAAAATGGGGCGGGTAAGTCTACGCTGTTTGCTGTCTTGCTTGGAGAGTATGGTGTTGATACAGGGCAGTACCGTCTGCCTAGTGATTGGCAAGTGGCACATATGGCACAAGAGGTGGCAGCCAGTGAACAAACGGCGCTAGACTATGTCTTAAGTGGGGATGATGTTTGGTATGAGCTGAATGCTAAGTTATCTGTTGAACATACTTTGACAGGCGAAGAGATAGCCGCCTTGCATGCGCAGTTTGATGCCATTGATGGGTATCGCGTCCCTGCGCGCGCTGCTCAAATTTTATCAGGCTTGGGGTTTTGTCAAGCAGAACACCAAAAAAGCGTGGCAACATTTTCAGGGGGGTGGCGTATGCGCCTAAATTTGGCGCGTACTTTAATGCACAGAGCAGAGGTGTTGCTGCTTGATGAGCCAACCAACCATCTGGATTTGGATGCAATTTTGTGGCTAGAAGAGTGGCTGGGTGCGTTTGATGGCTTGGTGATGGTGATTAGCCATGACAAAAGCTTTTTGGATGCGGTGGTTGGTCATATTTTGCACATTGAGCAAGGCAAAATGACGCTTTATACAGGCAATTATAGTCAATTTGAGCGTATTCGTGCTGAACGTTTGGCACAAGAGCAGCACGCTTTTGAAAAGCAGCAAGCCACCCGTGCGCATTTGGAGGATTATATTCGCCGTTTTCGTGCCAAAGCCACCAAAGCTCGCCAAGCCCAAAGTCGTATTAAGCAACTGGAGCGTATGACAGAGCTTGCGCCTGTGATGGCAGATAGCGTATTTTCATTTGAATTTTATGAGCCAAGCGCAATGTCATCGCCATTGATTTATTTGGAAAATGCCAGCATTGGGTATGATAAGCCGTTGATAGATAAAGTCACCCTTCAAATTACCCCCGAAACACGTTTGGGGATTTTAGGGGCAAATGGTGCAGGCAAATCCACACTCATCAAAGCCTTGGTAGGGGAGCTTGACTTATTATCAGGCACGTGTAGTCATTCGCAGAATTTGGCATTAGGGTATTTTAATCAACATCAACTAGACGCACTGGATTTATCTGCAACACCTTTGTTGTTGTTACGGCGCTTGGCAGGGCAAACATCCGATGTCACGCTGCGTGCCTTTTTGGGGAGTTTTGGATTTCGTGGTGATGATATAGAAACGCCTGTTGCTTCTTTTTCAGGGGGTGAGCGCGCGCGCCTTACCTTGGCACTGATTGTTTGGCAGCGCCCTAATGTGTTGGTGCTTGATGAACCAACCAACCATTTGGATTTGCAGATGCGTGATGCGCTGATGTTGGCACTGCAAAATTTTTCAGGGGCGGTGGTATTGGTAAGTCATGATCGCGAACTTATGCTTAGTGTGTGCGATGAGTTGTTGCTAGTGGCACAGGGGCGCGCTAAGGTGTTTGAAGGGGATATGATAGAGTATGCCAATCACCTCAAACGAGTGCGCCAAGAGCGCCAAAAAACAGAGCATGAGGTGCTCAATGATGCCGCTAAGGGCAGTCAAAAACTTAGCAAGGAAGACGTGCGCAAAAAAAACGCCATACTTCGCCAAACCTTGGCACCTTTGCGCAAAGAGATTGCCAAATTGGAACAAACCGTAGATAATTTGAATAAACAATTAAAGCATATTGAGGAAAAATTGAGCGATACCACGGTGTATGAAGACGTCAACAAAGCGGCATTGTTAGCATTGCTCAACGAACAAAGCGCGCTAAAAACAACGTTGGCAAATGAAGAAGACGCATTGCTACTTAAAATGGACGAACTAGAAACCTTAGAAAGCGAGCTGTCTTTATGAAAATGATTACGCATTATCAAGTGTTAGGTGTTGCCAAAGATGCCAGCTTGGCAGAAATTAAAAGCGCCTATCGTCGTCTGATAGCGGTATATCATCCTGATAGAGTTGGCGAGCATGAACAGGAAAGATGGCAGGCGCAAGTACAGCGCATCAATCAAGCATATTACGTCCTAAAAGACACAAAGCGCCGTGCCGAGTATGACAAACAGCTGGCAATGGGTGTCTTCTTTGGCTTTTCTGGGGTTAATCTCTCCAAGATGCAGGCGGTATTCCGTCATAATATGGCTGATAATATTAATTTTATAAAAGAAACCTTTCAGAAAAATTTGCAAAAAACAAAATCCCCAAAAGAGCATCTTAATGAGCATATTACCCTGACGGTGACACCATGGCAAGCGGCACTAGGGGAGGTGGTTGAGCTGACTTTACAAGGGCGTACTTTTCGTCTGAAATTGCCTGAAAATGCCAATTATGGCACACGCCTAAAAGTTGCAGGCGCAGGCAAGAGTGCGGCAGGACAGACAGGCGATTTGTATATTCATATTCATCTGAAAAATCCTAGCAATCACCTGACAGAAGCACAGCGCCAAGCGTTTTTGGCGCTCAAAGACAGCTACCACTCAAAAAAATAACCTCCACGCCTCACAACAATCGACCAAGAGGGTGTATGAATGCGCCAAAGTGCGTGAGTTGATACATCGTTTTGATTTCTACAAAATATTACAATAAGCAATATCAAGTTGATTATAATATCTGTTTTTTTTGGCGTTTATAACCATTATGCGAATTGTATTTTTGACCATTACTGTCATTTTGATGCAGCTGCTTACCTTGGGATTGGCTCAAGGGGTGCGGTGGCTGATAGACCCATTGTGGCAACCTAAATTTTGGGTGGTGGCGGTCGTATGTCTTGTGGTGAGCAATGCCTTACTTGCCACGTTGTTTTTGGGGATGTTTCGCTATGGTATGGGGTGGCTTGCGGTATTGTGGCTGACTTTTTTGTCAGCCTTGGTGTCAATGGGGGTTATTTGGATATTAACAAAGCTAGGTATCTCATCCCCATGGAGCCATCGGGGCGTGGCACTAGGTAGCTGGGTGCTTATTTTGGCACTTAGTGTATATAATGCCTATACCCCTGTGGTGCGCCACCAGACCATCTATGTGGATAAGCCATTGGCTGCCCCTATCAAAATGGCAGTGGTCAGTGACTTACATCTAGGAGCGTTATTTGGCAATGCCGAACTTAATAAATTAACCGCCATTTTGCGCCGCGAAAATGTAGATATGCTGCTGATGCCGGGGGATATTATGGATGATGATACAGTGCAGTTTGAGGCGCAAGGCATGGCAAGTGCCTTTAAACAGATGGCGCAGAGTGTGCCTGTGGCGGTGGCAACGCTAGGTAATCACGATTTGTATCGCACTCATGCCTATCAAGCCATTAATCGCGCGATTGTTGAGGCGGGCATTGTGCTCTTAAAAGACGAATCCAAGACGGTCACTATCAATAAGCAAGGCAATGCCATCGCCATGCAGATTGTTGGGCGCTATGATGACCATCATGAAGGGCGGCTACCAACCCATGCTTTGATGGCGTCTTTGAATGACGTCAGCCCCACCATTGTGCTTGACCATCGTCCTACAGACATAGAGGTACACAGCCTTTTGCCCATTGATTTGCAGGTATCAGGACATACACATAATGGACAGATTTTTCCTGCTAATTTGATTGTCAATGCCATCAATCGTATTGGGTATGGCTATGAAAAAATTAATAATACACATTTTTTGGTGACATCAGGATTTGGGTTTTGGGGTGTGCCCTTTCGTTTGGGTACGCAATCAGAAATTTGGATTGTTGAGATGGTGGGGCGCTAAGAACCTGCATTCACAACATTACGTCATGCATATTGATTGTAAAAGCAAACATTAAATTTGTCGCTTTTGTATAAAAACTAAGCAAATCTTGCTTTTCAAGGAAAAAACTTGCTTGATAGAATCACTATCAAGTTGCGTTTTCTCTTAAAAAGCGGGCGATTTATCTAAAAGTTTTTATCGCAAAAATGGTATGAACACAGGTTTGGGAGGATGTCGCTGGATTAATGAGTGTGCTAAGCTCAAAAGCGCCATGCGACACACCAAGCCTTAGCATATAGCCTTTTTGCTTAAGATGTATGAAATGTCATACATCTAGGCTCTAGGGTGGTGCTCATCATGCAAGGCTTGCAGGCGGGCGGTGGCGACATGGGTGTAGATTTGGGTGGTGGACAAATCACGATGCCCAAGCAGTAACTGTACGCTCCGCAAGTCTGCACCGTGATTGACCAGATGTGTGGCAAATGCATGACGCAACGTATGAGGTGAGATGGGTTTTAAAATACCTGCCAAATTGGCGTATTTTTTGACAAGATGCCAAAAATTATGACGTGTCATATAGCCACCTTGCTCTGTCAAAAAAACCGCTTGGCAGTCGCCCTTGCCCACAGGAACTAACAAATGACGGGCAGCCAAATAGTCGCTGAGTGCCTCGCTGGCATATTGACCCAAAGGTACCAAGCGCGTTTTGCCCCCTTTGCCTGTGATAGAAAGCCAGCCTGCATTTAGATTAAGACAGTCAAATTCTAATGCCACAAGCTCACTGACGCGCAAACCACACGCATAGAGCACCTCAAACATGGCTTTGTCTCGCAAGCCCAATGTGGTACTGGTGTCTGGGGTGCTAAGTAGGCGTGTAATTTCATCTTCGCTTAAGGTTTTGGGTAGGGCAAGACTTTTGCTTAATTTGATGTCTTGACAAGGATTGTCATCACGCTTTTCGTTTGACAGTTGCCACAAAAAAAATTGCCGCAAACTTGCCAAGACTCTAGCAACGGTGGTCTTGCTTGCTTCTATACTCTGTAGGTAGCTTAGATGGGCGTGTACGTCTTCTTTTTGCCATTGAGGTAGGGGTTTTTGATAGACAAGACAGGCGCGCAAATCACGCAAATAAGCATTGCGTGTATTCATAGATAGTCCGCGAGCCACCAAATGATTGCGAAAGGCAAGCAAGTAATCAGGGTCATGGTCGGTGGTGGCTGCTTTTTCGGTGCGAGGCTTGACGGCGCGAGTTTTGCTCATATTACTTTTTTTGAATGGTGTAGTGATATAGATTGTCTTGATGTTGTTCGTTAAGCAAAAGATGACCCAAATGCCGACAAAAGTTGGGGACATCACGACAAGTAGCAGGGTCGGTGGCGCTCATTTCAATGACATCGCCACTATTGGCTTGACGCATGATTTTGTGTAGGAGCATAATGGGTTCAGGACAAATAAGACCTGTGGTATCTAACGTGTGGTGCGACATAGTATTAATCAGATAAATGAGAAGATTGGGTCAAAAAAGTCAAAAATCGCTTAAGGCTAATTTGAAATAAATAAGGCAGGGCAAACCAGCTACAGAGCGCCATGAACATAAATCCAAGTGCCATTTCGCTGCGGTGATGACTTAAATTGGTTGCCAATGCCAGTAGACTAAGTGCCATACTAAGAACCAAAATAATCAGCAAAATGCCTGTCTGCATCAGCCGATAGCGCCAAATCAAAAAAGACTGGTATAGGCTTATTGGAATGGACAATCCCACCAAGCCATAGGGCAGATAATAAAAGAGGGCGTAAATCAGTGTGTGATTGGCAAAAGCGCGCAAACTTGCTAAAGTGCCAAACATTACAAAGACTGCAACCGCTGCCCATCCAAGCCAAATGGCGATTTTGCCAAGATGCCAAGCTTGGCGAATTAAGGTGATAAGCGCACTCTGATCAGTCATCTTGACCCCGCTGATATCCAGCCACCAAAATGGCTTGGCGGTTGTCATAAAAAAATCCATTAAGAATCAAGCAGGCAGCCACATCATCAATAGCATCGTGATGGCTACTAATCCAACCTGCTTCATAGGCAAGCGCTCTTGCTTCTTGAGAGCTTAGGCGTTCATCACTTAAAAAGACTTGTACCAGGAGACGCCTCTCCGTCAAACGGTGCGCCAATCGTCTGGCAAATTTGGCAGCGCGCTTGGATAGCATGGAGTCGCTACCATCCATATTCAGGGGTAAGCCTATCACCACTTGGGCAATCTCCCAACTGACAATAATACCAAGCAGATTGTCCCAGTCGGGCTGACCATTGTCCATTGCCAAAATGTCAAAAGGGCGGGCATCTTGCGTCAAGGTATTGCCCAGTGCCATACCCATTTTTTTGATGCCATAATCTAAGGCTAACAAAGTCTGCGGTGAGGAGGTCATGCGATTCCTATGGTGGGTGCTAGTTTGTCAGGATTAACTCCAAGCAGTTGATATGCCTTGCTTAGTTTTTGACTGTGGTCAGGCTCAAAAATGATGTCAATTTTGGCAGGGCAAGTTAGCCAGTCGCCTGCTTGGATTTCTTCTTGTAATTGCCCTTGTTGCCAAGTACAAAATCCCATCAAGAGCATATAGTGTGATAAGCGCTCATGATGTGCTAATAATGGCAAAATATCGCGACTGGTCGTCAAACAAACATTCTCTGAAATGGCAAATGAGGAACGAAAATTAGGCAAACCTGTATGGAGCACAAACCCTGCTTCAGGGCGAATAGGACCGCCATTCATTGCAGGTGTGTGCATGGTGATTTTATCTGCATCAATGCGCATATCTTGCAACAGCCCACCTACGCTAATACTGGTGCTGGGTTGGTTGATGATAAATCCCCAAGTGCCTTCATGACTATGCCGACACAGATACAATAGGCTACCAGCAAATCTAGGGTCGCTCATTTGAGGCGTGGGTAGCAAGAAGTGGTGAGCAAAATTTGTCATGGATTTTTGGTCTTTTTGGTCGCAGATTTTTTGTGAGTGCTGGCATGAAGTAGGTCTTTGGCATGAGCCAAGGTGGTATCTGTGATATCCACGCCGCCTGACATTCTAGCAAGCTCCTTGATGCGCTCGTCATGACTAAGCGTGCATAGCTGACTGCGCGTTTGTTCGCCATGCTCTTTACTTACCAAAATATGTTGATGAGCAGCAGCAGCAACTTGAGCTTGATGTGTAATAGCAAGCAGCTGCTGATGAGTACCTAAGCTGCGCAAGAGCTCACCTACCACTTGAGCAGTGCCACCACTGATACCAACATCAACCTCATCAAAAACCAGCATAGGACGACTGCTTTGGGTGTCGGCGCTCATCACCTGCATCACAAGTGCCATGCGTGATAATTCGCCCCCTGAAGCAATTTTATGGAGGGGTTGTTTTGGAATGCCAACATTGGCGCTAAACAACAGCTCAATGTCATCAATGCCTGCGGCACTGTAGTGGTTGGGTTGTTTGGGTTTGAAACTAAACTCACAAACTGCATTGGGTAGTGCCAGTGGTGACAGTTGCTTTTCAAGCTTGGCACACAATACAGGCGCTGCTTTGATGCGCGCGCTTTGTAGGTGTTTGGCGCTGTGTAGATAAGCATCAAAGGCGTTTTTTTCGTCTTGCTCTAGGCTGTCCACGTCAGGTAAGGCGTGAAGTTCATCAAGCTCTTGTTGCCAAGCGTGCGCATCCTGTAGCAGCTCACCAATGGGCAAACGGTATTTGTTGGACAAGCGATGTGCCAAACTCATCAAATCATCTAGTTCTTGAAGGCGCGCAGGATTGGCGGTTTGGGTGTCGGCATACTCACTAAGAATGACAGAGGCATCATAAATCAGCTCGTGTGCTTGACTAAGCAGGTCAGCGCACTGGGCAAAGCTTGGACTAAGATGGCTGTTGTGCTCACATAGTTTGCTGGCGCGCGCAAGCAACCCTAGGGCATCGGGTGCATCGCCATCATTATTGAGCGCGCAAGTGGCAGTATAAGCATTTTGAATAAGGCTTTCTATGTTAGAAAGTTCATCATATTCTGTTTCAACAGCAGTCATATCTACCGCCAACAAAGGCTCAATGTCAGCCAGTTTGGCGGTCAATAAATCTATTCTATCCAAGCGATTGCTCATTTGTTCAGATAAGGATTGACGCTTAGCTTTGATGTGTTGCCAATGATGATAGGCTTGTTGGGTGTGTTCAGCCAAAGGCAGTAGCTGGGCAACCCGATCTAGCCACTCTATCACAAATTGAGGCTTTAATAACTCCAAGCCAGCATGCTGACTGTGGATATTGACCAGTAGTGACCCTAGGCTTTTGAGTTCGGCAAGACTGGCAGGCGCGCCGTTAATCCACGCTTTTGAGCGCCCTTGTTCGCTTAGTTGGCGTCTGATGATGATTTCGCCATCACTCCATTCTCGCCCTTGGGCATCAAACCATGCTTGCACATCAGGGCAGTGGCTTTCAAATTGGGCATAAAGCTCGGCATAAGGCGCGCCATGACGTACCATAGCACTATCAAATCGTCCACCAGTACACAGTGACAGGGCATCTAGCAATAGAGACTTACCTGCACCTGTTTCACCTGTAATGACATTAAATCCTGCATCAAAATTGACTTCGTGCTGATCAATTAAGGCAAAATTTTGTAAGTTTAGGGCGTGTAGCATGACAACACTCAATAAAAAAACTTTGAATCATTGTAGCACAAATTTTCAGGTGCATAGGACTCAATATAACAACATAATGAAAAGGCGCGTTAAACATTCATCGTAGCATCATTGGATTGGATTGGATTGAGTTGGGGTTTGGGTGCTTGTATCAGCACTGGCTAATGGTTTATTTTGTAGCTTAACTTGTGGGATTGTGTGTCCATGGTTATTTTAGAGCCTGTGTTCATACCATTTTTGCGATAAAAACTTTTAGATAAATCGCTCGCTTTTTAAGAAAAAACGCAACTTGATAGCCATTCTATTAAGCAAGTTTTTGACGCTTAAAAAGCAAGATTTGGCTAGTTTTTATGCAAAAGCGAAAATTTAGTGTTTGCTTTTACAATCAATATGAATGGCGTACTGTTGTGAATACAGAGTCTAAACGATGTTTTAAATTGGGAATAACTTATCCCACCTTTGACTGCAAGGATGATGTCTTGTGCCCCAAGGAGACGATGAAAAATAATGGGGGTTTTTTTTTGAATTTACAAGGGTTTACCCCAGTTTAATTGTGGGATTTTGGGCTTGGTTACATTTTATGGGTTGTCAGAGGTCTTAACTTTTGATATCTTAGGCGAGTATTTCGCCAGCCTTGCTTGTATGTTGATGGTTGGTATGTCAAAAATAAGTCGTGCACATCCAAGCCTAAGCAAGAAGGGGTTGCTAAATGAGCAGTTAGGGTGTGCCAAATTAGGATAAAACTATGTCAAGCTTGCAATTTAGCCAAGTCAGTTTAAATGCCCTTGCTCAAGTCACACATGAAGGCAAGCATCTGTTTCGCACTTTATCATTTGCTGATGGACATACTTTGGAGTTGGGATGTTTGTTGCCAGCAAGTGAAGAGGCAGCAGCGTATGAATTGTCTGCTGGCACTGCTTCTGCTGAACGCATTGAGATTACCCAAGGAGAGTGTGAGGTGCGTTTGGAGCACGAAGAGCAAGGCAGTTACTACAGAGAGGGACAGTCTTTTGTGGTGGCACCAAATACTCGCTTTTTTATTAAAAATCAATCACTGGTGCAATATGTACGCCGTTTTGAAGGCTAGACTCTGCACCTCAAAAGCGCTTAGTACCACCACAAATCAAACCCCAAAAGCGTATCTGACTTTTGGGGTTTGATTGTTGGATATTGATGCACAATATCCTTAAGCGCTGGTTTGATTTTAAGTGTTTAAGCTAAGATATCACTAGGGCACCCTGACACTTTATAACACTCATCACTACCTAGCAATCATTGAAAAAACCTAGCGTTTTTATATTACCTGTTTATCAAAAAGCGGAGCCAACTCTTCGTTTTCATCGTCACATTGCTTGTTGATATCTTAGTATCAATGGCACCATTTTTAGGCACCACTTTTGCTGAAACTTCTACGATTTTTCTTGAGTGTGATGGCAAATGCAAAATGTGAGGGTGCCCTAATGTCAGATTGGGTAGATGCATGTCATTAAAAGCGCAAACTTAAAACATTTTTGTGACATTAGGGCGATTTTAGGAGGTATTGACATTAAGTTTATTGCTTAAATAGACAGGCAGTTAGCTAGGGCGTGTTGGCATTGCACGCGCCCTAAATGCACCGCTTAAATTGAACCATCAATACATCCTAGTCAAACAAATCGCCTAATTTGTCAAAAAAGCTCTTTTTCTTAGGAGAGTGACCGCTGTTTTTGTCGCCATCTAAAGTGGCAGCAAATTGACGTAGTAGCTCTTTTTGCTCATGACTAAGATTAATGGGTGTTTCTACAATCACCCGACAAATCAAGTCCCCTTTTAGGCTATTGTGTACCGTTGGCACGCCTTTGCCACGCACACGCAATAATTTGCCACTTTGAGTGCCTTCAGCGATTTTCAGCTTTAATTTGCCATCTAAGGTTGGAATCTCTACTTCTTCGCCAAGCGCCGCCCCTGCAATACTTACAGGAACATCCATATGTAAATCTGTGCCGTTGCGCACAAAAATATCATGAGGCTTGACATGAATTTCCACAAACAAATCACCATTAGGTGCGCCATTTGAGCCTGCTTCGCCTTTACCGCTTAGGCGCACACGGTCACCATTATCCACACCCGCAGGAATGGATATCTCTAGTGTCTGTGATTTATTTTGTGTGCCTGTACCATGACAATCATGGCAGGGATTTTTGATTTGTTTGCCATTGCCGCCACATTGAGGGCAGGTTTGTTGCATCACAAAAAATCCTTGTTGCATACGCACTTGCCCCTGACCATGACAGGTGCTACATGTAGTAATGTCGCTGTCTTTGACCGCGCCTTTGCCATGACAGGTGCTGCAAGTGACTTTGCTAGAATAGGTAATTTCTTTTTTGACACCACGCACCGCCTCTTCTAGGGTCAGGCTTAATGAGTATAATAAGTCTGCTCCACCACGGCTACGACTGCTGCCACGCCCGCCACCAAAACCGCCAAACGCTCCACCAAAAATATCTCCAAACTGACTAAAGATGTCTTCAGCACTAAATCCACCGCCACCAAAACCACCAGCGCCCATGCCTTGTTCATAGGCAGCATGTCCCATACGGTCATAAGTGGCGCGTTTTTCAGGGTCGCTCAATGTTTCATAGGCGCGAGACGCTTCTTTGAGTTTTTCTTCAGCTTCAGGATTATCAGGGTTTCTATCAGGGTGATACTTCATTGCCAGCTTACGAAAGGCTTTTTTGATTTCTTTGTCATCTGCTGACTTATCCACGCCCAAAATGCTATAAAAATCTTGACTCATTGTCTATCCACAAGGTTGTTAATTGGCTAAATATGCCCCTACTATGGTGATTGTGTGGATTTTTTCAAGCATAAACCATAAAATTGCTCATAGTCTTGTTGGCTGTCACAAAGACATGGCGCAAAAACACCATAGAGAAACAGAAACAAAGCCGCTATAATAGACAGACAGTGGCTTAAAATAATCTAGGTCTTCATATTGTCATTTAAGTTCAAAACAAGACATCATGTACTCGCTTGACTGCACTGGTTGTGCTGTCTTGAGCTTGTCGCCTTGTTTTGAACTTAAAAGATTTGAATATCCAAAAACAAGAGCGGTTTTTGTGTGTGAGACAGGGGTGAGTGGTTTGCAAGCTTAAGAGGAATGGATGAACAAAAAATGAGTATACGAGCATACCTTGGGGGGTCGTTTGACCCCATACACAAAGGGCATATACAGATGGCAGAATTAGTGCAGCAGGCGCTATCTTGTGCCAAGCAGGCAGGAGAGATTGATGAATACCATGTGTCGCTACTGCCCACAAAAGGCAATCCCTTCAAGGATAAGCAAACGCCCATCACAGAGCGCCTAGCCATGCTAACCCTTGCTTTACAAGACAGTGACATCGGCATTGACACCACAGAACTGTCTTTGCCCGCTCCAAATTATACCATTGATACAGTGCATTTATTGATAAGCACCTACCCTAATGAGTGCCTGATTTTAATTATGGGGCTAGATAGCTTGGTTGCATTACCGACATGGAAATCTGGGCTGGATATTTTAAACTTTGTACACTTATGGGTGTTTTTGCGCGCAGGCAGTGGGCAGATACCTGATGAGCTTTTGCCTTATATTAGCCACCAAGCAGCTGATCTCTTTACCCAAAAAACAGGGGTAATTTATATGGATAATACGCCTATTTTGGACATTTCAAGCACGACCATTCGTCAAAAAATTGCCCATGGTGAGGCGAATCTACCTTTGGCAGAAGCTGTCGCAGACTATATCAAGGCGCACCAGTTGTATGTTTAGCTTTGGCTTTTATCAAAAATGCTTTATAATGAGCTTTTTGATAGTTGATTGATAATATGATGACCACACTTTCTTTGCAAGCCGTGCTAGACCTTGTGACTGCTACCCTAGATGACCTAAAAGCCAAAAATATTACCATACTAGAAGTTGCCCATCTGACCGAAGTGGCAGAGCGTATGGTCATTTGTGATGCCACCAGTAAGCGCCATGTCAAAGCATTGGCAGATAAACTTGGGGCTGCCATGAAAGAAGCAGGGCTGATGCCTTTGGGGCGAGAAGGTGATAAAGACAGCGATTGGACGCTTGTGGATTTGGGGTCGGTGGTTGTGCATATCATGACACCGCAGGCGCGCGAATTTTATGACCTAGAAGGCTTGTGGTCATCTCCTGATGCCCTAAAAGAGCTGATGGCACAAAATCGTGGCTAACCTTTGTTTTTAAAGATGATATCAACACGCCTTTGGGGCGTGTTTTTTTATGGGGCAATGGGTGAATGTGGGGTGAGCAGGCGATATTCCCAGTCTAGGTGCTTATCAAAACCAATCAACAACAGATTTGCCAAAATACGCCCCGTCATCCCCCAAATAATCTCGCCATCATATAGCCAAGCGGGTGTATGTAGATAGGCTGATGGTGTGGTTAAGTGGTTTTTGGGGTGAGTTTTGCCTTTGTCATCAATATCAAAGCGATAAGAGGTGGGCAATGTGTTCAAAAAATACTCAAGCTCCACCCAAAATAAACGTGCAATCTCATCTTCAGAGGCGCACAATGTCTCTGCTACACTAGGGGTAATCACCGCTACCACGGGGCGCACCAGCAAATTGGCTTTGGAGAGTTGCATAGGCAAAAGTCCCATCAGATGCACTTGATTGGCAGGCAGCGCCACCTCTTCTGTTGCCTCTCTTAAGGCGGTGAATACAATGTCTTTGTCGTCTTGATCCACCTTGCCACCAACCAAAGATACTTCACCTGCATGGCTATTTAGATGGCTGCTACGCCGAGTCAAGAGCAGTCGTGGGTTAGGCTCATTGGTGAGCAGCACAAGTACTCCTGCATGAGGAGAAATCACGCCATGTTTGATGTCATGGGCACGCATGGGATGGCGAATGCGATTGATGGCAATCACGTCACTGGCATCTACAAAGGTTAGCCACGATTTTGTGCCATCAGCTCTTTTAGGGCATCAGGAGATGACCACAAGCCTTCTAGGTCATAAAATTCGCGCGCCTGCGGTGTCATGATATGCACA
>JBHBMT010000029.1:0-2612 GCA_041773075.1 Moraxella sp.
CGTCAATTTGCCCATACTGACAGCGATACCAAGCTTAGCATTGTGCGTTATGCGGTGGATGGTGCTTGGCTGGATACGATACTAACGGATGATGACGTCTATTATCAAGCAATAAAGGCAGAATTGATTGGGATGATTGATGGATGAGTTAAAATTTGAATTTCAAGTATTTTTAGAATCTCAAAATCTTGATGATTTTAGTCTAATTTTGCTAGAAATGTTTGACAAAAATATAATGGATTTTGTCTCTTTTATGCATCAGGTTAGCACAGGACATGGGTTGGTTACTTCTGAAGAAACCGGTTTTGGCTTGGAAAATGATTATGATTTTCCTAATGAATTTTGCTCAATAGACTTCTTTGTTGGAGGATTTGAAAGCTCAAGCATTGATGTGTCTAAATTTATTTATATTCTTGATAACTTATGTAATATTTACTTATCTTATCACCCAATAGATTATAATATTTTGAGCGGTTATTTGTATAAAATCAGACTCAGATATCAAAAATTTATATAATATAGCAAACTACAAACAATCCAAATCCTATTGCCATAAAATATCATATATCCAAAACTGCTCATAAAAAAATCCCTGCTTATATGAACCGACCCCCAATTCTTAGACAAAGTTAAGATTAAAAGGCTGGGTTAGGTTTAGTTTGGGTCAAGCGGTTTGACCAAGGACTAAGTGTCTGTATTGTACAGGACTTAGTCCTTTTAATCTGGTCTTTATTCTATCATGATTGTAGTAGTGTATGTATTCATCAATCACTTGTTTAAGCTTATCAATGGAGGTAAATCTTTGTTGATGTTTGTCATGAAAGAATATCTCTTCTTTTAATGTCCCAAAAAAGCTTTCTATCACCGCATTGTCCAAGCAATTTCCTTTCCTTGACATACTTTGAATGATGTTATTATCTTTTAAGGTTTGTTGATAGCTTTGCATTTGATAATGCCAGCCTTGATCTGAATGTAATATGGGTGCTTCATCTGCTTTAAGCTTAGTCAAAGCATCTTTTAACATTTCACCAACCAGTGGATAAACTGGTCTGTCTTTTAGGCAGTAACTGACAATCTCTCCATTAAACAAATCTATGATGGGTGATAAGTACAGCTTTTTTGTATTACCTTGTGTATCTATCATCTTAAACTCAGTAATGTCTGTTGCCCATTTTTGATTGGGTTTGTCTGTTTTAAAATCCCGCTTAAGCACATTGTGAGCAATACTGCCTATTTTACCCTTGTAAGTACTAAATCTGCGTTTACGGCGAATCACTGCTTTTAGTCCTATTTGTTTCATCAAGCGTTGTACTTTTTTATGATTAATGACAAAGCCCAATTGCTTTAGGGCAAGGGTGATTCTACGATAACCATATCTGCCTTGATGAGCATGGTATGTTTTGTTGATTGCATCTTTGATGGCTTGATGTTTGTCTGTTTGTTTTAACCGTTTAAGATGATAATAAAAGGTTGCTTTGGCAACACCAAGATGAACCAACAAGTGTTTTAATGGATGTAGTTGCCTTAGTTCGTCAATCACGGTTATTTTGTTTGCAAGGCGTTGTTTTTTGCTTGCTGACGCTCCAAGGCTTCTAACTTTTTTAAGACATCATTCTCCATGCGTAAGTACTGTAGTTCAGCAATCAACTCAGCTTGGGTCTTTTTATCATCAGGTTTAGAACTAAAGTGTGCTTGATTAGTATTGGTTGTATGCATGGGTTTTCTGCCTTTGGATTTTGGATGTAGTCCCATAATACCATGATTTTGATATGCTTTTAACCAGTTTGATAATAAAGCAGGATTTGAAATGTTAAGCTCTATGGCAAGTTGTCTGATGGATTTACCTGCCAATATCTGTAATACAGCATGGTGCTTAAATTCTGATGAATAAACAGTTTTGCTTGTTCTTGTGCGAATACCATCAATGTCATGGGCTTGATAGAGCTTCACCCAAAGCTCTACTTGTTTGCAGTCCATACCAAAAGCTTTGGCTGTTTGCTTATAGCCATGTCCATTCAGACAATGATGAATGACTGAAAGTTTAAGGTCGTCTGTGTATTTGGTCATAAAAACACCCCAAAAGTGTCTAACTTTTGGGGTGCGGTTCAACTTAGATGGGGTTTTATTTTGCTATTATTTATTCGGCACGGTGAGGACTTGTCCGATGCGCAAATTGGCATTTGGTTCTAAATTATTCATCTTGGCAAGCTCATCCGTACTGATGCCAAATCGACGCGCCAATGAGATTAGGCCATCGCCTGATTTGACGGTGTAGGTGGTGGTGAGCTTTGGTACTTTGATGACTTGTCCGATGCGCAGATTGGCATTGCTGGCCAAGTTATTTGCAGCAGCCAAATCAGCGATACTTACCCCAAAGCGATTCGCCAGTTGAGTCAAGCTCTCCCCCGATTTGACCGTATAATTCTCGGTCGCACCCAAATTAGCACTGCTTTGATAGCTGCTGCGTGGACTGCTCTGAGTGGGCGCGCTGGCACTGGTTGTCACCGCTTGTGCGCCATTAGGCAGTTTTAGGGTTTGGCCGATGAAGACGCCATCGGTGACTGACAGATCATTTTCAGCTGCTAGGGCTTGTAAAGTGACATTGTATTTGC
>JBHBMT010000030.1:0-2756 GCA_041773075.1 Moraxella sp.
AAGGTTATGAAGCCATCCTACTAGCGCATGAAGTAGAGGCGGCACTTACCCATTTTGACAAGATTCCCACAGGTCACTCAAGAGCAGATATCGCACAAAAAACCAAGCTTAGACGCGCTTTTTTGTATGATTTTTCCCAATGGATTGATGGCATCACATTGACATTACCACCCAACAGTCGTCAGCTCAATGAAGAAATTCTAAAAATATTTATAAAGCAAGTATTTATCAAATCTGAACTGCATGGCTATGACTTTAAGTTTTTTGAGGCACCTGATTTGGATTTGTATAAAATCACTCACTTTCCCAATTTTATCAAAAAAGAAGCACAAGAGCGCAAAATGCTACTGGTAGAAACACCTGCTTTGTGGTTTTTGATTGCGCCCTCTGACCATACCGATGCCAATCCTTTTTCACTTCATCGCTTTTTGTATGAAGAAACGGTGGGTGGTGCTGCGTTTTTGAACAGTCTTGCAATTCCAAAGCATCTGATAGACGACCCTGTGGCGCAGCGTTTCTTTTTGGATAGAATCGGTCGGATTTTTAGTCTTGACAAAAACATTGATATTGAAATCAAAAAATTTGTACTGATGCTAAAACGTATCATTCACGAACAGCTTGAGCCTATTTTGTTAGACCAAAATTTTCGCTTTGATGGTTCAGACACTGAGCGCATGATTGCCAAACGCGCTGTGAAATTTGAAGAGGCACTCGCCAGTAATGTTCTGCAAAAACTCCCCATGATGATTCGCTTCTCCAAAGACTCTGAGCCTGACAGAGAGTTTTTGTTGCAAGGCTTGGGCGGATTTTTTGAAAATATCATACAGCTGATCACTCGTTTTCAGATGCACCCACTGGCACGGCATTCTTTTGTGGGACGCAATTTAAAAATCAAAATTCTCGCCATCAAAACCCTTGTCCAAAAAAACAAACTTTGGCTGTTTGACAACACCTTATCCGATGAAGAGCGCGCCAAGCCCTTTGGTTGCGCCATGCAAGAGATTAAAGACAGTTATAATGAGGCGGTTGCCTCCAGTCAAGAATTGGACACCATGATAGCTCAATATCGCCACTACGAAAGTAAGGTGGAGTCAGGCAATTTTTGGACAAAGCTTGGATTTGGCAAACCCAAATACACTTTAGAAGAGCTAAAAGAGGCAAAAGAAGGTATTGACGAGGAGTTTTTTTTACAAATTGTGCGCATCGCCAAAGAAAATCCGCGCGCCGTCATCTTTATTGAGCATGAGACAAAGTTTAATGATGATGAGGACTATCGTCATTATGCCATCGCTCACGAAAAATACTACCTCACTCGCCTGCCGTATGTCATCAGCTTGCCTGAAGATCGCACCTATTTCACCTTAGAGGGTCTAGAAGATGACATCAACTGGCAGATTTTCCAACAAGTAGATACTGTGTGATTTTTTGGTTTGGCGCGTGTGGCTGCACCAAAACGCTACGCACGCCAAATCGCCCAAGCTTACCCAAAGCCACGCCCATCACATCAATTCCTGTAAATACCCTGTCAGCACGAGCGCACCCATGTTGCGCTCATTTTTTTATATCAAGTTATTCATCATTATCTTACCTTAATGTCTGCTTTGTGCTACAATATTGCCCTCTTATTTCTCTATTGTAAGCAGAGCATTTTTATGTCTTCATGGTTTCCAAAATGGCACGCCTATCAAGGGCGCATTGACCATCACCCTGTTAAGCCCAATGAATACCTCCCTCCCCTACAAAGTGCTGTTTTGGGCATACAACACGTCCTTGCGATGTTTGGTGCCACTGTGCTAGCACCACTATTGATGGGGTTTGATGCCAATCTTGCCATTTTTATGTCAGGGATATGTACCATCTTATTTTTTGTGATGACTGGTGGGCGCGTTCCTAGTTATTTAGGCTCAAGCTTTGCTTTTATTGGTGTGGTAGCTACTGCCACAGCACACGCCACAGGTTCGGGTGCCAACCCCAATCTGTCTGTTGCTCTAGGCGGGATTATTGCCTGTGGTGTCTTGTATGCACTCATTGGGCTATTGGTAATGCTAACAGGTACTCGCTGGATTGAAAAACTCATGCCACCTGTCGTCACAGGCGCTGTGGTGATGATTATTGGGTTAAATCTTGCTCCTGTCACCATTTCCAATGTGTCAGGCAAACCCTTTGAATTATGGATGAGTTTGGTTACCGTGCTTTGTATGGGTGTGGTTGCGGTGTTTACCAAAGGACTGGTGCAACGTTTGTTGCTTTTGCTTGGTTTGGCAGCCTCTTACTTAATTTATGCCCTTGTCGCCAATGGATTGGGTATTGGACAACCCATTGATTTTTCAAAAATTGCTCAAGCAGCATGGTTTGGTTTACCCAATTTTGCCGCACCCGCATTTGACCATAATGCGATGTTAATCATTGCCCCTGTCGCTTTTATTTTGGTTGCCGAAAATCTAGGACATATCAAAGCAGTGGGTGCTATGACAGGGCAAGACTTAAGCCCTCAACTGGGCAAGGCATTTTTTTCAGACGGGGTTGCCACCATGCTCTCTGGCAGCGTTGGTTCAACAGGCATGACCACTTATGGTGAAAATATTGGCGTGATGGCAGTCACACGCGTTTACTCCACCTTAATTTTTGTGGTGGCAGGACTGTTTGCCATCTTGTTGGGACTGTCGCCAAAATTTGGTGCAATGATTGCCACCATTCCCACTCCCGTGCTCACTGGCGCTTCTATTGTTGTTTTTGGATTAATTACCATTGCAGGA
>JBHBMT010000031.1:0-3070 GCA_041773075.1 Moraxella sp.
AGTATCAGCCCAATGCCAATCAAGCCAAGTATCAGGGCAAACCAAGTGGTACGGCTTGGCATCTGCTTTAAAATCACCACCGACAAAATCGCCAAAAAAATCGCCGACGTGTGGCTAAAGGTAATCGCCGTTGCCAACGGCAAATGCACCAAGCCAAAAAAGAACATCAATAAACTGACCGTACCCGCCAGTGACCGCCAAAAATGTTCTTTAGGATAGGCTGTAGCAAAGGATTGCTTCATCAACAGCGCCTGCACGCCAAGCACCACCGCAGCGAACACCACTCGCCAAAACACCAGTTCGTACTCGTGCATGGCGAATCTCAGCCCCGTCATCTTGACCAAAATCCCCATGATGGTAAAGCACACTGCGCCCACCACCATCCATAATGAACCAAAAAATGAGCCTGTGTCGTGGTAAGTGCTTGAAGATGATGTGGTCATATCAAATACCTTTAATCAACATCGCCACATTGTATCACAAGAGAAACAAAGCGCCTATCATATCGTCTCTATGTTGGCTTATATACCATCTTTGACTGCCTACTGCATACACCCATGTGCTACAAATATGCTATAATCCCTCCATTCTTTTTTTAATTAAGACCTATTATGACCGACACTCTAAGCAACACCGCCCTACTTGCCAGCGACCCCATTCCCAATCTTGCCATTTTTGATACCAGTCACATCAAAGCTGATGCACCCACTGTTGTTTTGGTGGACGGCTCTTATTATTTATTTCGTTGTTTTCATGGGTTGCCACCCTTATCTAATCAAGCAGGATTGCCCACCAATGCTGTGCGCGGTGTCTTAAACGCACTCAACAAACTTATCAATACCCACAAACCTGCCTATATGGCAGTGGCATTTGACACCAAAGCACCCACCTTTCGCCACCAAATGAGCGAAAAATACAAAGCCAACCGCCCGCCTATGGACGAAGAGTTGGCAGTGCAAATTCCTTATGTTCACGCTCTTATCAAAGCCTTGGGGATTCGCTTAATCACATTAGAAGGATATGAGGCTGATGATATTATTGGCACGCTTGCCTATCGTGCTTGTCAAGCAGGATTTAAGGTAGTGATTTCCACAGGGGACAAAGACATGGCACAGCTTGTCAATGCAGCTGTCACCCTAGAAGATGGCTTTAAAGGTGTCACTACAGATGTTGCAGGGGTGATTGATAAATTTGGCATTCGTCCTAGTCAAATGATTGACTACCTCACCTTGATGGGCGATGCGTCTGATGGCATTATGGGCGTGCCAAAAGTAGGCGCAAAGACCGCCAGCAAACTTCTTAACGACTATGACACCCTAGAAAACATCATTGCCCAAGCTGCCAATATCAAAGGCGTAGTTGGTCAAAATATCCTAGCACACACTGAACAAATTGCCCTAGATAAGCAGCTTGCCACCATTGTCACCAACCTAAAACTGCCCTTTGATTGGCAAGATTTAGCCCCTAGCACACCTGATGTACCTGCCTTATATCAGCTATATCAAGAGCTTGAATTTGCCAAAGAACTTAAACAAACCCAAGCCCAGCTCTCTAGCTTGGCATTGGATGCGCCTAACGCCCCGCCCACCACTCCCAAAGACAACACCCCACCCCAAAAAGATACGCCACCTTCTTTTATCACACTACCAGAGCAAACACCTCAATACCACACCATCACCACCATGCAGGCACTTGATGCGCTAATTGAGCGCCTAAACACCGCGCCTTATTTTGCCATTGATACCGAAACCACCAATATCAACTGGCAACACGCACAGCTGGTAGGCATTAGCATCGCCCCAAAAAGCTTTGAAGCCTATTACATTCCCCTCGCGCATTGTGATGAGCTTAGTGTGCTTTTGGATAATCAGCTGCCACTTGATGATGTTTTAGCCAAACTCAAACCTTTATTAGAAAACCCTGCTGTTGGCAAAATTGGGCAGCACCTAAAATACGACACGCATATTTTTGCCAATTATGGTATCAATTTGCTTGGGAATAGCCATACCAATTGGACAATGGATACCATGCTTGCCAGTTATGTGATTAATGCCTCTGCCACTCGTCACAATCTTGATGATTTGGCGCAGCAGTATCTAGGCGTGACAACCACTACTTTTGAGGACATCGCAGGCAAAGGCGCAAAACAGCTAAGCTTTGACAAAATTGACCTTGATACCGCCAGCGCCTATGCGTGCGAAGATGCCGACATCACCTTTAGGCTGTTTGATGTGTTTAGCGCCTACTTTCAACATGATGCTACCGCTTGGCGTCTTTTGCGTCATATAGAAATCCCCATCGCACAGATTTTAACCCAAATGGAGCAAACAGGTATTTTGGTGGCGCGCAAATTTTTGGCGGAATTGTCTGTGCGCTTTGATGGGCAAATTCGTGAGCTAGAAATGCAAGCCTTTGAATTGGCAGGTGAACCTTTTAATGTGGCAAGCCCCAAGCAGCTTGGTGATATTTTGTTTGGCAAACTGGGCTTAACAGGCGGCAAAAAAACCAAAACAGGACAATACTCCACCTCAGAAGCCACCCTTGCCAAACTTGAACACCCCTTAGTAGATGTAGTGCTTGAGCACCGAAGCTTATCCAAACTAAAAAGCACCTACACAGATGCCCTAGACAAAGCCTGTGATAAACAAGGGCGCGTACATACCAGTTACCACCAAGCCTTGACAAGTACAGGGCGCTTGTCCTCATCTGACCCCAATTTACAAAACATCCCCATTCGCACCAATACAGGCAGACTGATTCGTGAAGCCTTTATTGCTCCTAGCGATAAGCTCTTGTTAGCGGCGGATTATTCGCAAATTGAACTGCGACTTATGGCGCATTTTAGTCAAGATGAGCGTCTTATTTCTGCCTTTCATCAAGGACTAGATATTCATAGTGCCACCGCCAGTGAAATCCTCAATAAGCCAATTGATGACATCACCGCTATGGAACGCCGTTCAGCAAAAGCGGTAAACTTTGGGCTACTTTATGGCATGAGCGCTTTTGGACTTGCTAAACAGTTAGGTATTGAGCGCAGTGAAGCAGCAACCTATATTGCACGTTATTTTGC
>JBHBMT010000032.1:0-4209 GCA_041773075.1 Moraxella sp.
ATTTCTGCTTGTTTTTTGCCTTGTACAAGTAAACTCATTATTTTTTCCCGCTCGTTTATTGTAAGATGTTGGTAGGAAGTGCTCATCATTTGGAAGTGGTTTTTGTGTGGAAACAAAATTATATTCTAGTTGATGAGTACTTCTTTTTTTGTTGCACTTGGATTGTAAATTCAGCCCCAAAAAAGTACCAATACAGTTGCAACATTGGGTTAAGTGGTCACTATATCATAGCGGCTGCCGATTTCACAACACCACTTCATTGGCTTATTGGGCTGGTGACATCTTGAACTGCTGGTGTGTGGGCAAATTTTACCAAAAAAATACAAAAGCACAGCACCCACTCTTGAAAACTGATAAAATAGGCATAAATAGGGCGCTTGATAGATTGGCTTTAACAAGCGTGTAGAGAAAAAAGAGCGATATATGACAGAACAATTTGCCATTGGACAGCGGTATCTTTCAGACAGCGAAAGCGATTTGGGGTTGGGTGTGGTTATTGAGGTGGATGACCGCTCGGTGCAGGTATTATTTCCTCAAAGCGAAGAAACGCGCGTTTATGCCAAAGCATCAGCGCTATTGTCGCGAGTGGTGTTTGCGGTGGGCGACACCATTACCGACCAAGAAGGCGCTTGTCATGTAGTTACAAAGGTAGAGACAATTTCAGGAGTGGTGCGCTACCATTTAAGTTGTGGCAAGTCTTTGATGGAGACGCGCTTGGGCGCTAATATTACGCTTGCCAAGCCATTGGAGCGGTTGTTGGCAGGGCGGATTGAGCGCCATGATTGGTATGAGTTGCGCACAGATGCCCTAAAAATGCGCAATATGCTCAGTCGCCATCCACTGCGTGGCTTGATGGGCGCGCGCGTAGATATTATCAATCATCAGCTTTATATTGCCCATGAAGTGGGTAAACGCCTTGCACCAAGAGTGTTATTGGCAGATGAGGTGGGGCTTGGCAAAACCATTGAGGCTGGGCTGATTATGCATCAGCAGCTATTAACAGGCAAGGCGGCGCGTATTTTGGTGTTGGTGCCTGACAGTTTGCAATATCAATGGATGATTGAATTAAAGCGCCGTTTTAATCTTGAGTTTGCCTTGTTTGATTTGGTACGCACTGCTGCCATCAAAGAGCATAATCCTGAACAAAATGTCTTTTTGACTGAACAGTGTATTATTGCCAGCATTGATTTATTGCTTGATCATGCTGATTTGTTTGAGCAGGCGTATGGTGCAGGCTTTGATATGTTGGTGGTAGATGAGGCGCACCACTGTCATTGGGATGAGCAAACAGGGGGTAACGACAAATATCAATTGGTAGCCGCCTTTGCTGAGCGTGTTAAAGGAATGTTATTGCTGACAGCAACCCCCGAACAATTGGGCGTGGAGAGTCATTTTGCGCGGTTAAGATTGCTTGACAAAGACCGCTTTGATGACTTGGAGGCATTTATTGATGAACAAGCAGATTTCGAGCTTGTTGCACAGATGGCAACTGCCTTGATTGATGGGGTGGCGCTGTCAGAAAAGCAAATCAACGCTGTGGCAGGCGTATTGGTATTACCTGTAGAGAGTTTGAGTGCGATTAATGAAGATGACACCATTCGCACCCAAGTCATCAATGAATTGCTTGACCGCCATGGCACAGGACGGGTGCTGTTTCGTAATACGCGCGACAGCGTCCAAGGATTTTATGGACGCCAAAATATCGCCTATCCTTTGCCGATGCCAAGTAGCTGGCAGCAGAGCTTTCGCACTCAAGGCAACCTAAAAGAGCAACTATGGGGGGAGGAAAATTATCCTGATGGCACATGGCTAGAAGATGACCCAAGAGTGCCTTGGTTGATTCAACTGCTCAAGCACACCCTAAAGTTTGAAAAAGTGCTGCTGATTGCTCGCAGTGGCACAGTGGCGCAAAGTTTGGAGCTGGCATTAAGACTGCATGCAGGCATTAAGACAGCAGTATTTACCGAAGAGATGAGCTTGCTTGAGCGCGACCAAGCAGCAGCGTATTTTGCAGATGAGGCAGGCGCGCAGATTTTGTTGTGTTCAGAGATTGGTTCGGAGGGGCGTAATTTTCAATTTGCTCATCATTTGGTGTTGTTTGATTTACCTGCCAACCCCGATACCTTAGAGCAGCGGATTGGGCGACTTGACCGTATAGGACAAGCCCAAAAAATCACTTTGCACACACCTTTTGTGGCATCAAGCGCCCAAGAGCGCCTGTATCATTGGTATGATGGCGCGCTCAATATCTTTAATCACATCAGTCCAACCGCCCAAGCCGTACAAGATGCCTTTATTCACGAGCTACAACCTTTGCTGTTGGCACCTGACAGCGAGGATGTCCGTGCAGCCTTGGCAGAGCTGGTTGGTGAAGCAGCAGCACATCGCCAAGCACTAGAGATGGAGTTGCAAGCAGGACGAGACAGACTGCTTGAGTACAATTCATGCCGACCAAGGGTATCAGCACGCATTGCTGCAGCGATGCGTGATTTTGACAACAGTACTTTATTGCCTAAGTTTTTGGATAGATTTTTTACAGCAGTCAATATTGAGTATAATGAGCAGCGTGATGGTTCGTGGGTTGTCCCACCGATTGATATGACCGAAATGCACGAAGAGTGCTTGTCAGGATTGCCATTGGGTGAAGAGGGTATGAGCTTGACCTTTAAGCGCCCGCAAGCCTTGGTGCGCGAAGAGCTTCAGTATATGACGCATGAGCATCCCTTAATGCAGAGCATTTATGAGATGCTGACCATCACATCATTTGGCAATACAGCGGTGGCAACATTACATAGCAGTGCGATGCCACAGGGTATGATATTGTTAGAAGTGAATTTCCGCATTGAATCCATTGCGCCCAAGCTATTGAACTTAAATGCATTTTTGCCAAACAATCATATTAGGGTGTTTTTGGCAGAAACAGGTGATGACTTAAGCGCGGTGGCTACCCCTGAAAAAATAGCCCCATTAATTGAGCGTCTGGATCGTCAACGTGCACGCCAAGTGGTCAAGGCGCGCGCAGAAGTGATTACAAAGCGCTACAAAGAGGCTGATGCCATCGCCAAGCAGCAATTAGAGGATATTGCCAAACGTGCAACAGGACAATTTTCGGCGTATTTTGATAAGGAAATTGGTCGCCTTGCACAGCTGCAAATGGTCAATCCTAACATTCGTGAAGATGAGATTGAGGCTTTGGTTGCCCAAAAAGAGCAGGGTGTACAAGCGCTAGAAACACTGTCCTTAGTGCCTGATAGTATTCGGGTGTTGGTGGTGGTAAAGCCATAAAACATAAGCGCTAGGTGTTCTAGTGCTTATGTTGTGGGTGTGTTTTAGGTTTGTTTTTCTGGTGTTTGTGGTTATAGCGCCTTGGGCAAAGCTTGTAATACAGGTGTGATAGAGGGGCATAAATACCACAGAAACGCCACTAGACCATAAAGCCCAAAATAGGCGAGTGCTTTTTTGCGCTCAAAAAATTTAAAAGCAGTGCCAAAAGAGCGCTTGACCTTTAAACCTAAGACATTGATACTAAAAAGCTCATCCAAGACCAAATGCACCAATGCACCCAAAAACAAAAATAACCCACAAAGCCAGCTTAGCATCGCAGAAAAAGACAGCATACGAGATAATACAACCACCAATCCCAGTGCAAATACTGCCATATAAGGGATAGAATGCACCATACCTCGATGAACGGTTAATTTGCTGTATAGTGCAAAGACCCCAAAGCGTATGCTAAAAAAGGTTGTGCCTACTACCACTAAGGCGTCTGCCCAAGACAAAGCGTAGCGCTTGACACCAACCAAAGTGATAAATATTGCCAGTAGTAAGCTTGCCACCAAAAAAGCAGCATTGCCAATGCGTGAGTTATCAAGGTCAATGTCGGGCAACAAACCACCAATCGCACCAAGGAGGGTAAGACTTAGCGTTTGCCAAGCGGTAGTTATGCCTGCCATGAAGCTTGCTCCTGCCAGTGCTGAACTGACTGCCAATGCCACCCCAAGATGGGTGTTGAAATTTGCCATAACCGTCCTTTGATGAGTGATACAATAAAAAAGCCCAAAGTTGATAACCTTGGGCTTTTTTGGAATAAGTGGCATCCCGTAGGGGATTCGAACCCCTGTTACCGCCGTGAAAGGGCGGGGTCCTAGGCCACTAGACGAACGGGACGCAATCTAGTTTGAGTTTCAAACTAAGTTATTTTACAACGCA
>JBHBMT010000033.1:0-14623 GCA_041773075.1 Moraxella sp.
ACCCCACAGCGATTGCCCCTTTTGCAGGAGCGGCGACAGGATCGGGCGGTGAGATTCGTGATGAAGGGGCGACAGGTCGTGGCGGTAAGCCCAAAGCAGGGCTGGCAGGTTTTCATGTGTCGCATTTGCACTTGCCTAATATGCCCGAAAAATGGGAAAGCAGTGGACAAGTTTCCACTAAAGACTACGGCAAGCCTGAACGCATGGCATCAGCACTTGAGATTATGACCGAAGCGCCTTTGGGTAGTGCGGCGTTTAGTAATGAGTTTGGTCGCCCCAATTTGACAGGCTATTTTAGAAGTTTTCAGTTGGATATAAGCGACAACCAAGACGGCTCACAAATGCGTGGTTATCATAAGCCCATCATGATTGCAGGGGGCTATGGCAACATTAAGCGAGATTTGGTACAAAAAAATGCCATCAGTGAAGGCGATTTGCTTATTGTCTTAGGCGGTCCTGCCATGCAAATTGGGCTTGGTGGCGGTGCGGCAAGTTCGGTGGACAGTGGCGACTTGGACGAAGGGCTGGATTTTGCTTCTGTGCAGCGTGATAATGCCGAAATGGAACGCCGCTGCCAAGAAGTGATTGACACTTGTTGGGCGATGGGGGCAGAGCATAACCCCATTGTGTCTATTCATGACGTGGGCGCAGGCGGATTGTCTAATGCCATGCCTGAACTTGTCAATGACCACGAGCTTGGTGCGCATTTGAATTTGCGTAAAGTGCCATCGCTAGAAGCGGGTATGTCGCCGATGGCAATTTGGTCAAACGAAGCCCAAGAGCGTTATGTTTTGGCGATTCGTCCCAGTGATGAAGCCCGTTTTGATGAGATTTGTCAGCGTGAACGTTGTCCTTATGCGGTGCTTGGGGTGGCAACCGATGTCCGCCATCTCAAAGTAGATGACACGCTTTTGCCTGAGCAGCCTGTGGACTTACCCATGCAAGTGCTGCTGGGCGGCACACCAAAAATGAAACGCAGCTTTAACCGCCAAGCGCCCAAACTACAACCTTTAAATTTAGCCAACATCAGTCTAAGCGACAGTATTCAAGACGTTTTGCGCCACCCAACTGTAGCGAGCAAATCATTCCTAATCAGCATTGGCGACCGCTCTATCACGGGCATGATTGCACGAGATCAGTATGTGGGTGCTTATCAAGTACCCGTGGCGGACGCTGCGGTAACGACCACAGGACTGCTTGCCGATACGGGTGAAGCGATGGCGATGGGCGAGCGTACCCCTGTGGCGCTGATTAATCCCAAAGCGTCTGCCCGTCTTGCGGTGGCAGAAACCATCACCAATTTGGCATCGGCACGCATTAACAAAATCAGCGACATTGTGCTGTCAGCCAACTGGATGGCGGCGTGTGGCGAAGACAAAGAAGACGCAGCGCTTTTTGATGCAGTGCACGCCATTGGCGAAGAGCTGTGCCCTGCGCTGGGCATTTGTATTCCTGTGGGCAAAGACAGCTTGTCCATGCGTGCCACTTGGTCGGACAAAGACGGCGATAAACAAGTGGTGTCGCCGTTAAGCCTTGTAATTACAGGGTTTGCGCCTGTGCTTGATGTTCACAAAACCCTAACGCCTGAACTGACCAACCAAGACAGTTTCTTGTATCGTCTTGATTTGTCAAAAGGCAAATTCCGTTTGGGTGGCTCAATTCTTGCTCAGACCATCAGCCAGCTTGGCGATGACTGCCCCGATGTGGACAGCGCCAGTGAATTAACCAAGTTCTTTGATTTTATTCAAGAAGCCAACAAACAAGGGCTGATTTGTGCGTATCATGACATTTCTGATGGCGGTCTTGTGGCGACCGTGGCAGAAATGCAGTTTACCGCACGAGTGGCGATTGAGCTTGGTTTGACCAGTCAAAATGTGTTGGGTGAATTGTTTGCCGAAGAGCTTGGCGCAGTGGTGCAAGTATTGCCAAATGCGCAAGCGGACTTTGTCGCTTTGGTAGATAAGATGGGTGTGGGCGAGCTACTTAGCCAAATTGGTACAGTCAAAGAAACCATTAAGGGCGGTGGCGATGTAGACGATTTGACCATCGTTACCCATGAACAAACCTACAGCTTTAAACGTGCCAAATTGCAACAAGAATGGACAAAGGTGAGCCACGCCATTGCTCGTCTGCGTGATAATCCTGACTGCGCTGACCAAGAATTTGCGCTGATTGCTGACACCAACCATCACGGCTTGACCGCTTTTGCCAATTATGACCTAAATCAAGCCATCGAAGCGCCGTATCTCAATAGCCGTACCACCACGCCCAAAGTGGCGATTTTGCGTGAACAAGGCGTGAACGGTCATGTAGAAATGGGCGCAGGCTTTAAGCTGGCAGGTTTTGACGCCATTGACGTACACATGAGCGATTTGATGAGTGGTCGGGTCAATTTGCGTGATTTTGAAGGCTTGGTGGCGTGTGGCGGCTTTAGTTATGGCGATGTCTTGGGTGCAGGCTCTGGCTGGGCAAATTCGGTGCTGTTTCATGACGAACTGCGCATGATGTTTGCTAGATTTTTCCATCGCCCTGAAACCTTTACCCTTGGCGTGTGTAACGGCTGTCAGATGATGAGTCAGCTCAAAGACTTGATGGTGGGGGCAGAGCATTTCCCACGCTTTACTTATAATCAGTCTGCCCGTTTTGAAGCACGCACGATCAATGTCCGTGTGGAGCGCACCAAGTCGGTACTATTAAAAGGTATGCAAGACAGCATTTTGCCCATCGCTGTGGCGCACGGTGAAGGGTATGCGCAGTTGTCTGATAAGGCGCTTGCCGAGCTGACCGTTCATGGTCAAATTGCCCTGCGTTATGTGGACAGCGCTGGCAATCCCACCGAACGCTACCCCCTAAACCCCAACGGCTCACCACAAGGCATTACGGGTGTGTGTAGTAATGATGGGCGAGTTACCTTGATGATGCCACACCCAGAGCGTAATTTGCGTGCCATCAATCACTCTTGGAAGCCAAGTCAGTGGGATAAAGACGGCGCATGGCTAAGACTGTTCCGTAACGCACGGGCGTTTTTGCGCTAATCAAGCATAAAACCACAAAAACCAACCCTTTGCGGCTGGTTTTTGTTTTTAGGGAGAAAAAATGAAAACACTAGGGCATTTTGACATTTCATATTTGCCATTAAAAATGAGCAAAATCGCAGAAGTTTCAAGGAAAATTGCGCCATTGATATTAATATATCAATAAGCAATTTGACGATGAAACTCAAGATTTAGCCATTTTTAAGGCAAAAACGCCATGTTTTTTTCTAAATCATTGCTAAATCATAATAGTGTTATGAAGTGTCAGAATGCCCTAGGTATTATTGGCGGTATGTCGCCTGCGTCCACCGCCATTTATTATGACGGCATTAATCGGCTTGTCAATGAACAAAAAGGCGGCAATACGTCCGCCCCTTTGATTGTATATAGTGTCAATTTTGAAGAGATTGCCCAGTATCAACGTGATGGCGATTGGGGTAGGGCAGGGCAAAAACTTGCTGACATTGCCAAACGCCTACAAGACATGGGTGCAGAAGGTATCATGCTTGCCACCAACACCATGCATAAGGTGGCAGATGACATCATCGCTGCCATTGATGTGCCGTTTTTGCATATTGCGGACACTACTGCACAGGCGATTTTGGCGCAAAATCTTCAGCAAGTGGCTTTGCTAGGCACGGCTTTTACCATGCGTGAAGCTTTTTATAAGGACAGACTTGCCAGTTTTGGCATTGACTGCCTTGTGCCTGATGAAAGTGAGCAAGCGGACATTCATCGCATTATTTTTGATGAATTGACTTTGGGCAAAATAACTACAGCGTCCAAACAGCGCTATTTACAAGTGATTGGCAATTTACAAAGTCAAGGTGCAAAAGGCGTGGTGCTGGGCTGTACAGAAATTGGGCTTTTGATAACACAACAAGACATCGTACTGCCAATGCTTGATACAGCGTGGGTGCATATTGAGCAGGGGGCAAGGTTTGTGTTGGACTTATGATAGTGCCAAACGTGGTGCCAGATGAGTGAAGAATCAGCTGGCAGATTTATAGCGTATCAGTGGTTTCCACCCCTTCTTCTTTGGCTTTTTGTAGTCCTTCTTGGATTTTTTGTGAGGCTAGTTGGGTATCGCCTGTTTTTTTGATGGGTTCATCGTGATACTCTTCAAAATTGCCATCATACTGCAACACAGTATAAACAGGAAAATGGTCTGAACCAATGTGAGGTAGGCGCTTCATTTCTACCAAAGCAAAATCACTGCTGTGAAACACATGATCCAATGACCAACGCAAGCACCAAAAATCAGCATGAAATGTATTGACAAAGTAGCGCCCCACTCGAGGGTCTAGCAGTCCGCTAATGCGCCCAAAAAGCTGGGTGGTACGTGACCAAGCAACATCATTTAAATCACCCATCACAATACAGCTATGGGGCGCATCTTTGACTACCTGTCCAACCATGAGTAATTCGGCATCTCTTAGAGTGGATTCATCTGCTTCGGTTGGGCTGGGAGGCTCTGGGTGCAAGCAATGGAGCATGACAGGCTTGCCACAGGGTAAGCGGATTTTGGCATGAATGGAGGGAATGTGTTCACTTAATAAAAATTTAATCTCTTGTGCTATGATGGGTAGGCGACTGTACAAGTGCATACCATATAAATTATCCAAAGGGACTTTGATACTATAAGGATATTCTGTTTCAATGGCAGTTAATGAGCGCTCCCATGCGTCATCTGTTTCTAGGGTGAGTATGACATCAGGATGGTACTGGGTGATTTGTGTGATAAGTCTGTCATGATGAGGATTGCTGGTTAGTACATTGCTAACCAAAAGAGACAATTGGCGATTGCTATCTTGTTGGCTTGGAGCTACCTTTTTGACTTGGGTGGGGTATAGTGGTGTATAGGGAATGACCATTTTGATTTGATAAATCAGCGCTAATATTAAGGCTGCCAACAGTAAGCCATTAACGCCATCAAACTGTCCGCGCCATAACAATACAACAAGACACCCTATGCCAAGCACTAATAATTGCAATCTAGGAAAATCAGCGCCACGTACCCACCATGCATTATAAGGAATGAGCGACCAAAAGCTTGCTACCACAACCAAGATGCTTAGGCTGTATATAAAAATATCCATCAATACCCCTGATTGAGTTTTGCTCACTATACCATTTTTAGCCTAAAAATAAAATCAAAGTGACACGAACGCTTGTATACTTATGATATTAAGGTGGGAGAGTTTTGGGTAAAGTGAGTGTTTTTTTAATGTTTTACTGTAATTTTACACAAAAGTAACGTATAATCACAAATAATATTGCGTGCCTAAAAAGCACCTAAGCCTATGATATGTTGATAGGCTTGTTTTTGTATTTTGGTAGCCAGTTGCCACCCATACAATACGTTTATTGATGAGGTAGGAATGCTCATCATGATTTGAACGCATTGATGCGTCTGAATAAGCAGACATAACATAGGTGGGACTGGTGTGTTTTGGTCCTATTATTGAAGTAGTTGGCTTATGATTACTATCAAAAAAGGCTTGGATTTGCCTATTGAAGGCGCTCCTGCCCAAACCATCAGCGAACACACTCCAACGCAGGTCGCCCTTATTGGTTATGATTATATTGGTATGCGACCTACCATGCGTGTCAAAGAAGGGGATGTGGTTGCCAAAGGTCAGCCTGTCTTTGAAGACAAAAAAAGAGCTGGCGTTATTTACACCGCTCCCGTGGCTGGACGGGTGGTTGCTATCAATCGTGGTGAGCGCCGTGTTTTTGAAAGTTTGGTTATTGATGTAGACACCAAAGGCGATGAAATCACCTTTAATCGCTATGACAGCAGTGCGCTTGCTAGCTTGGATAAACAAACCATCAAAGAGCAACTCATCAATTCAGGCGAATGGACGGCATTTCGCACTCGCCCCTTTAGTCGCACTCCAGAGATTGACAGTACGCCTGCCGCCATCTTTGTGACAGCAACTGACACCAATCCATTAGCCATTGACCCTGATATGGTCATCAAAGAGCACATTCATGCCTTTAATGATGGGCTACGTGTTTTGTCTGTATTATCCCCCAAAACGTTTGTCTGCCATGGCAAAAATGCCCCCGAAAAGGTTAGTAATACCGCCAGTGGCAACCAAACCATTTATGAGAGTTTTGTGGGTGTACACCCTGCAGGGAATGCAGGCACACACATTCACTTTTTGCACCCTTTAGCGCGTGGTGTGACCGTATGGACAATTGGCTACCAAGATGTGATTGCTATTGGTAAGTTATTCACTACAGGCAAACTTTATACCGAACGCCTAATTAGCCTAGCAGGTCCTGTAGTTAAAAATCCCCGTCTAATTCGTACCATTCGTGGTGCTTACTTAGAGGCACTCACTGCAGGTGAACTCAACGGCAATGACAATCGCGTGATTTCAGGGTCGGTGCTATCAGGACGCAAGGCGGATGGAAAAATTGCCTATTTGGGACGTTTTCATTATCAAGTATCGGCACTGGCGGAAGGTCGTGAGCGCCCTGCCATGCACTTTTTCACCTTGGGTGCCAACCGTTTTTCAGCCATTCCTATTTATCTGTCGCAATTTTTTAAAGGCAAAAAATACGCTTTTACCACCAGCACCAATGGTTCGCCGCGTGCGATGGTGCCTATTGGGTCATTTGAGCGTGTCATGCCCCAAGATTATTTGCCCACCCAGCTTTTGCGTGCGCTGATTGTTGAAGACATTGTCACAGCGGTGGATTTAGGGGCGCTGGAACTAGACGAAGAAGATTTGGCGTTGTGTACCTTTATATCGCCTGGTAAGTATGAATTTGGTGATATTTTGCGTGATAACTTGACCCGTATTGAGCAGGAAGGCTAACGATGAAATTTATCCATAATATTTTTGACCGTATGGAGCCGTCCTTCAAAAAAGGTGGTAAATACGAAAAATACTATGCTGTCTTTGAGATGTTTGACACCTTTTTTCGTCAGCCCTCATCTCAAACATACAGTGCCAGTCATGTGCGCGATGGCATTGATTTAAAACGCATTATGATTACTGTTTGGCTATGTACTTTCCCTGTGATGTTTTTTGGAATGTACAATGTCGGCTTTCATGCTTTGACTGCCATACAATCTATGGGGCTGACACCAACAGGGTGGCGCACTGTAATTACAGGTTTGGCAGGCTATGACCCTAATAGCATTTGGGCGTGTTTTGTGTATGGTGCGATGCAGTTTTTGCCTATTTATCTTGTCACTTTTGTGGTGGGGATTTTTTGGGAAATTGTCTTTGCGGTGGTGCGTGGACACGAAGTCAATGAGGGGTTTTTTGTTACCTCGGTGCTGTTTGCCCTAACACTTCCCCCTAGCATTCCTTTGTGGCAAGTGGCGCTTGGTATTAGTTTTGGGGTGGTGGTTGCCAAAGAAGTCTTTGGTGGTACAGGCAAAAACTTCCTCAACCCTGCACTGGCAGGACGTGCCTTTTTGTACTTTGCTTACCCTGCTGCCATTAGTGGCGATGCTGTTTGGACGGCGGTGGATGGCTTTAGTGGCGCAACGCCATTGGGGCTTGCAGCCATGGGTGTGACCGCAGATAAATTTGTGGATGCGTACGGCAATGCCATCACATGGACGGACGCATTTCTTGGTAATATGCAAGGGTCTATTGGTGAGACGTCTGTACTGGCTATTTTGATTGGTGCTGTTATTTTGGTATATACCAAAATTGCATCATGGCGCGTGATTGCAGGCTGTATTATTGGACTTGTGGCAACTGCCTTTGTCTTTAATATGATTGGTGGCGAAAACCCCATGATGAGCCTTGCGCCACACTGGCATTTGGTCATTGGTGGCTTTATGTTTGGGGCGGTCTTTATGGCAACTGACCCTGTGTCAGCGGCGCATACCAACATAGGTCGCTGGTGTTATGGTTTATTAATTGGCTTTATGACTGTTGTTATTCGCGTAGTCAATCCAGCCTTCCCTGAAGGTATTATGCTAGCAATTTTATTTGCTAACTTGTTTGCCCCACTCTTTGACTACTTTGTGACTCAAGCCAACATCAAACGTCAAACAGCACGGAGATTACGTCATGTCAGCCAAGAATAGTAATATCACCACCATTGCAACAGCATTGGTACTGTGTTTGGTATGTTCGGTCATGGTATCGGTGGCAGCCATTAGTATGAAGCCTAAACAGGACAAGAACATTACCCTTGACCGCAACAAAAACATCTTAATGGCAGCCAACTTATTTGACCCTGCCAAAGATACAGCCGCTGACGCAGAAGCACGTTTTGCCAATGTAGAGATGAAGCTGGTTGATTTAAGCAAAGGCGTTTATGCCAGCGAAGAAGAGCTAAAAGCTGCAGGCATCACCAATGTTGATAGCTATGATGCCAACAAGGCTGCCAAAGATCCCAAGCTTAACATTGACCTTGGTAATGACGACCCTGCACGCATTGGTGCTATTCCCAAATTTGCCACTGTCTATCTTATCAAAGATGACAAAGGCGCTTTAAGCTCAATTGTCCTACCCATCAATGGTTCAGGATTGTGGGGGCAAATTTATGGCTTTATTACCCTAAAAAATGACATCAATACCATTGAGGGGTTGAGTTTTTATCAACACAAAGAAACCCCTGGCTTGGGTGCATTGATTGAAGAATCAAAGTGGCGCAGCCAATGGACAGACAAAAAAGCCTATGATGACAACGGCACAGTAAGTGCAGGTGTGGTCAAATCAGGCACGCCCAAACCAACACCTAACTATGTAGATGGTGTAACTGGAGCGACCATCACCAGTTTGGGTGTGAATAAAATGGTGCAATTTTGGCTTGGTGAACGTGGCTATAAGCCATTTTTGGACAACCTAAAAGCGGGTAAGGAGGGCTAATATGTCACAAGATACAAACAAAATGCTAATTTCTCCAATCATTAACAATAACCCCATTGCAGTACAGGTGCTGGGTATTTGTTCGGCATTGGCTGTGACTATTAGCATTAAAAATGCGCTTGTCATGGGCATTGCACTAACATTGGTGACAGCATTTTCTAGCTTTTTTATCTCCATTATTCGTAGCAAGATTCCTGCCTCCATTCGTATTATTGTACAGATGGTAGTCATTGCGTCTTTGGTGATTGTGGTTGACCAAATTTTAAAAGCAGTGGTTTATGATATCAGTAAATCACTATCTGTATTTATCGGTCTTATTATCACCAACTGTATTGTCATGGGACGTGCTGAAGCCTTTGCGATGAGTAATCCGCCCATTCCTAGCTTTTTAGATGGCTTGGGTAATGGCTTAGGGTATTCTTTAATGCTGTTTTTGGTTGCTATTATTCGCGAATTGTTTGGTAATGGCTCATTGTTTGACATACAAATCCTCTCCAAAGTAGCTGATGGCGGTTGGTATGTACCCAATGGACTTTTATTACTGCCTCCATCAGCCTTCTTTGTGATTGCCCTATTTATAGTCATCTTGCGTCTTTGGAAAAAAGACCAACAAGAACCCGCTGAATTTGTGATGAAACCACAGTCTAAAGGCATGGAGAAGCACTAATGGGACACTATATTAGTTTATTTATTACGTCTGTTTTTATTGAAAACATGGCGCTTGCTTACTTTTTGGGTATGTGTACTTTTATTGCCGTATCCAAAAAAGTATCCACCGCCATTGGCTTGGGTGTGGCGGTTGTCTTTACTATGGCAATCACGGTGCCCTTAAACAATTTGCTGTATCAGTATTTGCTCAAAGATGGCGCATTGGCTTGGGCAGGATTTCCCAATACCGACCTTAGCTTTTTGGGATTTTTAAGCTACATCGCTTTGATTGCTGCGGTTGTGCAGATTCTTGAAATGTTCTTGGATAAGTTTATACCTAGCCTATACAATGCTTTGGGGATTTTTCTACCTCTTATTACGGTCAACTGCGCCATCATGGGCGGTGTCTTGTTTATGGTGGAGCGCGATTATAACTTTGGTGAATCAGTGGTTTATGGTGTGGGCGCAGGCTTTGGCTGGATGCTTGCCATTGTTGCCATGGCGGGCATTCGCGAAAAATTAAAATATTCAGATGTCCCCGCTCCCCTTCGTGGTCTTGGCATTACCTTTATTACCGCAGGCTTAATGGCATTGGGTTTTATGTCATTTGGCGGTATGACGCTATAAGGAGAGACTATGAATTTTGGAATTATTATTGGCGGTGTCGCCATGTTTACCATCATCATTATGAGTTTGGTGGTGGTCATTTTGGCAGCACGCTCAAAGCTTGTCAGCACTGGCAAGATCACCATCAATATCAATGACAATCCTGATAACAGCGTCACAACTGAAGCAGGTGGTAAATTATTGCAAACGTTGGCTGCTGAAGGTATCTTTTTGTCATCTGCCTGTGGCGGTGGTGGTACTTGTGGACAGTGTCGCTGTAAAGTCATCTCTGGCGGTGGCGATATTTTACCCACCGAAGAAGGACATTTTACTCAAGGTGAAATTCGTGATGGTATGCGTCTTGCCTGTCAGGTGGCTGTCAAACAAGACATGGCGATTGAGATTGACCCAGAATTTTTTGATGTCAAAAAATGGGAATGTACCGTTATCTCCAATGATAACGTCGCCACCTTTATTAAAGAGCTTACCTTAAAAATCCCTGAAGGCGAAGTTGTGCCGTTTCGTGCAGGGGGTTATGTGCAGTTAGAAGCGCCACCGCACACCGTGCATTATAAGGACTTTGACATTGCCCCTGAATACCATGAAGATTGGGACAATTTCAACTTATGGCGTTACACTTCCAAAGTTGATGAGCCTGTGATTCGTGCCTACTCTATGGCAAACTACCCTGAAGAAAAAGGCATCATCAAATTTAACATTCGTATCGCCAGCCCGCCACCGCGTGGACCTGAAGGCATCCCACCAGGCAAGATGTCATCGTATGTCTTTAGCCTAAAACCGGGGGATAAAATCACCGTATCAGGTCCTTATGGTGAATTTTTTGCCAAAGACACCAAAGCCGAAATGGTATTCATCGGTGGCGGTGCAGGTATGGCGCCGATGCGTTCGCACATCTTTGACCAATTAAAACGTCTAAAATCCGACCGCAAAATCAGCTTCTGGTACGGAGCCCGTTCTAAGCGTGAAATGTTCTATGTAGAAGACTATGACGGACTGGCGGCAGAGTTCCCCAACTTTGAGTGGCACGTTGCCCTGTCTGATCCGCAGCCTGAAGACAACTGGACAGGTTACACAGGGTTTATTCATAACGTCCTTTATGAAGAATACCTAAAAGACCACCCAGCGCCCGAAGACTGTGAGTTTTATATGTGTGGTCCACCAGTCATGAACGCTGCCGTCATCAAAATGCTAAAATCACTTGGCGTAGAAGATGAAAACATCTTGCTTGACGACTTTGGTGGTTAATTGCTTCATATAAAATCATCTTAAGCAATGTACAAACCCCCATCCTTAGCCTTAGGATGGGGGTTTGTATTGCTGGCAAAAATCTGTGTATATCGCAGTTGGGTGAATTGCCTAGGGTGCTGATTCATTTTGCATGGCGCGACTTTTGACAACAACCCAATTGCCATCACTGCCTTGAGTCACAAACAAAGCGCGAATGTGCTCACGATTGGCAAGGGCGAGCGCTTCTTCGTAAGGGAGGGCGGTTAGTGCGGTTGCCCAGCCATCTGCAAGGGCGGTGCTGTCATGTAGCACAGTAACGGAGGCAGCGCCATTTTCCACAGGACGCGCAGTAGCTGGATTAATGGTATGACTATAACGAATGCCATTGTATTCTAAAGTGTTGCGATAGTTGCCACTGGTTGCTATGTGGGCAGTGTTTAAGGTTAGTGTGGTCAGTATTTCACGTGTACTCACTGTGCTGCCTAGGGTGGGTTTGTCAATGGCGATTTGCCATGACGCACCTTGTGGATTTTTGCCAGCAGTGGCGATTTCACCCCCGATTTCTACCATATAGTCTTGTGCCAAAAAGGTCTGCTTGAGTGTGTCAGCGATGACATCAACAGCATATCCCTTGGCGATGGCAGAAAAATCAAGGGCGACACCATCTTGAGTTTTGCATAATTGATTATCATGGGTTGTCACTTTATCCAGTCCAACCCACTGGCGCACTGTATTGATTTCGGCATCACTGGGTGGTGATTGTAAGCGCTCAACGCTGATTTTGCTGCCAAACCCCCATAACTGCACCAAGGGCATCACAGTCGGATCAAACGCACCATCAGACTTGGTGTAAATGGTGCGCGAATCTGCCAAAACTTGAGAAAAATCAGTATCAATGGTGATGCATTGTGCTGCTTTGGCGCGATTAAATGTCATAATGGTAGCGCTATCGTCATAGGTGGACATACTGTTGTTGATGTCATTGAGGCGTGCATCAATGGCTTGGCGAACCGCCTCCATATCGGTGTTGGCGGGTAGCTTTGCGGTAATATGGTAGCTGGTGCCCATAGTGTCGCCTGTTAATTTTTGGTAGGAGGGGGTGGGCTGGCAGGCGCTCAAGGCTAATATCGCCAAAGCAGGTAGAGCAAATATTTTCATAAATACAGTATCAATAGTGAGTAGTTTTGCCATCAAGCTCAAAAGAAGTTGCTGTGGCATGATAGTTTGGGTGTCTGGATGCTATCAAAAATGCAATCGGTTATTTTAACACAAATCATTGCGCCAAAAATATGATTCGTTTGATGAGTCTTGTATAGGGTGGCTTTGATAGGGTTGTTAACAAAAAAAGCACGCCATGACTTGACACTAGATGAATTGAATTTTATAATACGTCTAAATTTTTAAACTTATCAACTAAAATAATGACACAAGGTGAACCATGCCACAGCAAACTATGCAATTAATGAAAGAGTGTATTCCCATTTTTACGGTGCTTTCAGATGAAAATCGCCATAAAATCTTACAACTGCTTTTGGAAAATGGCAAAATGAATGTCAATGAGATTACTGAGCGATTGCATTTATCTCGCCCTGCGGTGTCGCACCATTTAAAAATTATGTTGCAAGCCCAAGCTGTGAGCGTGGAGCAAGTTGGTAAAGAACGTTTTTATAGCATTGCCATGCACGATGCGACTGAAAAATTAGGGCAACTGGCACAGCTGATGGCATATCATTGTCCGTCAAATCAAAATCCGTCAAATTAGCATTAATTTTTTTGTTAAATGAGTTTATAGTTTTAAACTTATCAACTTAAAAAGAGTAGATGATGAAAGCATATTTTATTAATAAATATCAAAAAGCCCCTGCCATTTTAGGCGAAATGCCCGAACCTGTGATGAATGATGACGATGTATTAGTACAAGTTCATGCATCAGGATTAAATCACTTAGATTTACGCATTAAAAGTGGCGAATTTAAAATGCTTGTGCCGTTTCATTCCCCTTGATTTTGGGGCATGATGTGGCGGGCAAAGTGATTGCGGTGGGTAAAAATGTACGTCAATTTGCGGTAGGTGATGAAATTTTTGCTCGTCCTAGAGATGGCAGAATTGGTGCGTTTGCCGAAAAAATCGCCATTCATCAAGATGATGTGGCGAAAAAACCAAGTAATTTGTCTATGGCAGATGCGTCGGGTTTACCGCTTGTGGCTTTAACGGCTTGGCAAGCGTTGGTAGAAATTGCAGGGGTTAAAGCAGGTCAAAAAGTCTTTATTCACGCAGGGGCGGGCGGTGTCGGCACCATCGCTATTCAGCTTGCCAAATATTTGGGGGCATTTGTAGCAACCACGACCAGCACAGCAAATGTGGATTTTGTAAAAAGCTTGGGTGCAGATGTTGTTATTGATTACAAAAAACAAAATTTTATCAATGAATTAAAAGATTATGATGTGGTGCTTAATAGTTTAGATGAAACAACGTTGTTGCAATCTTTACAAGTGATGAAAGCAGGTGGGCGTTTAATTTCTATTTCAGGGCCACCCACGCCAAGCTATGCTAAAAATGCAGGATTAAATATTGTGTTGCAATGGGTGATGGGCTTTTTAAGCCGTAAGGTTCGCCGTGAAAGTCAGCAAAAACAAGTGGACTATCAATTTTTGTTTATGCAAGCCAATGGCAAACAGCTTGCCCAAATTGCCCAGTTGATTGAACAAGGACACATTAAACCTTATACGCAATCCGTTTATCCGTTTGAACAAATCAATCAAGCCTTTGATGAGCTGGAACGTGGACGTACACGTGGCAAAATTGTCGTACAGATGATTTAATTTTTTTTAATTTAATAGGAAACCCTTATGTTATTTCAATCATTCACTTTCCCAAATGGCAAAACTGCTAAAAACCGTTTCTTTAAATCGGCAATGGAAGAGCAACTTGCCAAACACAACCAGCCTACTCAAGCACTTGTCCACCTATATGATACATGGGCAAAAGGCGGTACAGGCGTTTTAGTTACAGGCAATGTGATGGTCGCAGACAACGGCAAAGGCTCAATTAATGATGTGGTGTTGTCGGACGAACGTAGTTTAGAGATGCTTAAAGCATGGGCAAAAGCAGGTACACAAAACGACACCTTGCTGATTATGCAAATCAATCACGCAGGTAAGCAATCACCAAAAGTCATTAATCCTGTGCCTGTTGCACCAAGTGCGGTTGCCTTAAAAGGCATGGACGGTTTTATCA
>JBHBMT010000034.1:0-20041 GCA_041773075.1 Moraxella sp.
ACCCGCTGAACGCATTATTCGCATCGGTGACAACAAAGGCGGACAATATCAATCTGACAACTTTTGGATGATGGGCGACACAGGTCCTTGTGGTCCTTGTTCTGAAATTTTTTATGACCATGGTGAGCATATTTGGGGAGGGTTACCTGGGTCACCTGAAGAAGACGGCGACAGATTTATTGAGATTTGGAACTGTGTTTTTATGCAGTTTAATCGCCAAAAAGATGGTGCCATGCTTGCCCTACCCAAACCATCAGTAGATACAGGTATGGGACTTGAGCGTATCAGCGCTATTATGCAAGGCGTGCATGGTAATTATGAGATTGATACATTTGCCAACCTCATTACCGCCGCCGCTGACGTTTTGGGCATTGAAGTTAGTGACTCACCATCACTTAAAGTCATTGCCGACCATATTCGTGCTGTGTCTTTTTTGATTGCTGATGGAGTGCGCCCTGCCAACGAAGGACGTGGCTATGTGTTGCGCCGTATTATGCGCCGCGCCATTCGTCATGGCAATAAGCTTGGCGCAGAAGGCAGCTTCTTTTACAAATTGGTGCCCACACTTGCCAATGAAATGGGAGAAGCCTATCCAGAACTTCGCGAAAAATTAAGTCACATTCAAGCAGTGATTGAAAAAGAAGAAGAGCAATTTGCCAAAACTTTGGCTCAAGGTTTACGCCTACTATCAGGAGAGCTAGAGAGTCTCAAAGAGGGTGATACGCTATCAGGTGAGGCAGTGTTTAAACTCTATGACACCTATGGCTTTCCTGTGGATTTGACCGCCGATATTGCACGCGAACGTGGTATTGGTGTGGATGAAGATGGCTTTTGCACTTATATGAACGAACAACGTGAGCGTGCTCGTGAAGCAGGTAAATTTGCTGTGGATTACAGTGCAGCCATCACTTTGGAGGCACCCACTCAATTTGTTGGTTATGATGCATTATCTCTTGATAGCACCGTCATCGGTCTTTATCAAGAAGGCAAAGAAGTGAACAGCTTAAACGAAGGCGATATGGGCGTTTTGGTGCTTGATGCCACCCCATTTTATGCCGAAAGTGGTGGTCAAGTGGGCGAGATGGGCGACATCACCACACCAACAGGCGTATTTTTGGTAGAAGACACCCAAAAATCTGGTCAAGCCATTATCCATCATGGCAAAGTCACCATGGGCACCATCAAAACCACCCAAAACGCCTATGCCAATGTCTCTGCTGATGTGCGCGCCGCCTCTGCCAAAAACCACTCCGCCACCCACTTACTGCACGCCGCTTTGCGCGCTATCTTAGGTGATGGTGTCACCCAAAAAGGCTCTTTGGTATCAAGCACCCTCTTGCGTTTTGACTTTTCTTATGAAGGTGCTATTAGCGCTGATGAGCTGGACAGCATTGAACGTCTTGTTAATATTCAAATTGGTGCCAATACTGCTGTTGCCAGTGAGTATTTACCCATTGAAGATGCCAAAGCACGTGGCGCTATGGCGCTATTTGGTGAAAAATATGGCGATACTGTGCGCGTTTTAACCATGGGGCAAACAGAAGACCAAAGCGCCTTTTCTATAGAATTATGCGGTGGCTTACACGTTAAGCGCACAGGTGATATTGGTATATTTAAAATCATCTCTGAAGGTGGAATTGCCGCTGGCGTGCGCCGCATTGAAGCACTCACAGGGCTTGGCGCACTAAGCTACATTCAAGCAGGTGAGCGCCAATTAAGTCAGCTTGCCACCCATTTTAAGGCAAAACGTCATGAAGTTAGCGAACGTATCGCAAGCCTTGAAGCCAAAGCACGCGATGGCGAAAAACAGCTTGAGCGCCTCACCCAAAAACTTGCCATCCTTGAAGCCAAAGCCCTGATGGATAAAGTTGTCATCATCAATGACATTCCTATTTTAGTCACTAGCCTTGAGGGATTGGATGCCAAAGCGTTACGCAACCTTGCTGACGACATCAAATCCAGACTACACAATGGCGTAGCCGTTTTGGCAAGTACGTATGATGGCAAAGTTGCTTTGACCGCCAGTGTCAACAAAGACCTTACCCAAACAATCAAAGCAGGCGATATTATCAAAAATCTATGTGAGCAGCTTGATGGCAAAGGTGGTGGCAAGCCTGATTTTGCTCAAGGTGGTGCAAATAATGTGGCAGGTGTCACAACCGCGCTTGAAACTGTTCGCCAAGAATTAATCAGCCTTTTGTCTTAAGCACAACAAACACATCTTACCTTTGATGGTAACAACATAAGGAAACAACAATGGCATTAATTGTACAAAAATACGGTGGTACGTCTATGGGCAATATCACCCGTATTAAAAATGTGGCTCAACGAGTCAAGCGCTGGCATGATAACGGCAATCAAGTCGTTGTTGTGGTTTCAGCAATGAGTGGAGAGACCAACCGCTTGATTGGATTGGCACGCGAAATTACCGCCGACCCAGACCCACGCGAATACGACCAAATGGTTTGTACAGGTGAGCAAGTTTCCATCTCTTTATTAGCTATGGCACTCAATGCCATTGGGGTGGAAGCTGTTTCCTTTACAGGGGGTCAAGTCGCCATCAAAACCGATTCAGCCCATACCAAAGCACGCATTCAATCCATTGACGAAGATAAGCTGCGCGCAGTATTAGACGCTGGTAAAATTGCTATTGTCGCAGGTTTTCAGGGGGTAGATGAACATGGCAATGTCACCACCTTAGGTCGTGGCGGCTCTGATACCACAGGGGTGGCATTGGCAGCAGCACTCAAAGCTGATGAATGCCAAATTTATACCGATGTTGATGGCGTTTACACTACCGACCCTCGAGTCACCTCAAAAGCCAAAAAACTTGCCAAAATCACCTTTGAAGAAATGCTAGAAATGGCAAGCTTGGGCTCAAAAGTGTTGCAAATCCGCTCGGTGGAATTTGCTGGTAAATACCAAGTTCCTGTGCGCGTGCTGTCTAGTTTTGATGACAAAGCCGATGGCAAATTTGATGATGAATTTAAAAATACTGTTGGTACTTTGATTACCATTGACGAAGGAGATGATATGGAACGTGCCGTAATTTCAGGCATTGCCTTTAACCGTGATGAAGCCAAAATTGTCATTCGTGGTGTCCCCGACCGCCCTGGCATTGCCTCTGCTATTTTGACCCCAGTAGGTAATGCCAATATTGAAATTGACATGATTATCCAAAATTTCTCAAGTGACGGCACCACCGACTTTACCTTTACAGTCAATCGTGGTGACTTAGCAAAAACACTAGCCATCATTGAAAACGAAGTCAAAAATGAGATTGATGCCAAAGAAATCATCTCAACTGATGACGTAGTCAAGGTGTCTATCGTTGGTGTCGGTATGCGCTCTCATGCAGGCGTTGCCAGCACAATGTTCCAAACACTTGCTGAAAATAACATCAATATTCAAATGATTTCTACCAGTGAAATCAAAGTTTCCGTCTTAATCCAAGAGCAATGGCTAGATAAAGCTGTAAAAGCCTTGCACACCGCCTTTGGGCTTGACCGCGCTGATGGTGAAAGCAAAGTGGCAGGCTTATAAATAAAAATTTGATTTATTCTAACAAAATGATACCAAGTTGGCTTGATTTCATCTTATCAACTTGGTACAATTTTCAGTTGAGAAAGTTTGTATCACAGTTTTTGGTATTTGTTTTATTTATCATTCTCAACATAAAGCAACAACACCAAGCTTTATCTACTTTGCTTTATGTGTGGCACTTTTTATACTAAATTGTGCAAGTTATAACCCATAGCAAGGAGCAAGTCTATGTTAATTTTAACTCGTCGTGTTGGTGAAACCTTGATGATTGGTGATGAAGTCAGCGTTACCGTGTTAGGGGTTAAGGGCAATCAAGTGCGTCTTGGAATCAATGCACCCAAGGACATTGCTGTTCATCGTGAAGAAATTTATCAGCGCATCCAGCATGAACGCTCTATGCATATGCACATGAGCCATCTTGAACGCGGCGCCCATTCTCATAGTCAAGCCGACTATGATACTTATATGCCCCAATCTTTTGATGATGACTATTTTAATCGCTAATTTTATCTTATTATCATATTGAGACCATTCATGAGCTTAACCGCCCAAGACATCTCCGCCCTACTCAATGCACTTGAGCTTGGTAAATTACAATTTAGTGATGTTATTAGCTTTATTGATGACCATTACCGCTATAGTCCTGTTGAATTTTATAATGGTGAGCAGCTCAATCATGCAGGCACTAATGAGGGCAGTGCCAAAGTGTTTGGTTTTGCGTTATTGCACGGCTTAAACCAGCTGGACACGCTAAAACTTTTTGCCGAACACTATCAAGCGGTCAAAGATACGCCTGATGGCAACGACCATGCCAATATTAGAAATTTTATGCACTGGGGCTGGCAAGCCTTTACCATGCCTATCAATCCTTTAACGGCTCGCACCCTTTAAGCTTTTAACAGTCACAACTTTATTTACCCATATTTTATGGTAAGTTGCTTGATTTTTTTGCAAAATACCTATAAAATATGGGCTTTGATTTTTTCTGCTGTTTACTTTTGTCGTCAGCCTTTAACGTCAATTGCAAATAGCCCAACTTTACACTTTACTTAAATAACTTGTAGCGTGTCCATACCACCGTTATTTAAGTCGGCACTTTAAGATACCGCTCAATATCCGTGCTTTGAATTTTATGTTAGGAGTATGCCATGTCTAGAGTTTGTCAAGTGACTGGAAAACGCCCACAAGTGGGTAACAATGTTTCACACGCCAACAACAAAACCCGTCGTCGCTTTTTGCCAAACCTACACAACCATCGTTTTTGGGTAGAGTCAGAAAACCGCTTTGTACGTCTTCGTGTATCTTCTAAAGGTATGCGCATTATTGACAAACACGGCATTGACAAAGTATTGGCTGATTTGCGCGCCCAAGGTCAAAATATTTAAGCGGCTCGCACTTCATTCATTTTCTGACTAAAAGGATCATCCCATGAGAGATAAAATTAAATTGGTTTCTACCGCTGGTACTGGGTATTTTTATACTACTACCAAAAACAAACGCACCATGCCTGGCAAAATGGAAATCAAAAAGTTTGACCCAAAAATTCGTCAACACGTTTTGTTCAAAGAAGCAAAAATCAAATAACTGCTTTTTGCACACAAACCACCCATATTCTTGGGTGGTTTTTTTTACTCTGTGTAGCAACACTTTTTTAAAAACCTATTCATGATTAGGACATCCTGACACGTCATAACACTGCTTACAATTTAACAATCATTAACATTAGCAATCATTAACAAAAAGCAAGAATTTTTAATGAAATACTCCGCAAAAACATGAAAGCATAATGAATTATGAACAAGCTCTAAAAAGCCATTTTTGGTAATAATCGCTCGCACAATCAGCCCAACTCATTGGATGTCGCTTGCGCCGCCCAAATACAGCCATAAATTTTTTTAGCAAAAAAATCACCATGAAAGGCTCAAAGTTTTTTGTTGATCAAATAAAGCCATACAAGGCTATCTTACTTAAAACTTAAAACAACAATCATTGCCTTTTTCCAAAAAGTTGCTATACTAAGCATCTTTATGCAAAAACGGAAAAAGACCATGGCTATTGATGTCGTTATCAATCAAAAACACCTGCAAATTCAACTCAAACAACTAGAAACTGTTTGGCATACAGTTGTTAATGGTTACAACCTAAGTCAAGCCGCTGAAATTTTGCACACCAGTCAATCCAGCCTATCTAAACATATTGCCGCTTTGGAGAGTCAGCTAAAAAGCGATGTTTTTACTCGTCAAGGCAAGCGACTAACAGGACTAACCGCCATTGGTCAGGCGCTTTTGCCTCATATTGAAGTTATTTTTGCTGAAATTCGTACCATAGAAAATTTAACCCTAGATTTCAACAATGCCAATGCGGGGACTTTGACCGTTGCCACAACTCACACCCAAGCACGCTATGTCTTACCTAGTATTGTGAAATCATTTCGTGAACAGTTTCCCAAAGTTAATTTAGTACTTAATCAAGCCGATCCAGAAACCATTGCGCAGATGGTCATTCGTGGGCAAGCAGATATTGGCATTGCAAGCGAATCTTTGCTCAATAATAGTGTGCTACGCTGCTATCGTTACTATGATTGGTCGCACGTGGTGATTGTCCCAAAAACCCATGAGCTGGCAGAATTTGCCAACCAAAAAGACGGTGTGGACTTACCCACCCTTGCCAGCTACCCCATCATTACTTACCACGGCGGCTTTACAGGTAGAGGCAGTATTGACAAAGCATTTTTTGAGGCAGGATTTGCTCCTGATGTGGTGCTCTCCGCTTTGGATGCCGATGTGATTAGCACCTATGTATCAGCAGGATTGGGCATTGGTATTATTGCTGAAATGGCATATGAGCCCCATCATTATCAAGACTTGGTTGCCATTCCTGTGACACACTTTGGGCGTGCAACCAGTTGGATTGCCATACGCGATGATAGCGATGTGCGCAAATTTGGGCAAGCATTTATTAAATTATGCCAAGCACAATTTAGTCACTAACTTTCAAAAAAAAATGATAAAAAGTGCTTGACCTTAAGAAAAAAACGCGTATAATACGCACCCATAAGCTAACAAGCTTAACCATACATGCCAGTGTGGTGAAATTGGTAGACACGACGGATTCAAAATCCGTTGCCCTTAAAAGCGTGTCGGTTCGAGTCCGACCACTGGTACCATACAAAACATTTATATTATCCTATAAATGCCTACAAACCCCAAAGTTTACAACTTTGGGGTTTTTGATAAGCTATGACTCATACACCCACCCCTCCCATCAAAGTTGCCATCATTGGTCATACCAATACTGGCAAAACCTCATTATTGCGCACTTTGCTGCGTGATGATAGTTTTGGTGAAGTTAAAAATGCTTCTGCCACCACACGCCATGTTGCCAAAGCCAGTATTTTTACCAAAGACAACCTCCCCCTACTTGATTTGTATGACACTCCAGGTCTTGAAGATGCCACAGGAGTGATGGACTACCTGACCAGTCATACCAGTGAGCGTGATGATGGATTGGATAGACTCAAGGTATTTTTAGAAAAAGTTGCCAATGGCGATTCTCAAGTAGCAGGGTTTAGCCAAGAAGCCAAAGCCATTAGCGCCCTACTTGAGGCTGATATCGCCATCTATGTTATTGATGCGCGCCTACCCCCCACAAGCAAATACAAAGATGAGTTAGCTATTTTGGTGTATTCTGCAGTACCCATTTTGCCTGTATTTAATTTTGTTAAGCACACCGAGCACTTAGAAGCTTGGCAAACTCTGCTCTCTCGCCGCGCCTTGCATGTTGTCAATCATTTTGATACAGTCGCCTTTGATTTTGACAATGAAATCTCCTTATGGCAGAATTTAGCGACACTATCAACCACCTCCAAGCGCCCTCTATTTGACATACTCATCAATGAGCGTCAAGACGCATGGGTGCAATTACAAGAAGATGGCAATGCCATTATTGCAGATTTTTTGGTCAATGTAGCCAGTTTTAGCTGCAAATTAGCTGAAGAGGATGACCCCACTCCAGTTATCGCCACCATGCAAACCGCGGTACGTCAAGGTGAGCATACTGCTATGCAACGCCTACTTAATTTATATAAATTTTATCACTCACCCTTGGATGAGGCACCCACCCCCATTCAATGGCAAAAAACTGATCTTTTTGACAGGCATTTGCTTGCCCATTATGGTATTAGAAGTGTCAGTGCGGGGACAGCAGGTGCAGTGATTGGCGCAGGTATTGATGTGGTGACATTGGGGACAAGTTTGGGGCTTGGTACAGTGGTAGGTGGCTTACTAGGCGGTGGTCTTGCCAACGCTAGCGCCATCAAAGATAAGCTGACAGGCGTACAACGACTCACTATTGATGATGCCACTTTGTTGGTCTTAGCAAATCGCCTACTCAATCTACATCATAGCATTAGACGCACAGGACACGCCAGCTTGACAGGCATTCACCAAGACAAACATACCTACTGGCAAACATTGCCTGCCGCTTTAAAAAAAGCCCGTCAAAAACATCACTATAGCAGTTTAAATGGCGGTGCTTATGATGATAATCATGCGCTTCGTCTTGATTTAGTAGATAAGCTACTCATCGAGGCATTTGTCAGTTAATTTTAGGACAGTTATGAATATTTTAATTGTTGGAGCAGGCAAATTGGGCTTACCCCTTGCCAAACACTTACACGCAAAAGGACACAGTGTTACCACACTATCACGCTCACCCAAAGATGTGCCACAAGGCATGACTCATATTTGCGCCGATGTGCACACGCTAACCCATGAACATCTGCAGGGGCGTTTTGATTGGGTTTATGTTATCCTAACCCCCAAAGAGCGCTCCTTGCTTGGCTACCAGCGCGCTTATGTAGATAGCATTGCACCTCTCGTTGCTGCTTTGGGTAATCATCCTGTTACACGCCTTATTTATGTGTCCTCCACTCAAGTCTATGGACAAAATGCAGGGGAAGATATCAATGACGATACCCCGCCCCATCCCAGCACTGCCTATGGAAAAATTTTGCGCGCTGCTGAATTATTGTGGCAAGCACATTTTCAAGACAAACTCACCATTGTGCGTCCTAGTGGGCTTATGGCAGACGACCGCACTTTTTTGACCAATCTTGCCATCAATCTAACCCAAAGTGATGAGCAACATTGGCTAAATCTGATTCACCGTGATGATGTTATAAACATTTTGGCTACTTTACCCAGTCTAGATACTTTGCTGGACAGTTATATACTAAGCGCACACTCTATGGTACGTCACACACTTTTGAATGCCATTCGCCATCAACACAACCTGCCAACTATTGATATCTCTAACAATCTGCCTACAACAGGCAAAAAACTACACGCTACACGCCTGCAGCATATTTTAGATACCAATCACATCACCCTAACCCCCATTTATTAATAAGCCATGACTATCAAGCCTAATGACATTATTCCAAGCAAACATAGCCACCTTGACAAACACCCTACATTAAAAGGAGTGCTGCGAGTCGTCTCTGTCAATGTAAACGGACTGCGCTCCGCCCACAAAAAAGGCTTCTTTGACTGGCTTGCCACCTCAGAGGCAGACATCGTTTGCTTGCAAGAAACTCGCTTAACCCACGCACAATGGACAGAGGATTTCAAACCCAAAGGGTGGTACACGCATCTATTCCCTGCACAAAAAGCAGGCTATGCAGGGACGGCAATCTACAGTCGCTTACCCTTTGTAGCAACAGATGGCTTGGGATTTGAGTTGGCGGATTCTCAAGGGCGCTTTACTTGTGGTGAATTTGACTTATCTGCCTACGGGCTTGATATGCCCATTCATATTGCCTCTTTGTATTTGCCTTCAGGCTCATCTGGTGACGAGGCGCAAGCGCGCAAAGATTTGTTTTTAAAAGAATATCAACACATTCTTGCACAATGGCGACACACCGATAAATCCATCATTGTGTGCGGTGACTATAATATTGTCCATAAACGCATTGACATCAAAAACTGGTCAGGCAACCAAAAATCATCGGGATGTCTGCCTCATGAACGTGCATGGCTTGATCATCTTTATGATAACTTAGGCTACATAGACAGCTTTAGGCAAGTGCGACACGACAGCCACATTTATTCGTGGTGGTCAAACCGTGGTCAGGCACGCGCCAATAATGTGGGCTGGCGTATTGATTACCAAGTTTGCTCCCCTGACTGGAAAACGCGTACGCTAGGCGCTTGGGTTTACAAAGACACTTGGTTTTCTGACCATGCACCTGTGGTGATTGATTATGGATTGGGATGTGTTGACGTTTCAATTTAAGTGAAAAAATTTGGCTAAAGCCTATCTTTTTGGGTGATAACTTTAAGGCAATGTCATCATATTGATAAAGTTATCAACAACAAAAGGTGATAGTTTATTTTTCACCAAAACACACCAACCTCTTACCACTGTAGCTTTTCTTAAGGTGTGTAAAATGCCAACGCACCTTAATTATTAACCAATAAACTTACAAAAGACAACTCAATCTGGCTTTATTAAAAGATATCAAAGCACCCTACATCTTCCTCAAAGCATATATACATCACCACACTAACAATAAATTTTTTACTATTTTGTCACACAAAATACATCCGATTACAAAATTTGTCTATAAAAATTTAAATACCACTTGCATTTATCAAATATTTACATTATTGTAAGTCAATGGTTGCTCACTAACCATCGGATATCTTTGTGTCCGTAGTTTCTGCTATAAGGAAATCACATGTTTCAATTAAAACCTTTATCTTTTAGTTTTGCTGTTATTGCTACACTAGGCTTGAGCGCTTGTGGCAACAATCAAACCCAAACCCCTGCTCAAGGCACTGACAGCAATGCCAACACCCAAAGCAGTGCAGCGCCTGAAGCTAGCGCCCCCCTCTAGCACTCAAGGTACACTTGATAAAATCAAGCAATCAGGTACGATTGTATTGGCACATCGTGATTCCTCCATTCCCTTTTCTTATATTGCTGACAATCCCAATCAGCCTGTGGGTTATGCACATGACCTGCAACTAAAAGTTGTAGAAGCTGTCAAACAAAAACTACAACTGCCTGACCTAAAAGTGCGCTACAACCTAGTAACCTCACAAACTCGCATTCCTTTGGTGCAAAATGGCACTGTGGATCTAGAGTGTGGCTCCACCACCAACAACGAAGAGCGTGCACAACAAGTGGACTTCTCGGTTGGATTCTTTGAAATTGGTACACGCCTATTGACTGCAACTGACTCTGGCATCAACAGCTTTGATGACTTAAAAGGTCAAACCTTAGTCACCACAGCAGGTACAACTTCAGAGCGCTACATTCGCCAATACAATGATGAGAAGCAACTGGGTATCAACATCATTTCTGCCAAAGACCATGGCGAGTCTTTCTTGATGCTGGAAAATGGGCGCGCCAAAGCATTTATGATGGATGATGTGTTGCTAGCGGGTGAAAAAGCCAAAGCCAAAGACCCTGCCAAATGGCATATCGTTGGTGAGCCACAATCCTTTGAAATCTATGGCTGTATGATGCGCAAAGGCGATACCGAATTCAAAGCTTTGGTGGATGACACCCTAAAAGCTGTCTATAGCTCTGGTGAAATCAATCAAATCTATGATAAGTGGTTTATGCAACCCATTCCCCCAAAAAATGTCAATATGCAATTTGCCATGTCTGACAACCTAAAATCCCTACTAGCAACCCCCACTGACAAGCCTAGCCAAGGCAAATAAGTCACTCGTACCACCCACAACGCTGATCACGGTTAGTACCTTCAAGTGCTAACCGTGTTAGCCGTACCTTTTTATAAGGGATTTTTATGAACTATCAATGGAATTGGAACATTCTTTGGCAGTCAACTGGCATTGGCAATGAATTATACTGGCACTGGCTTGTTACAGGGTTTAAATGGCTTTTGATTATTGGTGGTAGCGCATGGGTACTGGCAATGATTATTGGCACCACCCTTGGCATTATGCGTACTCTACCCCACAAAGGCGCTCAACTGATTGCTAAGCTGTATGTAGATTTTTTTAGAAACGTTCCTTTATTGGTTCAGCTGTTTTTTTGGTTTTATGTAATGCCAAACCTTCTAACTGAAGGATTTCGCACCTTTTGGTATCAGTCTTTAGAACCAAATACCTCTGCTGCCATTTCTGCCACAATTGGCTTGGGATTATTCACCGCTGCACGGATTATTGAGCAGGTACGCACAGGCATTCAATCCCTACCCAAGGGGCAAGCCAATGCCGCTGCAGCGCTTGGTTTTAGTACCGCCCAATCCTATCGCTACGTTATCTTGCCACAGGCATTTCGGGTGATTTTACCACCTTTAAGCTCTGAACTTACCAACTGCTTTAAAAATGCCTCAATCGCCTCGTTGGTTGGGGTAACTGAACTGATTAGTCAAACCAAAACCATCAGCGAATACACCCAAAATAGTTTTGAGGTTTATACTTTTGCAACCATCATCTATCTTGTGTTTAACTTGGCATTAATTTACGGCATGATTGCCCTAGAAAAGAAACTGCGTATCAAAGGTCAGATTGATGGAGGTAGTCATGCTTAATGAATTACAGACCGCCATGCCCATCTTGCTTGCAGGGCTTGGTATTACCTTCAAAGTATTGATATTGGCAGTCATAGGCGGCTTAGCACTTGGTACTGTATTGGCATTGATGCGTCTATCTGGCAAAGTGTGGCTGGCGCTACCTGCCAAAATTTATGTCAATTATTTTCGCTCTGTTCCTTTGCTTTTGGTGCTGCTTTGGTTTTATTTTGCTGTGCCAATGATGTACTCGATGGTGACAGGTAATTACCTTACCATAGATGCCAAATTCATGAGCTGCACCATTGCCTTTATTATGTTTGAAGCTGCCTATTTTGCTGAAATCGTACGCGCTGGCATTCAATCAATTGGCAAAGGTCAAGTCAATGCCGCCAAAGCGCTTGGCATGACGTATGCTCAAACCATGAAACTTGTGATTCTACCCCAAGCATTTCGCAAAATGCTCCCACTGGTACTTCAGCAATCCATCATCCTCTTTCAGGATACGACTTTGGTATTTGCAGTCGGTTTGGTAGATTTATTCCGCGCCGCCTATGTTCGTGGAGAGTTGATGGGATTTTTGGAATACTACATCTTGGGTGCTGGCGCTGTTTACTTTGTTATTAGTCTGATTGCCTCAAAAGGGGTGGCGCGACTACAAAAAAATCTAAGAGTATAAAAAGAGGTTGATATGGCTATTCAGACACAAATTGATGAAACCACTTATATTAATGAGTTTGGCGGATTGGTAACGGACAATGGGCATAATTCTGATGAAATCATGATTAAGCTTAGCAATGTCACCAAGCGCTATGGCGACTTTCAGGTACTTACCGAATGCACCGCCCATGTCCACAAAGGAGATGTGACGGTGGTATGTGGTCCTTCTGGCTCTGGCAAATCCACTTTAATCAAAACCATCAACGGTCTTGAGCCGTTTCAGGGTGGGCAAATCTTGGTAGATGGCATCAGTGTTGGCGACAAAACAACCGACCTACCCAAGCTTCGCAGTCGTGTTGGCATGGTGTTTCAGCATTTTGAACTATTTCCGCATTTATCCATTATTGATAATCTTACCTTGGCACAGCTTAAAGTGCTTGGAAGAAACAAAGAGGAAGCCACCAAAAAAGGCATGGGCTATCTTGACCGAGTGGGGCTGGCTGCTCATGCCAAAAAATTCCCTGCTGAACTATCAGGCGGTCAGCAGCAGCGGGTTGCTATTGCACGCGCACTGTCTATGGATCCTATTGCCATGCTCTTTGATGAACCCACCTCCGCACTTGACCCTGAAATGATTCAAGAGGTGTTAGAGGTTATGGTTGGCTTAGCAAAAGAAGGGATGACCATGATGTGTGTGACGCATGAGATGGGCTTTGCCAAACAGGTTGCCAGTCGCATTATCTTTATGGATCAAGGTTATATCGTTGAAAACTGCAGCAAAGATGAGTTTTTCAAAAATGCCAAATCCGAGCGCGCGCAGTCATTTTTAAGTAAAATTCTCAATCATTAATTCCAAAACAAGAGTGTATGATATTACGATTATCATACACCCTAGTGCGTTAAAATAAAAATTCAGCTACCATCAAGGTTTTACACATCCAAAATGCACGACCACTACTTTAAGTCTCGCCAAATTTGCCAATAACACCTTAAGCACCCCAATAAAATATGCAACATAAAAGTATCCAAAACCTTAAAACCCAACAACGTTGATTAAAACTTCCCAAAACCATCCACCCAGACAGGCTCGCGCTCCAAGCCAATACCAAAATAAGAAAAAACAGTTTGGATAATAAACTCTTGTGCTGCTTTGATGTCTTCTTGGGTTGCGGTAGTGTTTAGGCGTTTGGCATGATTGGTTAATACCAACGCTTGTTTGTCATGGGTAAAGATGGGGGAAATGCCTTTGCCTTTAAGGTTTGCTTGTTCAATAAGCCAGCCTGCGGGTACTTTAACATACTTATCATCAATAACATAGCTAGGCAAGGTTGGGTAAGTCAGCTTTAGGCGCTCATAGTGCGCCATATCAATGATGGGATTTTTAAAAAAAGAACCGCAATTGGGCAGGAGGGCAGGATCGGGCAGTTTACTTGAGCGAATGTCAATGACCGCCTGCATGACATGTAAGGGAGTGGGTGTATCTAGCCCTTGTGTTTTAGCAAGTGTGGTAGCGTGTGCGTGCAAGTCTCCATAGCTTGTGTTGATGATGGTAGGATTTTTATGTAGGCGCAAATGCAGGCAGGTAATAAATAACTGTTTTTGGTGCTTAAATAAGCTATCGCGATACCCAAATTTACAAGCAAAGTTATCAAAAAAATGCCATTGACGCTCATGCAAATCAAAAGCGCGCACCCCAACAAGCACATCTTCAAGCTGAACACCATAAGCGCCGATATTTTGAACAGGTGCAGCACCAGCCAAACCAGGGATGAGGGCAAGATTTTCTAGTCCATACCAACCTTTTTGAGTGCATTGGGTGACAAGTCTGTGCCAATTTTCACCTGCCATCACTTGTATGATAACATGGTCTTCCTCGTCAGATAGAATGCAAATTCCTGTCATTTGAGGCAATAAAACGGTAGTATCCAATACCGTGGGCAACAAAACATTACTACCCCCTGATAAAATAAAATAGGAATCTAAAGGCGGCAGCTCTTCTAGCTGTTCTTCTTGGGTGATAGCAATGGCAGTAGTGGCAGTGCAGGCTAGTGCCATTGTATTGGCGTTGTCTAGGCGGTAATGAGTGTTGATGGTGAGCATGGCGATTGCCTTTATGGTGGTCAGTTAAGGGGCTTGCCAATGGGCAAAATGAATATCAGCAACCCTCTCAAGATGAGCAAACATTGCCACAAACTCGCGCTTATCACCATAATAAGGGTCAGCAACTGCCTTGCCTGTTGGGTCAAATAATGCCAAATGAGCCACTTTGCGATTATTTGCATATAGCACAGCATGAGCATGCAGGGTTTTTAAGTCCTTTAAGTTGGTGTTATCCATTGCAAAGATTATATCAAACTCATAAAAATCCTCAACCGATACTTGGCGAGCTTGAAGTGTTGTTAAATCATAGCCCAATGTTTGACCAACCGCAATAGCACGCTCATCAGGTGCATCGCCTATATGAAACCCTGCGGTACCTGCAGAATCAAATTTGATGTTAAGATGGGCTTGTTTGGCTTTGGTGCGCATGACACTTTCTGCCGAAGGGCTGCGACAAATATTCCCCAAGCAAACAAATAAGACAGATGTCGGCATCATTATGATTTTCCTAAAATTTTTTAAAAACTGTGTTTAAGCCTATCCAATTCTCTACGCTCTTTTTTGTTGGGTTTGGTATCGGGGCGAGCAAGATTATCAAGTTTTCTTTGTTCTACCATAAATTCACGGCGGACACGGCTCTCCACGGTTTCTTCGTACAAGGTGGCAGCAATGGTGGCATTGCCTCGATTTTCGGACAAGGCTTTGATAACAATGATTTTTTCTTCTAGGCGTGTTGCGTGTCCTTGGCGGATACTAAGCGTATCACCCACTTGTAATTCACGGCTGACCTTGATTTTTTGACCATTCATCTGCACTTTGCCAGACTCGATGGCTTCTTTGGCTAGGCTACGAGTGCGGAAAAATCGTGCCGCCCATAGCCATTTATCGGCTCGTACCCGAGTTAAAGTGTGTTCTGTCATGAGTTAATTACCAATTCGTAGCTATATTGCAAGCCTTTTATTCCCATATAATCTTTTGAAGTTCTGACAAATCCAACTTTTTGATACAAAGCTTGAGCGGTGATATTTTTGTGGTGAACACCGAGCACAACTTTATTGGCGTGCAAACCATGATGGCAAATAAACTCACCCAATCGCATCAAAGCTTGTTTAGCACAGCCTTTACCTTGATGGGCAGGATTGATAGACATTGAGCGTAGCAGTAAGGAATTTTGATCGTCGGTATAGTGATATTTATTATCACTTTGATCTAATACAAAAAATCCAACAACCTCATCATCTGATGCAATCACAATTTTATGTACGTCAAGCGTATGATTATCAAGCCATTCATGGGGTGGTTTGGTAAATTGCGATTGCTCACCATCAAGAGAATACATCAATGATAAATGATGCTGTGGCTGCAACAATGTCAGCTGAATCATATTTAACCCCTAAAAAATCCCTTATTGAGCTTTAGCAATAGATTTGATAATATACGTCATAAAACTTCAATCACTGTAAATTCTTCAAAAATTAGCCACATTTTATCATCAAATACGCCAAACTTTTCAAAAAATTCTTGATGAACTGTCCGCCAATACACCAAGGATAAATCGCCTTTGCCTTCTTTTTTGGCAAGCGTTTCGTCCACTTCATCAAAGCGAATGATAAATTGGGCGGTATTTTGAATAATACACGCAGGAATATTTTGCCCATCAGTGATGACTTGCAGACTACCTACAGGCGGCAATGGTTCTGCCAAGTGCCACTCTAAAGCTGTGCAAGTCGCTGTCTTTTTGCCACTTAGTACAAGTTGTACAAGCTCATCTGCCATTTGTGGGTTATCACCAAATGACCAATGTGGTAGGGTGTTGATGTCCATCACTTTAAAAACAACTGATACCCCACATTGTCTGTCAAATTGGTGCATTCATAGCCGATGTCAGTAAGGGCGTCTTGAATTTGGCGGCTGCTACCTTTGGAAGCTTGCAAGCCCACCATGATGCGACCTTCGGCAGCGCCATGATTGCGATAGTGAAATAAGCTGATGTTAAAATCCTGACCCAATTTTTCCAAAAAGTTCAATAGCGCCCCCGGTCTTTCAGGGAAAATCACACGGAATAATTGTTCATCGTCCAAATTGGCATGACCGCCAATCAAATAGCGAATGTGGGTTTTAGCGGCTTCATCATCGGTCAAATCATAAGCGGTATAGCCGCCGTCTTTTAAAAGATTGGCGATGGTGGTGCGTTCTTTTTGTCCTTCTTTAAGTCCAATACCGACAAACACATGAGCGGCAGCGGTAGGATTTAAAGCGTCCACACGATAGTTAAATTCGGTGATGTTGCGACCTTGTAGCACTCGACAAAAATCCAAAAATGCGCCGATTTTTTCAGGCAGCGCCACCGCAAAAATCGCTTCTTTTTGTTCGCCAATTTCGGTGCGTTCAGCGATGTAACGTAAGCGGTCAAAATTCATGTTTGCCCCTGAAACGATGGCAACGCAGTTTTTGCCTTTTAGGTTGTGCTTGGCAAGGTATTTTTTCATGCCAGCGACCGACAGCGCCCCTGCCGTTTCAACGATGGCACGGTTTTCTTCAAACACATCTTTGATGGCGGCGCAGATTTCGTCATTGGTGCAGGTGATGACTTCAGGCTCAATGACCGTACCTGATTTGTCGGATTTGGGCAGTCTGGCAACGTCAAAGGGTTTTTCGCCAATTTGTGCCACCGCCACACCATCGGCAAACAAAGAAACTTGTGGCAGACGCACCCTTTCATTTGCTTCTAAGGCGGCTTTTAAGCAAGCTGCCCCTTCTGGCTCAACGGCAACCACCTTGATGTGTGGGGCGACATCGCCAAGATAGGCGGCAATGCCTGCCATCAAACCGCCACCGCCCACCGCCACAAACACATAATCAATTTCACGCCACTGCTGGGTAAGCTCAAGGGCGATGGTGCCTTGACCTGCAATGACCAATTCATCGTCATAAGGAGCAATGTAGGTTAAGCCGTCCGTTTGGGATTTATTGATGGCAAAGCGATTGGCTTCATCAAAGCTGTCGCCATGCAAATGCACATTGCCCCCCAAGGATTTGACCGCTTGCACCTTGATGTCGGGCGTGGTGGTGGGCATGACAATCAAATTATTAATGCCAAGACGAGCGGCAGAATAGGCGACCCCTTGGGCGTGGTTGCCTGCGGACGCACAAATCACGCCTTTTGCTTTTTCGCTGTCTGACAGTTGGCTGATTTTATTGTACGCCCCACGCAGTTTAAAGCTAAACACAGGCTGCAAATCTTCACGCTTGATACGAATGTTGTTGTCAAAGCGTTTGGAGAGCTTGATGGCAGGTTCAAGTGGTGTACGCACCGCAACATCATAAACGGCGGCTTGCAAAATGGCACGAACGTAGGGGGTGAGCATGGGGGTTCCTTGGCTTTTCACTGATTAAAGGTGCTTGATGAATTCAGTGAGTAGTTTTTTAATATTTGTCAATCAAGTGGTTATTTGGACTAAGTCATTTTACTAAGCAAATTCAGTTCTGTATCAATAACAAATAATCACATATATTAGGGCTTGTTGACATTTCACAAGCCTTAATAAGTACTATACGACATATCTCAGTTAGAACAATCACATAACAAACCAATCTAGCAACAAACCAAGCGCCTAATCAATTTTCACTGTTTTGGTTCGTTTAACTTTATCAATGGATTTAAAGGTTTTGCTTTTTTCGTTCCAGACACTGATAAAATAAGTAAAGGTTTGTTTGGCGTATCCGTCCGTATCTTCGTCTTGTTCACAGCTGGTTGTGATTAATAAACGGCTGTCGGGATAAAAGAAAATATCTTCATCATCAGGGGTTTCTTCGCTAGAATAGCAACGATAATCAATGTTAACGGGGAAATCGTAAATTTTTCCTGTTCGTTTATCAATCATTGCGCCACTGATACAGCCTGTGCCACACCCCCAAATACTGACCATGTATTTACCAGCAAAGCCAATTTCGCCATCTTTATGAGCGTCGGTTAAGTGATTTTTAAGTGGTTGGTACTTACTCCCTAATTTTAAGGGGGCTTTCTTACCTTGATAAATGGTGGCAGGATAATCTTCAAAACGATACCCCACAACTTCTTTGGCGTAAACCAAAGTGGTGGATAACAGTCCAAAGCATAAAATCATCAAGGCTTTCATAAAAATCCCCTTAAAATCAATGAGTATTAAGCGTTACGCATCAAGCGCTGCCATCACATCATCACTAAAATTGACATTGGTATAGACTTCTTGGACATCGTCCAATTCTTCTAACATATCAATCATTTTAAGCACTTTTTGCGCATCGTCAATGTTGTCAATGTCGGCAGTAGTGCTAGGCGACATGGTAACTTCCATGCTGTCTGCTTTAAGACCTGCATTTGCCAAAGCGTCCACCACCGCACCAAATTCATTGGGGCTTGTGATGACCAGCAGACTTTCGCCGTCATTTTCAATATCGTCAGCGCCTGCTTCTAGGGCAACTTCCATCACTTTGTCTTCTAAACTAACGTCATTAAAGAGGATTTCGCCACGTTTGCTAAATAAATAAGCCACCGAACCTGACGTACCAAGGTTGCCACCGTGCTTACTAAAGGCGTGGCGTACTTCGCCGACGGTGCGATTGACGTTGTCGGTCATGGTTTCTACAATCACTGCCACACCGCCTATGCCATAGCCTTCGTAGGTGATTTCTTGGACGTTGTCGCCTTCACCGCCGCCTTGACCACGTTCAATAGCACGTTTGATGACGTCTTTGGTCATGTTGGCGGCGTTGGCTTTTTCTAGGACGGCGCGTAGGCGAGGGTTGTTGGCTGGGTCTGGATCGCCGCCTTTGGAGGCTGAAACGATTTCACGAATGATTTTGGTAAAGATTTTGCCTTTTGCGGCATCTTGTTTGGCTTTACGATGTTTGATGTTAGCCCATTTACTATGACCTGCCATAATGCACCTTTTCACTGCTTCGCCAAAGGAAGGCGAAAACTAAAACAAAATTAAGAAGATATTAGGAAAAATAGCCCAATATTATACGCTTTTTGACCCAATTTTGCAAAAATCAAGATGGATGGAAGTTCAGATGATGGTTAAAAAATTTGGCATTGTTAATTTAAAATACATAATTTAAACTCCCATTCCATTTAGCAAACAGTAAATTGAGCGTATTTTCCATCATTTTCTTGCATTTAGAATAACATTTGGTTTTTCTCCTAAA
>JBHBMT010000035.1:0-2801 GCA_041773075.1 Moraxella sp.
ACCCTAGCTAATAAGGCTTTTTGATTGATGGTTTGCATCTTTAAGTCTTTTAAGACAGCGAGCATATAATTTAACTCGGCTTGTTGTTGTAGATACTCCATCACTAAGCCTTTACTAGATAGCTTGCTTAGGCTTGCTAACCAGTCAGGATTATCATAAGAGCGTGTTGCCATATACCGTATCATTTGTGATTGTGTCATCTCATTGAACGTGGCAGGAGGCATATTACCAAAGACACTACTCCATGTTTCACCATCATCATCTGCAAAACTACTGGCAAGCATACGCTGTGTCATATAGTGACCACTAAAATCAAACCCACCCTCTTCAGCCAATAAAGCACTGTTTAAAGCAGTGGTATTTGCACCTAACAGCATTTCAGGACTTACCTCCATGCCTGTGTAGTTGGTTTGGTTTAATAAAGTCGCATTCAACCTGTTTGTAATCGTTGCCATGCCTCTTGTGGGTAACTTAGTACCATATAACACATTAAATTTTGAGTAAGCTGTACTGCCTAAATAGGCGTGCATTCTAGGGTTAATATTAGCACGACCACTTGAAGAATAATTTCTATACACATCAGGCAAATAAGGAGTAGGGTCTGTGGTGACATATTCCCCAGTGATAAATGACCTATTAGCGCTAGCTATGCCGATGTTGGTGATGGGTTTTGGTTAGCTAACTTACTCTATAAGCCCTACTTACCTTATCCACATCTGCCATATTACCACATCCCCCCCGCAACTGGTGACTTAAATTATTTACATTAGAGTATTTACAATAGCATAAGGTGGGAGGGTGAGGTTGGGGGTGGGTTATGTTAAATAAATAATCTTAGCATACCCAAATAGCCAAAAAAATGCTAGAATAATAAGTTTAGTCTGATTTATGCTTGAGAATAATTATGCAATTACACACCGCCCTCTCCCAAATTGCTGACACCGCCTTTGCTCATGCTGGCTTGTCTGGCTTTCCAGTGATTTTACAACCCGCCAAAAACAGTGAGTTTGGCGACTACCAAATCAATGGCGTGATGGGCGCTGCCAAAGCCCAAAAACAAAATCCCAGAGCCTTGGCGGAGCAAGTTGCCAGCCACCTTATCACCAATCAACTTATTGATAGCGCAGAGGTGGCAGGACCTGGTTTTATTAATCTGCGTCTTAATGCGCAATTTTTGGCAAATCAGGCATTGGTAGCCTTGATGGATGAACGCCTTGGTATCACCTCTGTGGCGCAAGCAGACACGGTTGTGATAGACTATTCCTCTCCAAATCTTGCCAAAGAAATGCACGTTGGGCATTTGCGTTCTACCATCATTGGTGATAGCATTGCTCGCATTTTGGGCTTTTTGGGGTACAAGGTCATTCGTCAAAATCATGTGGGCGACTGGGGTACGCAGTTTGGTATGTTGGTTGCATATTTGGTTGAGCAACAACAAGAGAATGCCACGTTTGAGCTTTCTGACCTTGAGCAGTTTTATCGGAGTGCCAAGGTGCGATTTGACGAAGATGCTGCTTTTGCTGATCGCGCACGTGACTATGTTGTCAAACTTCAAAGCGGCGATGCGACCGTACTGGCATTATGGCAACAATTTGTCAATATATCGCTTGCTCATGCACAAGAGATTTATGACACCTTGGGTGTCTTATTGACACCCAGTGATGTGGCAGGTGAGTCTTTATACAACGATGCATTGCCAGCTGTTGTCAATGAACTGTCTGACAAAGGCATTGCTGTGGATGATGCTGGTGCCAAAGTTGTGTTCTTGTCAGAATTCAAAAACAAAGAGGGTGAGCCTGCCGCCTTTATCATTCAAAAACAAGGGGGCGGATTTTTGTATTCCACCACCGACCTTGCTTGCTTGCGCTATCGCCTTGACACCTTAAATGCCAAACGCCTTATTTATGTAGTGGATGCGCGCCAAAGCCTACACTTTGAACAGCTGTTCACCATCGGCAAAAAAGCAGGCTGGCTAAATGAAGGTGACTGCGCTGAACACATTGCTTTTGGTACGATGATGGGCAAAGATGGCAAGCCCTTTAAGACGCGCTCTGGCGACACCATAAAGCTGGCGGAGCTGCTTGAGGAAGCCATACAGCGCGCCTATGAACTTGTTAAAACCAAAAATGATGACAGGCTTAGCGCCAGTGATTATGATGCCATTGCCAAAGCGGTGGGGATTGGCGCGGTAAAATATGCTGATTTAAGCAAAAGTCGCATCAGTGATTATGTATTTGATTGGGATAGCATGCTAAGCTTTGAGGGTAATACTGCGCCTTATCTACAATATGCCTATACCCGCGTCCAAAGCTTGCTACGCAAAGCAGGCGACTACCAAGCCGATAGCCCGATTGTACTAGATGATCCTTTGGAGAGGCAGCTTGCTTTGGAATTGTTGCGCTTTGAAGATGTTCTAGGCAGTGTGGCTGACAGCAGCACACCCCATCATTTAGCAAGCTATCTGTATCAGATTGCAACTTTGTTTAGTCGTTTTTATGAGGTTTGTCCCATTTTGAAGGCTGATGATACCATCAAGCACAGTCGCTTACAGTTGGCTCGCCTTACCGCCAAAACCCTGAAAGCAGGCTTAGGGCTACTAGGGATTGACGTACTGGAAGTGATGTAACCCAGAGAATGCTCAAAAAAAAGCACAGTCAAAATGAACCGACCCCCCAATTCTTAGACACCAAGATTAACGGTTAAGGTTTAATCAAGGACTGAGTTCTGTATTGTACAGGACTCAGTCCTTTTAATTTGCTCTTTATTCTATCATGGTTGTAGTAGTGAATGTACTCATCAAT
>JBHBMT010000036.1:0-2724 GCA_041773075.1 Moraxella sp.
AAGATTATTTTGCATTGACTTTCTAAGATATTCATCTAAATAATGATTTGTATAACTATCTTTATATATATATATATCACTGCCAGAAATTAAACCACCAGAACACTTCCCTAGTTCCATTAAAAATTCTTTAAATTGACCATGAATAGGTAAATTGTATTTTTGTTCAATTTGTTTAATTTCATCTTCGGTATATCCCTGAATAAGTTCAGGTCTGTCAATAAAGCTATCATAAGGACTTTTGATGGATAGCAAGGTTTCAACTAAATTGCTCATAAATTACTCCTAAGGTTTTGTTCCTGTGGAACCATGTTGAATATAGATTTTTAACTCTGGATTTAAGTCTTTAAAGTCTTGGATTGTCCCACCTGTTCCGTCTTTACCACCACAACCATAGCAGGCACCTTGGTTGTCCGAAGAAGTATTTTGAATGTTGATTTGAACATTACTAATACTGTTATTTTGGTTTTGTTGTGTGATATGGCTCATAAGTTTCTTTTCGGCATGATTGGCATTATACTGATTATTATTGGTATTAAATCTGTCAGGTAATACTTTATCATTGCCATTATAGGCTTCTGTTCTGATTACTTGATATTCTGTGCCGTTAATGGTTACGTTATTAGGGGCATGACCACTCCAACTTTTGCCACTTACTGCTAGATAATTGACGGTTTTACCATCCTTAGTGGTAACAGTTGCCGTGGCTAAGCTTACATCATCATTAAGACTATCGCCAGACCTAATTAAAGAGTTTTGCTCTTTTTCGCCTGCTTTTCTGTTATCATTAAATGCTTTAACTTTTTGTTGGTTCTCCACCAAAAACGCCCGAATACCATCCAATTCTTTCTTGGCATCATAACTTAACCCATGCGTTACTGATAAGTTGCCATCAACGGTGGTGGTCAATTTTGAGTCGTGTTGTATTCTTTTGTTGTTTTCTGTAAGTTGTGGATTTGTCCAAACTACATGTCCACCACCACCGTTTTCAGCTGTAACGGTAATACTGTTATTGTCTTGGGCGGTAGTTGCTGGAGTAAATTTACTATTTTCAATGCTTGAGATTTTTGCACTACCTTTTTTAGTTATTACTGTAATAAATACAGTACCTGCTATATCGGTGGTTGCTTGCTTGTCTCCATTCTTAGCTTTGTTAATCTCATTTGTAATATATTCAATATCTTCTTCACTAGGAAAATAATTGTTGTAATCTAGCATGGCAACAACTGTATCAACGGGATTTAAGCCCATCTGTACAGCTTGGTTTGCCATATTTCTAACAGTGTTTTCACTAGCTTGCGACCAAGTAATCTCATTTTCGGTGATTTTTGGGATACCTTTTATTTTTAGTTCCTTGAGAAACTGTTCGTGGCGACGTTGAACTTCTTTATTAAATTTGTCGCCATATATTCGTCTCATTTCTTCTGCTGTAAAAACCCCAACAGTATAAGCATAATAATTTTTTGCAAAATTCTCCGATAGATGTTTTTCTTGTTGAGCATCCCAATATTGTTCTAGCGTCATTATAATATTGCCAGTCTTTAAATCCTTAATGACAGCTTTTGGGTTGTCTGTTATTTTTATCGCTCTAAAGTCTTTATAATAATTTCCGTCTATTATTATGAGCATATCCCTCATCTCATCCCCACTCTCAACCTCCTCCTTTCTTTGCATTTCATTGGTATCAAGCAAGGTTTGATTGGCTTCATGAATGGCGAGTTGTTCTTTTGGGCTTAAGCCTTGTAAGGTTTGAGCGGTTGGGGTGATGGTTTGTCTTTGGGTGTTGATGTCCTCTTGATTAAGACTGGTGCCAATATCATAAGCGAAATTACCGATTTTACCCATGGTGGTGGCAGAAGTTTCGCCTTGTCCATTGTGATGGGCGATTTCGTGGTTTAGGGTTTCTATGGTGCTATCAATGTGGTTGATGTTTAGATAGGTATGTCCTTTGTCCACATTGGCTTGACCTTTGACTTCTTGACCTTCTGGGTTTAATGAGCCTTGGGTAAGATAGACGCTACTGTCTTGGGCACTAGTACCGTGGCTAAGCTTTGTATTGAGTTCATTTAAGATGTCTTGGTTTTGGGTAGCGTCAGTTAAGTCACCGTCAATGATGGCATCTACATGGGCGTTTAGGTTGGTGTTTGCTTTATTTGCCCCTGTCAAGAGATTGTTTGTGGCTTGGGTTAGATTGTCTTTGACTTTTTGGATGCGTGAGCTGTCGCTGGTATCGTTGTCATCCAACAGTCCTGCTGCGGTTGCACCTGCAGCAATACCAAACATACCAAAGGCGGCTTTGGTATTGTTGGGTAACCCCACCTGCTCTTTCTTAATCTCCGCTCTACCACTTTGACTAAACACTCTAGTATCAATACTGGTATTGATGTTAAGTCCACCTGTTTTGGTGTCTTTGATGACTTGTTGGGTATTGAGAGCATCGGTATTGATACCTGCGTGTACAAATGCTAGGGCAGGATTGTCAATGTGTTGATGATTGGCAACACTTGCTCCTTGTCCTAAGGTGGCAAGTGCAAGGGTTTGTTTGTTGTGTCCGCTGTTATTGGCAGATAGGCTAATACTGGTGGGTTTGTTATCGCTACTACCTACCCCCAAGCCTATGCCCTTATTTTGGCTAGATTCTGTGGCAGCAGGTCGCCTTGATTCTAGTGCTATCAAGGATTATGAAGCCAATCTAGCCATGGCAACCATCAACGTTGCCAATGC
>JBHBMT010000037.1:0-15668 GCA_041773075.1 Moraxella sp.
CCAAATAATTTAAGCCACAAACCAAAATCCCAAAGCTTTAAAAACTTTGGGATTTTTTTGGCTTAGGCTAAGGCTTTGGGTTATTTTTTGGCAACACCATCAATCCAAGCAAATAGCTCGTCCAAATCATAATCGCCGCCATGACCTTGACCCCACGGCATGGCATAATTGACATCTTTGCCTTGATTTTTTAGTTTGGTCGCCAAAATCACAGGAATGGCAAAACCCGTATCACTGTCTTTTGCCCCATGACGGATACGCCAATGCTGAGCGGTTTTGACCGTTTTGTCGTCCAAATACGCCATTGGATTCATCAGTTTAATGGTGTGTGCGTCCGCTGTTTTGGCGTTTTGGGCGGTGTTATGCTTCACCGAAAAGGCAGTAAAATGGCGATTGTCGGTGGTAGCACTGCCAAACAAATTGTTCTCTCCTGCGGACAAATCCAGTGCATCAAAGGCAGGTGGCGTTTTGGCTCTGCTGACATAGCTTTTTAGATACTCTGCATAATCGGCGATATAATACGGCTCAGCGGATTTTTTCTGCGCCAAAAAGGCATAACCGCTTAAATCCACGCCTTGCTTATGGGCGGTATCAACCGACTGATTTAAATAATAAATCACTTCATCTTTAAAGCTGCCATTGCCATCTTTATCCAATGTCAAAAGCTTACCATCATGACCTTTTAGCTTTAAGCCATTGACATAACTGGGAAACTCTTGCTTTAAGGCTTGGGCGGTTTGTTTTTCGCTGTCGGTTAATTTGCCTGCCACCAATTCACGCTTGACATTATAATCGAGCATGGTGATGGACATTTTTTTGTAATCGGTAACGTCTGCCAGTTGCCACTCGTACGCTATGTCAGCGTGCTCAAGGTTGGTAATTGGGCAGTAGCTAGACACCGCAAACACACTGTCTGACGCTTTGGCAGCGCCCAATTTATCCAGATACGGCGCATAGTCTGTGCTATCGCCTGTCGCTCCAAGTAGCGCTGTCATCGCCCCACCTGCTGACGTGCCATTGACAATAATCTTGTTGGCATTACCTGCCATCACGTCATCATTTGCCTTAAGATAACGCACCGCCGCCTTTAAATCCACAATCGCCGCAGGGGCTTTGCCATAATACTCGCCCTGCTCGCTTTTTAGGGTGCGACCCCTTGCCCCTGCCGACGCAACAATCAACCCTTGATGAAGCGCCTGTGAAACGCTGTTTGGTTTGCCATCACGTCCTGCCCCCACCGTCATGGGTTTGGCAGGCATATAGCCGCCCACCGCATTGGGCATAAAAATCGGAGCGGTGTCTATCGTATAGCCATTGATGGTTTTGTCTTGAAAATAGCTTTCGGGGATATAGATGTTCATGGACTGATAAACACTATCCACAGGGTTTGAAACATAGACGATATTTTCATAGGCACGCACTTTGATGGTTTGGTTATTGACCGTTACATCAAGGGTTTGGTAGGCTGTTGGGTCAAACTGTAGCGCGCGTGCGCTAGCAGTGGCAGTGGACTGTTTGGTCATGGATGACTGACAGCCCGCCATTAACAAACTTATGCTTAATAATGTCATTGCAGGGATTGATTTATTCATGGCTCAACCTTAGGTGCTTACCAGTGTTTAATTGCTTACATTTGCAGTCATAGCACCTGTACTTTTATGGTACAACTTTAGCCATCTCATCTTGATGAGCAGCTCTTGGTATATGAGCTTTGCCATCAAATTATCCCACTCTCCGCCAAGTCGTGCCTGCTCGGCTATCCTCAAGCTCAATGCCTTGAGCCTTGAGTTCTTCACGAATGCCATCAGCTTTGGCAAAGTCTTTGTTGGCTTTGGCATCGGCTCGTTCAGCGATTTTGGCATGGATCTCATCATCGCTTAGCCCATTGCCACTGCCAATTTTGGCTTGCAAAAACTCATTGGGGCTGGCTTGGGCGATATTTAGCACGCTTGCCAAAGTCTTGAGTGTTGTAGCAAGCGTATACGCAGTTTTATCATCACCTGCTTTGTGAGCTTTGTTAATTTCACTAGCCAAGCCAAACAGCACGCTCACCGCACGAGACGTATTAAAATCATCATTCATCGACAAGCTAAATTCCTGCCCAAAACTTGACTGCCAAGCAGTAGAGTCAATCTCAACGCCATCAAACATCTTTAAGGCATGATACAGACGGCTCAATGCCTGATGACTCTCTTTTAGAGCAGCGTCCGAAAAATTCACAGGACTACGATAGTGGCTTGACAATAAGAAAAACCGCACTGTTTCGGCATGAAACTTCTCAAGCACATCACGAATGGTAAAAAAATTGCCCAAAGACTTGCTCATCTTTTCACCATCAATATTGATAAATCCCATATGCATCCAGTTGTTGGCATAGGTTTTACCGCTTGCGCCTTCAGATTGAGCAATTTCGTTTTCGTGGTGTGGGAATTGCAAATCATGTCCACCACCATGAATATCAAAGGTCTCGCCCAAACAGCAGGTGCTCATCGCACTGCATTCAATGTGCCAACCAGGGCGACCCACTCCCCAAGGTGACTGCCAATGCGGCTCTGATGGCTTGGCAGATTTCCACAGCACAAAGTCAAACGGATTGTGCTTGTCATCCACCGCCCCCGCTCGCTCGGATGCGCCTGCTTGCATCTCCTCAAGTTTGCGCTTGGATAGCTTGCCATAGCCATTAAATTTATCCACCGCATAATACACATCACCGCCACTGCCTTGATAAGCAAGGTTTTTATTCATCAGTGTGGTGATGATTGCTTGCATATCGTCAATATGGTCGGTGGCTTTTGGCTCATGATTGGGGGGTGCGCAGCCCAAAGCCTTTTCGTCTTCATGCATTGCCTTGATAAAGCGCTTAGTCAAAGATTGTATGCTTTCGTTGTTTTCATTGGCACGGTGGATGATTTTATCATCAATATCAGTGATGTTGCGCACATAATTGACCTTGTAGCCAATTTGTCTTAACCAACGTACAATCACATCAAATCCCACCATGACACGCGCATGCCCCATATGACAATAATCATAAACTGTCATGCCACAAACATAGATACCAATATTACCCTCACTCATCGGTACAAAAGGGCGTTTTTTGGCACTTAAACTGTCATAAAGCACCAACTCTTTTTGGGTGGCAGTCAGTGAATTTTGTGTGGTCATGGTATGCCTTAGTGTTGTTATCAAAATTTATGTTAAGAGATTTATTAAACTCATCATCATATCAAAATTTACCAAAAAATGCTATGATTGCTCACCAATGAAAATGTGATTGATTGGCAGGTATAGCATGGGCAATAGACTCTCAAAAATTACCACACGTACAGGTGATGACGGCACAACAGGGCTGGCTGATGGCACGCGCCTGCCCAAATCTGATTTGCGCTTTGAGGCGATGGGCACAATAGACACACTCAATGCCCATCTTGGACTACTGCACGCCCACTTAAGCACCCTCCCTAGCCTTAGCCAAGAGCTGATGCTCATTCAACATAAGCTGTTTAATATTGGTGGCGAGATTGCCTTACCCCATCACGCCAGTATTGGCTATGTGGCGATTACCCAAGAAGACATAGAGGCTTTAGAATCATTGCTTGAGCACCACAACAGCACCTTGCCCTATTTGACGGAGTTTATTTTGCCAGCAGGGTCAGTTGCAACCGCCACGGCGCACATTGCCCGAGCACTCTGCCGAGAAGCTGAACGCGTTTTGGTTGCCTTATCTGAACGTGATAATAATATCAGCCCCCAAAGTTTGGCTTATCTTAACCGTTTGTCGGATTATTTGTTTGTGATTGCTCGCGTAATTGTGCGCCATGAGTGTGGCAATGAGGTGCTTTGGCAAAGATAGTTTGGGCATTATTATCTGCCATAGTGTCATTGTGTAGTGATGTTGTGTAGTGATGTTGCGCGCCCAAAACTGTCACTTAATTCTCATATTTTTAACGCTTATACAATTTTTTTAACAATATGCAACTTATTTTTTGTTATAATCCATGTTCTGACTCTTGATTATTAGCCATTCAATGCCAAAAAAACAACTCAAACGCTGGTTGCCAACCCCCGAGCAATTGCGCCAAAATCGTGTGGTGCAACTGTTTGCGCCGTTTTTGGCTGACCCAAGGCTTTGGCATATGAATCGCGGCTCTATGGTGCGCGCTGTCTATGTTGGGGTTATTTTTGCTTTTTTTCCCCTACCTGGGCAGATGCCTTTGGCACTGATTGGGGCGCTGTTAGTACGCGCCAATGTGCCTATGTCTATTGCACTGACTTGGATTACCAATCCTTTGACCAGCATTCCAGTCTTTTGGGCAGCCTACTGGGTAGGTGCGCAAGTGACTGGCAACCCTGCCATTGGCATTCATACAATTGGTCGGGTGCTCAATGATTCTTTGGAATGGTTTTTTGGTAATGGTTCCAACCCCTTTATTGACAATCAGTTTTTTTCATTGACTGCCTTTTTGGCAGGATTGTCTATCACGGCGGTTATTTCTAGTATCATTTTGGGGTTGGCATTTGATTTATTTTGGCGCTATCGCATTGCCAAAGATTGGCAAAAGCGAGGTGGCTACCAAGCACACGTTCCTAATTTTAGCACCCAGCACAAAAACCGCAAAAACAAAAAAGACGCTTAATATGTACCTATTACTCTCCCCTGCCAAAAATCTTAACGAAAAAACCACACCCCCTATTGCACTGACCACCAGTACACCGCCTTTGCTTACTCAATCAGCCAAGCTGATTGCACGTCTAAAGCAGCTAGATGCCATTGATTTACAAGAATTGATGAGTATTTCTGCTAAGATTGCCGAACAAAACGCCCTACGCAATCAAGCATGGCATTACCCCTATGCAGATAATCCCCATGCCAAAGCGTGTTTGTATTTATTTGATGGTGATGCTTACAAAGGGTTGAATGCCTATAGCTTGACACAGACGCAAGTGAGCTATCTAAACACACATTTGGGCATTTTGTCAGGATTATATGGTATTTTAAAGCCTCTTGATGCCATTTTACCTTATCGCCTTGAAATGGGCACCAAACTGACTGTGGATAATCATGACACGCTTTATCAGTTTTGGGGAGATACCATCACCAACATAGTAAACGAACGCTTAGCACAAAGTGGTAGTGACGTACTGGTGAATTTGGCATCCACAGAATATTTTGGTGTTATTGAGCCTAGCGCCGTTCATGGACAGATTATTACTCCTCGTTTTGAAGATTGCAAAAATGGCACCTACAAAGTCATTAGTTTTTATGCCAAACGTGCACGCGGCTTAATGGCGCGCTTTGCTGCCGTCAATGCCATCACCGATGTCAATGACCTAAAAGCATTTGACAGTGAAGGGTATTATTTTGACAAAAGTGTCAGTGATGCCACTACTTGGGTGTTTCGCCGTGATGACTCCTAAGGTATAACCAAGCCAACTTTTGATAACTGATTTAAAAATTTTTAAAAGAACAACGCCTTGAACAATCCTTGCTCAAGGCGTTTTAAGTTTTAAACATCGTCTAGCACTGGCATTTTAGGCTTAAGATACTCACTTTATATCCCAAGATCCACCTTAAAGCCTCTAAGCTTTGTTTGTCTTATCTGCTGATGGTTCTATGTGCTGAATGTCTGCATCACTAGGGTCTTGGGCATCACCTTGGGTATGCTGCTCTTCTTCTTTGGCATGATATTCCTCTAGCTTTTTTTGTGCAAATTCTTGCCCTTCGCCAATTTTTTGCTTAACGATGACACCTGCTTTTTGTACGCCTGCCCCCAATGCCTTACTTTGGTAAGCAACAAGCTCTTGAAGCACCAGACTATCATCTCTATCAAACACTTTGACTTTTTCAATAAAATCAGGGTCTTCAATTTCATAATAAGGCGCAATACCAAAGGACAGCTTTTGAGCAATCAAAACCGCAGGAAAGTTATTGCGATAGCTGTTATAGTTGCGTACCACTGCATTATAAGTCATGCGCTGACTTAGAATCTGGTTTTCCAGCCCCTCAAGCTTATTCATCAAGTTTTGGTAGGTTTCGTTGGCGCGCAAGGCTGGGTAGTTTTGCGCAAGTAGTTGCATATTTTGTAGTGAACTTTGATTTTGGCTAATGCCCATAAGTGTGATTTTTTCATGGTCGCCATAATCTTTGGCGATATCGATAATCTGATGCGCCAAATCCATGCGTTTTTTTAAAATAGCTTGCAAATTAGACAGCTCTTCTCTAATACGCTGCATCATCGCTTGCAAGCGGTTATATACGCTCATCAGCCAAAAACCAACCGCTACAATAATAACAATCAGTAAGAAAAATAAAAACTTCATTTCATCATGCCCCTACAGTATCTATTAGATGTACTTATTAAAACACCACTTCATCCATTATGCAACTATTTTTATACAAAAAGTTACCATCATTTTATAAATAAATAGCTCTATCCACAAAAAAATGTTACAATACTCATGCGTTTTGGTTATAACAACCCTAGGGGGTGTTGGACATCTGTTCACATTTTTTTTAGTTTTTATCATTATTAATTAGTTTTTGTAGAATGTTTTTTGCGCTAATAGCCATCAAACACTAAAATGTTGCTGATTACCAAAAAGTCATTCAGCACAATTTATCTATTAGCCAAAAAATTAAAATGATTACCCTGCTATTTTAGGACACCCTGATACTTCATAACACTCATTACAATTTAAAAAGTGTTTGAACAATTTAAAAAGTGTTTGAAGAAAATATAGCGTTTTTGCATTAAAACTGGCTAACTCTTGAGTTTAATAGCAAATACGAAATGTCAGGATATCCCAATTAAAAATAGCCCAAACGCAAGCTAGGTATTTTTATGTCAGAGAACAACCAGCCAGCCAATCCAAAAAAACCTGTTGTCAAAATTCCTGTACACGAACCTTCTGCTGCCAAAAAGCGCATTCATCCTCGTTTTGTTACAGGTAAATACCAAAACATTCGTGTAGTCAGCATGTACCTAATTTTATTAGGATTTTTAATCATGCCTTGGCTAAGATGGAATGGTCATCAAGCCATTTTATTCAACGTCGCTGAACCAAAATTTTATATCTTTGGGGCAACCTTTATGCCTCAAGATTTTTATTTCTTTGCCTTTGTCTTTATTATTGCCGCCATCATGCTCTTTATGGTGACTGTGTATGCAGGGCGGGTGTGGTGTGGCTATGCCTGTCCACAGACCATCTATGTACACCTATATCAATATACCGAAAAACTGATTATTGGTGAGCGCAACAAACGCATCAAATTTGACAAAGAGCCCATGAGTGGCAAAAAAATTGCCAAGCTTGCCCTATTGCACAGCATTTGGTTGATTTATTCTGTCATCACCGCATTTACCTTTGTGGCACTCGTTGCTGGCGTAGATGCCATGGTCTTTAATGGTCATACACCATTTTTTATGGGCTGGGGCAAATTTACTTGGATTTTTATGGCAATCATCACCTTTGTGACTTATGCCAATGCTGCCTATATGCGTGAACATATGTGCGTGCATATCTGCCCCTATGGTCGCTTCCAGTCGGTGATGTTTGACAAAGACACCTTGATTGTTTCTTATGATTATGAACGTGGTGAGCCTCGAGGTGCGCGCAAAAAAGGGGTTGAGCGCGAAGATTTGGGCGACTGTGTGGATTGCACCATGTGCGTCCAAGTTTGCCCCACGGGTATTGATATTCGTGATGGCTTACAAGTGGAATGTATTCAGTGCGCTGCTTGTATTGATGCTTGTAATGACATCATGGACAAGGTAGAAAAACCGCGCGGCTTGATTCGCTACACCACTGAACGTCAACTGGTAGAAAAACAAGCGACCAAACTCATCAGCTTCCGTATTTTTGCTTATATTTTTGTGCTGATTGCTCTATTTATTGCCGCAGGATTGGTATTCACAGGGCGCGCGCCTCTTGAACTAGAAATCCGCCATGACCGCAAAGCGCTTGCAACTGTAGGTCGTGATGGGCGTATTGAAAATAGCTATGTTCTCAAAATTGTCAATAAAACTGATGATCATCAGGTCTATAAAGTGCGTCTAGATGAGCCCAAAGAGGGTATGACTCTAAAATCACGCTTTGAAGAGTTGCCTTTGGATGCCAATGAATCGTATGACTTGCCTGTCAGTGTGTTTGCTGATGCCAACACCATCACAGAGCGCACCCCCATCACCATCACAGTGTATAGCACTGATGGTACCTATAGCGCCAGCCAAACAGACTTTTTTGAAATCAAAAAATAAGTCAGTTGGTAAAACGTGACCAACAAGCCCTGTTGTGATACAATGGGGTTTTGTTTTACTATTGATTTGCTCATGACTTCCTCCAACACCCCCCAAAGCGCTCCTTGGTACAAAAATTACATGGTCATTGTCTTTGTGATTGGCTTGCCTGCCCTTGTGGTGGTGGTGTGTATCTTTTTTATCATTTGGGCAATCAAAATTCAAGACAGCACCGTGCGTGACGATTGGTATATGGATGGCAAAGCATTATATCAAGATGCCTCAAAAGACCAATTGGCTTATGACATTGGTGCAGCAGGGATTATGCGCTTTGATGGCAATGCTGTCATCTTTGAACTAAACTTTCCCACAGACAGTGTCAATACAGGCATACTTGCCAATGGCACTCCCTTGCGTTATCCTGCCACTTTAAATGCCAGCATTAGCCATGCCACCGACAAACATCGCGACCGTGATTTTGTACTCACTCATCAAACCGCCAACCGCTATACTGGTAATGTAGAGCTTGCTGGCAATAGTGCCAAATATTATATTCAAGTCGCCACACCCACCAACGATGCTGACACCGCTGATTGGCGCCTGATTCATGCTTACAAGCTCCCTGCAACAGCAGTCTCACTCACACCTCTACCCGCTTTTGCCAAAAAATAAAGCATCCCAATTAAGTAGATGCTTTATTATCCGCAACCCAAAGTTAGGGCAATAAGCGCACTTTTTTCCAACTGTCTGCTATTTTTTCATAGACAATGCGGTCGTGCATACGATTGGCGCGTCCTTGCCAAAATTCCACACGATCAGCATTTAATTGATATCCTCCCCAAAAATCAGGTTTGGGGATGTCTTGGGTGTCATAATAAGCCTGTAGTTCAAAAAAACGATTGTCCATTTGTTCACGATTCGCCACCACGCCACTTTGCGGAGTGGATACCCAAGCAGCAAGTTGACTGCTTCTAGGGCGAGAGGCAAAATAGGCTTGCGACTGTGCTATTGGCAGCTTTTCTACTCGTCCACTAATGCGGATTTGACGTTCTAATTTTTCCCAAAAAAACAGCGCCTCGGCATAAGGATTGTCTAGCAAATCCTGCCCCTTGGCACTGTCATAATTGCTATAAAAAATCATACCCACACCATCATGCTCAAGCGATACAATTTGACGCATAAGCAATGTGCGTGCTGATGGGCGATTGTCCGCGCCACACGTTGCCAAGGTAAAGGCATACGCCTCACTAATTTGCTCGCTGACCGCCACATCAAACCACTGATATAATAAAGGATACGGCGCATTTGGCAAGTTGTCCTCATACAGCTCGCCCTTTTCATACGATAACCGCTGACTACTAAAATCAATACTCATGCTTGTTTTTCCTTATTTTTATGGTGCAGTAAGATACTAATCAAATATCCACTCTTGAGTGCCACAAACTTATGCCATCACCGCTTTGACTTCTTCTGCCAAAGCATGAGCAAGACGATTTGCCTTTTGCTCATCAACACATTCTACCATCACCCGAATCAAGGCTTCTGTACCCGATTGACGAATCAATAACCGCCCTGTTTCACCAAGCTCTGCTTGTGCCTGCTCAAACTTCGTAACCAAAACAGGGAAATGATAGGGGTCTTGTTTTTTGGTTAAGCGCACATTGACCAAACATTGTGGCATGGGCGTATAGCCTTGGGTCAGTTCACTTAGGCGCTTACCTGTGCGTGCCATCACTGACAGTACTTGTAAGCCTGCCACAATGGCGTCGCCAGTACCTGCTTTATCTAGTGTCAAAATGTGTCCTGAAGACTCACCACCCAAGACCCAACCTTGCTCTACAAGCGTCTGCATCACATAGCGATCGCCAACTTTGGCGCGCGCAAACTCAATCCCTGCATTCTTAAGTGCCACCTCTAGCGCCATGTTACTCATCAATGTACCTACCACGCCAAGTGGTTTTGTATCAGCGTGCATGGCTAAGATGTACAAAATTGCATCACCATCCACCAGCTTGCCTGTTTCATCTACCATCATAATGCGGTCACCATCACCATCTAGGGCAATACCAACATCTGCCTGCGCTTGTAGTACCTGCTGCTGCAACGCCTCTGGGTGAGTTGAACCACATCCTTCGTTGATATTAATGCCATTGGGTGTATTCGCAAACGCCACCACCGATGCCCCAAGCTCGGCAAACACCCTTGGAGCGACGCTATAGCCTGCGCCATTGGCACAATCCAAAGCGATGGTTAGACCTCGCAAATGGTATTGATATGGAAAACTGCCTTTACAAAATTCAATATAGCGCCCATTGGCATCATCAATGCGATGATTTTTGCCAATATGGTCAAAGTTGTCAGGTGTAAAAGCCTTAAACATACCCTCAACAATCATTTCATCCAATTGGCTATTAATATCATCTTGCATGGCATCAGAGATTTTTTTGCCTTCATTTGAAAAAAACTTAACGCCATTGTCTTGGTAGGGATTGTGACTGGCTGAAATCACCACCCCCATATCCGCATGAAAACTACGCACCAAATGTGCAATGGCAGGTGTCGGAATCACCCCTAGCATATAGACATCCACCCCTGCTGCGTTAAACCCTGCTTGCAATGCCGCCTCCATGACATAGCCTGACAAACGGGTGTCTTTGCCAATCAGAACACTTGGCTGATGGTCGTCTTTTTTGGCACTATGATGAATCAACACCTTGCCTGCCACAAAGCCTAGACGCAACAAAAAGTCAGGGCTAATTGGAAACTGCCCAAACGTCCCACGAATTCCATCGGTACCAAAATAACTCATCATTTATTCCTCAAAAAAAATGGTTTATAACATCGCTCTTAAGCTAGCATAGCAAATTTTTGGCACAAATGCACAGGCTTTTTGCTGACAAAACCAACACCCAAACACTCACCCCACCTGCTGCATCACATAAAGTGCCAATCGCGCTTTGAGTAAATAACTGGCAAAATCCTCTTTGCTTGCTTTTAGTGCATCTGCATATAAATACAATCCCAGCTGCTCAAGCTGACCAATCAGCTGGTCTAATCGCCCTTCATCGTCTTTGTCAAAAGCACTTCTGCCTGTATTGGCATAAAATTCTAGCATTTGCTGACTTTGCATGATAACTTGCCACATCGGACTGTACGCCTCTTCAACTTGTGCGTGCTTTTTTTGTAACAGCTTTTCAATACGCCCCGTCATCAGCTCTAGCAGCGTTTTTTTCTTGGGTGCAGGCACATAGTCATAATCCAAATAAAACAAAGCAACGCCTTTGTCTTTATGGTCAAGCAATACACTGCACGGAATGAGCTGTATGGCTTGCTGCACTTGACTGTCGTCTTGCTGCACTCGTAATAACATCCCTGCCATTTTGGTCATATGAATCCAATGCTCTAGCTTTTTGATGCGCGGATGGTGCATCGTGCCAATGGACAAACTTACTGTCAATGGTGCATTATTTTTGTCAAACAATTGACACTCAAACCGCTGCGCAAGCTCATTGAGCGTCAAAGGACTGTATGACTCAAAACGCACAAACACATACCGCGGTATCTCATGACTCAAAATAGACGTTGGGCGAAGCAAAGAATATAAGTGCTGCCAATCATCAATGGCTTTTACCTGCTCATCAAACTGCGCAAGCGACATTGCCTTTAATGCCTGCTCTTGCACAAACCGTGTATCCACACCTGATGATAGTCGCCCTGTATCACTGTATTTAATCTCTGTCAAAGTCAGCACATGACTGCTTAAGGTTTCAACAGATGCCCCCCAAATGCCTGTAGAATAGGCACTATGTTGATTAAATGTGGTATCTAGTGTATTGGCGCGCGCATTGGTGACTTCATGCAAGCATCCTGCTTGTGTATCATAAAAACACAAACTCAAGCCATGCGCCCCACCAGATGTTGACCACCACTCACCCCCCACAGGAATTAAGCTGACTTGCTCACCTTGGTTGTATTGACGGCGCACCACACCTTTTAGGGCAGGTAGGTGCTCTTGATTGGCGTGTTTGAGCGCATACAAATAGCCATACAACCTTGCCAATCTCACAAAAATCACACGCTCATCAATATGCACCTGTCCGCCTTGCAAAAAACGGCGAAATACCCCTTGCAAATCACGAACAAGTGCCGCCAAGCGTACCAATCCTTGTGTACGCGCCTGCATATTAAACAGCTGCAATGCCAACACAGAAGCAGCATCCACGTGCGATAAACCTTGACGCACAAAAGAAGTGCACACTGCTGATATCTCATCGATCAATGTCATATCAAAAGCAGAAAGCTCATCATCTGCCACTTGCTCATCCATCCATGCGCTGACATCGTCTGCCCACTGCCAGCGCGATGCTGTCTGTGCTTCACTTAAAAATGCATACGCCACGCACGCCAAATGTACCGCTTGTTTGGACTTGTCAATCTCTGATAACATACCCAAAAAGCCTGCGCCCAAAAAATATGTCACCACCCCTAACGTAGTATTAAAGCGTACTTTGGTAGGCTCTGCCACAATATGACAGCTTGCATCACCATCCCCTTCTAGCCAAGAGCGCACAAGCTGATACGCAAGCAGTCGCTCATTTTTGCGGACGCTTTTTTGTAATTTGATACTCTCTAGCCCAAGCAGCTCTTCTAGCGCTGTTATTTGTGGCGCTGCTGCATGACTTGGCGTATGGGTTGTTTGCTTGGGGGGTGATGCATCATCCAAAGTAGTGTCAGGTGCTGTTGTTTCTGCTGATGGCATATTCGCCTGCACCCACAATACCGCTGTTAAAATGTGCTTGCAGCACTCATGCGCGCCACAAGTACATTTTGCTAATTGAATCCCTGTCTTAGGGAGCTGAACTGTTTCTTCTTCTGTTACCAGTACCAGCGGCTCATCACCCCAAGCACTGGTCATTTGCACACCCTCTAGCCCTTTTTTGGCACGGCGCAACAATCCCATACTGGCAAACCCTGCCAACTCATCTTCGTTATAACTCAAATAAATACTCATGAATAAATGCTCATGCTAACTCCGAAAATACCTGCCAATCTCAGCCTTGGCAAGCTTTTCTTGTTGTTTTTGTTTTTTCTTGATATTCCAAGCATGACTGCTGTGAGTATCACTGGCAAATGTCATATGATATTCGCACAGCACCGTACCTTGCCTAACCATCATGCCATCATAAGGACACCATGCAATGCCACACTCATGCTTGCCATAAATCCCAAAATTGCGCTGTTTTAGGCGTTTTTTGGCAAGATACTTTTGTTGGGTTTGTCTTATCGTTTGCCACAGATGATGCTCATCAGCAGCGGTTAAGGTATCTCCCAAAGTACTCACAGTAATATAAGTGACAGGGTCTTTTAAGGGCAAAAATTCAAAAAATCGCGCAAAGTGCTGATGAGCAAGGTCACGTATGGTGATTTTTTCTTCTAGGCTAAGCCTCTTATTTTCGCACAAAGAGCGATATAGTCCCAACGGATTAAAATTGGCAATATCGCGATGATTGGCGATGGCTGCTTGGTATTGCGCCACAGTCATGGTGTTAAAGCGCTGCTTTAAGGTGCGCATTTTTAGTCCCCCAAATATCCTATCTCATCACATCCGCCAGCCAATCCGCCAAATGTTCAGGTGTCATCGCACCAATGTGCATACCTCGCTCGCTTAGCCGCGATGCCATCACTTTATCATACATAGGATTGGCGTGCATATCTAGTGCAGCCAGCCCCAACAGCTTGCACCCCTGCTCATGAAGCTCACTGACCACCTTCAGCATTTCGCCAGCGCTGCCACCTTCCTCAAAATCACTAATCAACACCACAACGCTACGCCTTGGATTGTCAATTTTGGTAGCACAATATCGCAGCGCCTGACCAATATACGTTCCACCGCCAAGCTGAATGGTCAATAACACCTCCACAGGATCATGCACCATATGCGTCAAATCCACCACTTGTGTATCAAAGACCACCAAATGCGTAGTAACACTTGGTAAAGCCGCCAAAATACTGGCACAAATGGCAGCATACATCACTGAATCCATCATCGACCCCGATTGGTCAACACACAATACCACCTCCCATGGCAGGTGTTTTTGAATGCGCGCATTAAAAAAGGGCTCTTGGATAATCAGCTGTTGGCGCTCACTTTGATAATGTTTAAGATTGGCGCGAATGGTACGATGATAATCAAAATTTTGTGCCTGCTTAATCATAGAGCGACTAAAGCGATTGCGCCGACCTTGCAGCGCCTGCATAAATCGTGGACGAATTTTTTGCATCAGCTCATCCACCACTTTGGCAATCAGCTCTTTGATGACATCACGCATCTCACCACTTAAATGCCCACGCATACTCATCAGCGCCTTGGCAGTGGCAGGATTGGGGGTTAGCTCTCTGATATGTTCAGGCTTTTTTAGAATCTCTGTTAAGCCATAACGCTCTAGGGCATGATGTTGCATACGCTCAAACGTGGACTTGGGGAATAGTTTGCGCGACTGATTTAGCCAATTAATCGCCGTCAATTGTGATGCCTCTAGCCCACCGCCTTGCCCGTGGCGCCTATCTTGTTCTATGCCTCGTTTTTTGTATTCATGCTGATACAAATAATCCAAGCAGCGCTCAAGCTTGAGTTCTTCTTGACTAAAATTGGCATCAGACAGCGCCTTGTCTGCATAGCGCCCAAGTACCAAACGCCAGCGGCGGGCATTGTCTGCATTGTCTTTTAACATATCACTCATATTCTTGTTATACCTAAGATGCTGATGGGTTAAGGTGCGTAAAAAAGTTAGGTTGTTAGCCTTGTTGGGTAATCCGCTTAAGTCAGCAGCCTAGAACAAGTTTATTAACAACAGCCAACCTTTTTTTATTAAGGCGTGCTATCCATACACACCCTAACGCCCAAATAACCCAAGCAGCCCATCATTTGCCAGCACGGTTTGCATCTGATGATTAAGCTGGCTAGCCGCTAGCATATCCTCTTCGCTAATATCTACCATCACCTGCTGTAGCTCCTCTGGCGCAAGCCCTGTCAAAGTCGCAATGGTATCAGCAACGCGCTCACTTTGTCTGGGTGTTAATTGGCTAAACATAAAGCGCAAATCAGGCAACACCTGCAAAAAATACTCATCACTCCACCCTGATAATTGTTGATGTAGCGCAAAGATGGCTGTAGAGGATTGCACGAACACTTCAGGAGCAACGCCAAACATCCCTTGCAAATACGCCACCGCATCATCTGCAGGGCAGCCTTGTGCAAAAATTTTGGCAATGGCTTCTTGAAACGCCTGCTGACTTAGGCGACTATCCAAAAACATCAGTGCATCGCTTGCACCGCGCAGCTTAAACAATCTAAGCTCGTCCATGCGCGCAATATCTAGCGCCTGATACAGCTTGTCAATTAGCGTATCTTCTAGTGCAAATTTATCTTGA
>JBHBMT010000038.1:0-15556 GCA_041773075.1 Moraxella sp.
AGCCTGACTATTTTATCACAGTATTTTGTGTTGTCAAGCACTTTTTTTAATTTTTTAAATCTTTTTTACTGTTGGCTTGGTGCCTGTCAGTGGGTGCGTATTATACGCGAAAGATTTAGGGTGTCAAGCGAAAATTTTAAAGTTTTTTAAAATTTTAAAAGTGGTTTCAAAGTTGTGGGTTTTATATGAGTGAATTGGTATTAATTAACCAATATCATTTAACCAACTATTTGATTTTTAACAAGTTTTTTAGACTTGTTTGCTTGATGGGTGCGTATTATAGGGGGGAATTGGGGTGGGGTCAAGTCAAATTTTTAAAATAAGTGTATTTTATTTATAAGATATTGATTTATCTTATATTATTTTTTGTATGCAAAGAATAAAACCCTTTTATCATCAAAGGGTTTTATTTAAATTATAAGATCATATTAATGATGATGGTGTCCACCAACACCATGTGCATGACCATGTGCAATTTCATCGGCTGTGCCTGCACGTACTTCAACAATCTCCACATCAAAGGTGAGCTCAACCCCTGCCAATGGATGATTACCATCTACCACAACCACCTCATCAGTCACATCTTTGACGGTCACCAGCATGACGTGTCCATCATCAGTTTGGGTCTGAAACTGCATACCCACTTCAATTTTGTCCACCCCTTGAAAATTACTGCGGGGTACTTCTTGCACAGCTTCTGCCAAATACTCACCATAAGCATCTTGTGGCGCAACAGTCACAGTCAGTTTATCACCTGCTGATTTACCTTCTAATGCTGATTCTAGCCCTGAAATGATATTATGATGTCCATGTAGATACGCCAATGGCTCGCTTTCTGATTTATCAAGAACGTCACCTTGGTCATTGGTTAATGTGTAGTTAAACAACACAACTGTGTCTTTTGCGATGGTTGTCATAAACCTATCCTAAACTAAGATTAATAAAAACCATAAAATAAACATTCTATGGCAATGTTGTTTTTAATAAGGTTACTGCTTAAAAAAATCAAGCACTCACCTATTAAACCCGCTGAACGGTCATTATAGCAAACTATTTGGTTATTTTTATAACACTTTTTGCTAAGAGGATTGCACTACCCACTTACGATGTCGTATAGTAAGCCTTTTAAAAAAAATTGGAGCGCACGATGTCTATTGTTTATCAGTTGGATTTTAAAGCATTTTGCCAACATACTGTTGAAGTTACAATCAATTTTACTGCCCCTTGTGATGCCCCAACATTATGGCTACCAACATGGATTGCAGGCAGCTATTTGATTCGTGAATTTGCCAAAAATGTCACTGTTGCCACTTATCATACTGCTGATAGTGAACACAAACGAGCTGTCAAACTCAATAAAAACACATGGCAGCTGACCGCCATCAAGACAGGTGAGGATGTCACTTTAAGCTATGAGGTGTATTGTTATGATTTATCAGTACGCACCGCTTATATTGACCAAACACGAATTTTTGCCAATTTTAGTTCACTTTTGATGCTGATAACAGGACAAGAAAACAACCCCTGCACGATTGAATTAACCGTACCCAATGGCTTTTTTGAATCAACATCCCTTGTGTATATGCCTTATAATAACCCTATTGTGCTTGCGTGTGGATTAAATCATAGTGAAAAAAAATATATCCATGGCACCTCTTATCACTTTGATAGTTTGCCAGATGGCACGCCTTTAACTGCCTTTGCTGCGCTAGATTATCCCTTTGAATTGGCGGCACAGTCTTGTCTAAGCTTTGATATTGTGGCTAAAGACGGTACAGTCATACCACATAGAGTGTTTATTTCAGGGGTGCATACTGTAGATAATGAACGCTTGCGCACTGATACACAAAAAATTTGTCAAGCTTATCATCAGTTGCTAGGCTGGTCACCTTTTAGTCACTATACATTTTTGGTGCACGCTACAGGCAATGACTATGGCGGACTTGAACACATCAATAGCACAGCACTTGTCATTCCAAGAACAGACTTACCCAACACAGAAAAGAGCGAACCAAGCACCCACTATCAGCGCCTATTAGGATTGATTAGTCATGAGTATTTTCATGCATGGTGGGTAAAATCTGTACGCCCCGATGTGATGATGAGTAGTCAATTACAAACAGAAGCTTATACTACTTTGTTGTGGGTGTTTGAAGGTTTTACTTCTTATATTGATGATTTAATATTGTATATATCAGGCGTGATGGGGCGCGATACTTATATCAAGCTGCTAGGCGAGCAAATCAGTCGCTCCTTTGTGCGGGGAAATAGCAAGCAAAGCCTTGCTGAATCAAGCTTTGATACATGGATTAAACTATACCGCCCTGACGAAAATAGCCCCAATGTCAATAGCAGCTACTATAGCAAGGGCATGGCAGTAGCACTGTGTTTGGATTTGGTGTTGTGTCAAGAAAGTGGTGGCACAAAAAGCTTATTTGATGTGGTAAGAGCCTTTTGTCATCGCGCCAACACCGCCCCAAACAAACGCTATGGCATGAGCACTCAAGCGCTTGATGATGTCATGATAAGCTTACTTGGTATAAATCAATGGCGAAATTTTTATCATCAGTATGTTGATGGAGTGACTGATTTACCTCTAAAAGAGCTGCTAAATGATTTGGGCTCACATTATGAGTTGTGTGGCAATCAGGACAAATATCCCTTTGGACTGACTGTTGAAAGCAGTGTGGATGGTCTTAGAATTAACCGAGCCGACCCCGACTGCGCAGGCGCAGTGGCGGGGCTGTCAGCACATGATGTGATTATTGCCATTAATGGCATCAAAGCAGACACAACAAGTCTGATAAATCATGCCAAACACAGCGTACCTGTCAGCATCCATGCCTTTCGCCGTGATGTGTTGATGACATTTACCATCCTACCTAATGCCAATGACATAAGACAATTTCAAGCACGACTAGTGTATCATCAAGGCAGATGGCTAGAGGTGGCGCGGTTTTTTGGATAAATGTGGTGTTGGTTGAGTTGATGAAAGTTTTGATGCGGTAGAAGCATTGGGCATTTTGGCAAGTTTAGTTAAGCGTATTAAACGAGGTGACTGTTTATCTTTGATAAGTTTAGCTTTGTTATTTGCGCCATTTTTGCCCATTTTCTTTTCTTGTGGTAATGAAACGCCATACACCGCCAATTCATCAGGACTTAATTGTAAACACACACTTTCACCGCTGGCAAGCGTATCTAGCGTAAATCCTGCCACCTGATAGCGAATCAATCGCAAACAGGGCAGTCCCACATGAGCTGTCATTCGCCTTACTTGCCGATTTTTTCCTTCATAGATGGTTATTGATAGCCACGCTGTTGGAATACTTTGACGCTCTCTAATAGGGGGTGTACGCACCCATAAAGTGATGGGTAACGCTGTTTCATCAAGGTGGATGACATTTGCAGGTAACGTCTTGCCATCTTTAAGCATAACACCATTTGCCAGCATCTGTATTTGCTCTGTGGTGGGTATGCCCTCGACTTGTACCAAATAGCGCTTGGGTTGTTTTTGGTGATTATCTTTGGGAGGACTAGCGATGGCATGATTGAGCGCGCCATGATTGGTTAATAATAGCAATCCTTCACTATCTGCATCCAAGCGCCCCACCACTCGCAATGACTTATCCTCAAAAAAATCCGCCAAGGTACGCATGGTATCATTATCACGGCGAAACTGACTGTGCACCCCATAAGGTTTATTAAATAGCACCACCTTGATGGATTGGGATTGATTCATGTGTTTTATTCCAAAAATAAAGACTCTAGGTAGAGTCTTTATGACATATTATTGCGCCACTGCAAATTCAATACGGCGATTTTTAAATTTACCCTCTGCTGTGTTATTGTCCGCAATGGGTTTTGATGAGCCAGCTCCATGAGCACTTAAACTGTCTGCGCTTACCCCTTTAGACACCAAATACGCCTTAACTGCCTCCGCGCGCGCTTGTGATAACGCTTGGTTTTTTTCAGCATTGCCCGAGCTGTCTGTATGACCTATGATGTCAAGTTTAATGTTATCCTTGTCTTTCATAAGCGCTGCTGCTTTGTCTAGGATTTTTTGGTTTGCCACAGGAATGTCACTAGAGCCCACCGCAAAATTGATGATTTGCAAATTCAGCGCTTTTACCAAATCCTCCACCTTTGCTTCATTGCCCAGCTCATCAATGGCAGCATTGGCAGCATCAATGGCAGTGTTAGTTGCTTCTTCTACATTGAGCGTAGTATCAGCTTGTGCCTTATTATCAGTAGAGGTATTTGCTGGCGCTAAGATGGCTTCGGCTTCAACCGTAAATTCAGGCAATGCCGTCTTAACGTCCGCCAATAACTTATCAAGCGCCTCTGGGGTAGAGGCACTGACATAAATATGCTTATCCTCTACTGTAATACTGGCATTGGGGACACCCTTCATAAAGCCTAGCAGTTGTGGCAGATACTGACTTACAGGCATGGTAGCTGCTGTTTTTTCAACCACATCAAACTGACAAGTCGCCGTAGGTAGTGCTTTTGTAAGGATGGTTTGTAGTTGTCCTATCAATATGTCATTACCTACCTGCCCATGACACGCCTGCACCGCCTGTCCTGTACCATCTAAGACTAGATGTAATTTGGCAGGTATTGCATTGGCTTTTGCCACCTCTAGCGCACTTGGTGCTGATGGCGCAGCGACAGTGGTTGGGGTTTGCTGACATGCTCTTAATAAAACCCATGCCAATAATCCCACAATCAGCGCACCCACTAAAGGCAACAAACTTTTTAAAAAATTTCCTTTATCTTCTTTTGGGGTATCAGCAGTAGATGCCAAAGGCTGTGGTGTTACACTTTGAGTATGAGTTACTAGCCCCGTAGGTAGCGCTGCCAACAACCAAGCAGGCATACTTGCCAAAAGTGCTGTTTGTTCTTCTTTGACAAACTGTGCCAATGGTACGCCATTTGCCATGCCTTTGAGGTGCTGATATGCCAATGGCAGTGCCGTCACCGCCAAAGCAGTGATTGTTTCGCCAGCAGTATTTGTATGATTTGCCACCTCTTGAACAAACGTGCGCTGTTCATCTTGATTCAGTAGTGCTGACCATAAAGCAGCGCCATCATCCTGTGTTGCATCAAGTGCAGTTTCAAGATGATTAACCACAGCCGTATCGCTAAGTTTCGTTATCAATAAGGTATAAAGACTGGTTAAAATGCTTTTTTTGTTGTCATCACTGCCTTGAACACTGACCGCATCAAGCACTTTTGGACTAATAATGGCGTGCAAGGTATCAATAAGTTGAGTCATAAATTGCCTTTAAATACTATATTAACTCACCATTTTACAACAAAACCACCCCAATGCCCATAGCTTGACCACACCTTCAGCAAAAAAGCCACACATGGTGGCTTTTTGTACAAAGTCATCAATCAAGTTTATTTTAGTTTGGCGCGGTATTTTACTACTGCTGTACCATTAATGCCTACATTTTCAATATTCCAACGCAATCCCTTGTAGTAACTCAATGGCAATTCTTTAACTTCACCGCCCATATTTGCGCGCAATGGCATACGCCCAAAATCCACGCCATTAATGGTTGCTTGTGCTCCTACAGGGGAGACACTACCCACCAATTCCACTCCTTCAGGGATATTAAGCGCGACGGTTGTTTTGCGAATTCTGTCCTGACCTGTATTAGTAAAATACGCTTGATATTCAATCACATCTTCTTTGGTGACAGTGGTATCTTGAGTGACAGGGACAAGTACTTCTTGACCTTGCTCATTTTGACGCACCAAAAATGCATAAATAGCAGACTGCATTGTCACTGATATTTGAGCTTGAGTAGGAGCATCCACCGCTTGTACTTGAGTAACCACCTGTGTTTGATTGGTGGTAGGATTAGGTAATACTGCACTTGCATTACTTGTGTATAAAAAAGCGCTTGCTGCTAACAAAAAAATACCATACTTCATCATTATTTCACCGATACTTAAACAATACCTAAAAAATGTCATTATCATACCATAGTTATACTTCACATAACTTATGGCTGTGTTGGCTTATGGTAACTAAATTAAAACATCATACCCTAAATTCAACATCATTAAGCGCTTAAATATCCCATCATAATTACTACTTGGCTTTAAACCATGTCTTGAAGGCTGCTTTTTTTATCAAAATGCAACTGCATAATCACAACCTCTTGTGTGATGTTAGATATCCATGAAGATATGGTTTGTTGCGCCCATTGCGGATAATTCGCTTGCTCAAGCCAAGACTGTATGGTGCTTTGATATAATTTAGCCTCACCTTCATGCGTCATCATAATTTGTTTGACCAAGGTTAAACCCAATCCCGTACCCTTTGTTTGCTGTTGATAAGATAAAGGAGTATAACTAAAATAACGCTCAAATGCTTGTGCAAGCACATAATCAGGAATACGCTCTCCATCATTAATCACCCAAACATCCACCTCATCTACCACTACCAAAACAAATCTATGCGCATGACAAATGGCATTGTCCAATACATTTTGTATTGCTTGGGTGATCCAAAACTCATCTGCCCATATATGATTTTGGGTTAGAGCAATCATCCTTGTTGTAATGCCTTTTTTGTTAATCCATGCACTTTGTTGCATCAAACAATACTCCGCCAAAGTCATCAAAGAAATTTTTTGGCGATTTAGGCGAAAATCAGGCTGTTCCACTTTAGCAAGGGTTAATAACTTATCTACCAATACCGCCAGTCTATCTGTTTGGGCATCAATAAGACCGCTAAAATGCTGGCGATCAGCCACAGGCAATTCTTCTGCCAACAACTCATTACTGGCTTTAATGGCAGCCAAAGGGCTTTTGAGTTCGTGTGTTAAGCTGTGCACATAATCTGTGATATAGGCTTTATTTTCTATATCATCTTTCATTTGTTTGATATTAGCACTTAATTCATTTAATTCTTCTGCCAAATAAAAATGAGGTGGACGAATACTTGCTAAGCTTTTGGTATAGCGAGTAATTTGCGCAATACTATGTCTCAACCACCACGCCACAGCCGCTGACACCACAAGGCTAATCAATAATGTATTTAACAAAATTTTAATCAGCTCTTTTTCACTGCTTTTTAGATAAGGATCTAAGCCAATGGTAGGTTTACCCACGCTGATCACACCAATCAACTTTCCCTCTTTAATAATTGGACTTGCCACATACATGACTGATGAACCATTGATTTCGGTGCTGCGCGCGCCGTATTTACCTTGTAGAGTCAAATAGATATCATTCCAACGACTAAAATCCGCCCCCACACTTTGTCCTTTGGAATCATAAATCACTATCCCTTTGTCATCTGTGATATATACATGAAAATGGCTGTTGTGTTTTTGATCATACCATGCTGGTATGGTGTATTGATTTTGATATCTATTGGGCAATACCAAAGGACGCACCCCTTTTGCAACATCTTCAGCAACCACCACAGCAAGTAGTCGTGATGAATCCACCAGCACATCTTCTACCACACGCTTGGCAGATGGGCGAATGGTTTTTTGTAGTGCATAAAAGCTCACCCCCCCAATCACCAAAAACACCAATGCCATCGCAAACCAAATGCGAAAAAAAATACTAAAGCTTAGACGTTGCTTAAAATATCTGTCTAATACTGTATGTAGCATATTTTATCTCTTAGGTTGCTAATCCATATCCCAAGCCCCGATGTGTAACAATAATTTCCATCTTGCACACTTCTGATAATTTATGCCGTAGCGACTTAATATGCGCGTCAATCGTACGCACCAAACGATGCTCTGGATGGTCACTAATGGCAGCAAGCAACTGTTCACGGCTTAATATATGATTGGGATTGGCAAGCAGCACCAACATCAAAGAAAGTTCAGTTTTTGATAATGGCAATGCCACCTCATCCAAATATAGCTGATATTGATTGACATCGTAGCGCCATGTGCCTGTTGGCAAAGTTTTGTGTATGGGAGTAGTTAATAGCCCTGTATTTGTAAGCACTCCTTGAGCAGTATTAGAAGGAGATGGCAACATAGATTGTGACAACAAATCAGCTGGTGTGTGCATTTTTTGGCGGCGCCAAACTGCCTTGATGCGCGCAATCACTTCTCTTGGACTAAATGGCTTGGTGATATAATCATCCGCACCCATTTCAAGTCCCATCACTGTATCAATTTCATCATCTTTGGCAGTCAAAAATACAATTGGTACAGTGGCATGATGAGTACCATGACGAATGGCACTACATAGCTCAAACCCTGTACCATCAGGCAATCCCACATCCAAAATCATCGCCGATACTATAGGCACTGTGGACAGACAATTCAAAGCCTCTATCTTAGTGGTAACCCATGTACACTGCCACCCTTCTTGTTGCAATCTATAACTTAATGCACTGGCAATGGCAGGATCATCTTCTACAAGAATAATATGTGTCATAGTGTCAATTTTTGTGTTGTTTTTATGATTTTAGCACAAAAATAACGTAAAATAGCCAAATTACCCAAAAGATACTTGTTATGAACAGTCCTTTTAGCACCTCCATTTATATTACCGATCCTGATTTACGCTATGTGGTTAGTAGTAATATCGCCAGTGTCAATGCGTATTTTGAGGCAAATATTCCATTGGCAATGATTGCTGATGAGGCACTGTATGGCTATTATGTGGCAGATTTTGACAAACGTGTGCGCCTTGGTATGGCACGCTTTGCGCACGATACTCGTTGGCATCCACACAGCTTGCATTATATAGAATTTGGCTTAAGCGCGATGGGGGCAGTAGATACTTTAATACTTTTGGAGCAAGCAGCAGAGATGATATTAACGCAAATAGGCATTGAGCTGTTTGAGCACTTTTGTGACATACCTTTTGATTACACTCATCAAGTTGCACAGGCGCTTGGGTCGCTTGACAAAAAACTTATCGCAACACAAGAATGCCTACACACACTGAATCAGTGCTATCTTGCCACCCACCCAAAGCTACAGTTAATCACCCCAAAAGAGCTAGATACTTTGATTGCCAACACCCATCCTCCTTTGGGTGAGTTTGATGTATTATGTCATAAATATCAGCTTACTTTGGTGGCTAATATGGGGCAATGTACATGGCATGGTATGCCTGCTACCCAACTATTGACAAGTGCTGGTGTACTCATGGCGGTAAATGACCAATTATATCAGCTAACAGGCGAGCCTTTTTTGTACTCTTGAGCAACCTTTATGACATATCCTCCTCTAGCCGAGCGCCTACGTCCAAAAAGCATAGAAGACATCATCGGACAACGTCATTTGCTTGGTGATGGCGCACCTATTGCCAATATTGTCAAACAACAATTTTTACCATCGTTAATTTTGCACGGTGAAGCAGGTATAGGCAAAACCACCCTTGCCATGCTTCTTGCCAAGGCAGTCAATCGCCCCTTTAAAACCGTTTCAGCAGTCAGTGCTGGTGTCAAAGAGCTGCGCGATGCTCTGCGTATTGATGGACTGTTTGATGCTTATCCTGTGGTATTTGTTGATGAAATCCACCGTTTTAACAAAGCCCAGCAAGACGCGCTATTAGGTGCTATTGAACGAGGTGATGCCACCTTGATTGGTGCAACCACCGAAAATCCCTCATTTAGCATCAATAATGCTTTATTGTCCCGTTGTCAAGTTTATAGACTCAAGCCCTTGGATGATCATGACATCAGTACATTGATTCATCGAGCCATCAAAAAAGATGGTATCCTAAACAAAAAACACATCATTTTAGAAGACATCAGCGCCATCATTACCCTTGCCAAGGGCGATGCCAGAAGAGCGTTAAATTTACTTGAACTGGCGTGCGCGCAATCGGTCAATCCCATTATCATCAATCACGACATCATCACCGCTGTGGCAGGACAGACACTGGTGCGCTACGATAAGACAGGGGATAATCATTACGATCTTATTTCCGCCATGATAAAATCTGTGCGCGGCTCTGATGCAGATGCTGCCTTATACTGGATGGCGCGAATGCTAACCGCTGGCGAAGACGCTGCGTTTATTGCTCGGCGCTTGGTAATTTTGGCATCAGAAGACATTGGACTTGCCAACCCAAACGCTCTATTGCTTGCTGATACCGCCTTACGCTCTGTACAAAGTATTGGTATGCCAGAAGCACGGATTATTTTAGGACAAGTGATTGTTTATCTTGCCCACAGTCCAAAATCCAATGCAAGCTACACTGCCATCAATGCCGCCATGGCACTTGCCGAAACCGATCAATCACCCGTCCCCTTGCATTTGCGCAACGGAGTCACCTCTTTGATGAAAGCAGAAGGTTATGGTGCAAACTATATTTACCCTCATGATTACCCCAATCACTACCACCCACAGCAATATTTACCTGATAGCCTTATTGGTACGCAGCTTTATCACTTTGCAGACAATCAAAAAGAACAAGCCAGCTTTGCGTATATTCACTGGCTAAAAACCCAAGCCAATTCCTAACCTACCATCAATGTGTTTCATGTGAAACCTTTTATGATGTATAAAATAGGTGAATAAGTTTAGGGCATTCTGACATTTCATATCTGCCATTAAAATCAAGAAAAATCGCAGATTTTCAAGAAAAATTGCGCCGTTGTATTGAAATATCAACAAACAATTTGACGATAAAAACAAAGAGTTAGCCCCGCTTTTTAACAAATAGGTAATGCAAAAACGCTATGTTTTCTCTAAACACTTTCTAAATCGTAATGAGTGTTATGACGTGTCAGAATGCCCTAGGATACATTAACATTTCACACGCTTTAATAACAATGTTTTAAATCAAGCATCACACTCTTAATTTAGCCTATAAATTATTATCCACACCTTGATTTAATACCCAAAAGTGCCCATTTATAGCAGTATTTTAAATCAAAAATATAGGCGCATCCATATGGCAATGAACAGCATCCCTGAAATTATTGAAGACATCAAAAATGGCAAAATGGTCATCTTGATGGACGATGAAGACCGCGAAAACGAAGGTGACTTAATCATGGCAGCCACCCATGTGCGTCCTGAAGACATCAATTTTATGATTACTCATGCTCGAGGGCTGGTGTGTTTAACACTGACAGAAGAGCGCTGTAAACAACTTGATTTACCGCTGATGAGCGACAAAAATGGCGCAAAATTTAGCACCAATTTTACTCTATCCATTGAGGCAGCCACAGGTGTCACCACAGGTATTTCCGCCTCTGACCGCGCAACCACCATTCAAGCAGCTGTTGCCGCCAGTGCCAAACCCAGCGATATTGTTCAGCCAGGGCATATTTTTCCTATTATGGCACAAAAAGGTGGGGTCTTGCACCGAGCAGGACACACCGAAGCAGGGTGTGATTTGGCACGCTTGGCAGGGCTTGAGCCAGCCGCCGTGATTGTTGAAATTATCAAGCCTGATGGTGAAATGGCACGCCGTGACGACTTGGAAGCATTCGCCAAAGAACATGGATTAAAAATTGGCACCATTGCTGATTTAATCCATTATCGCATCGCCAATGAACAAACTGTTGATGTCATTCATCGCCAGTCTATTCACAGTGAATTTGGTGAGTTTATGGCATATCAATTCAAAGAACAAGGCTCAGATGACATCCATCTTGCACTGGTCAAAGGCAATCCTGCTGATGGCATCAGCACTGTACGCGTACACAGTTTTTCCCCTTTAAGGGATTTATTAGGTGTGCATGGTACAGGCAGTCAATGGAGCATTAGCGCCGCCTTACAAGAAATTGCACAAGCTCCCCAAGGGGTATTTGTTTGGATTGGACAATCTGCTTCTCCAGATTTGGGGCATGCCTTTTATCAATTTACCCACAACACCCCCACTCCTAGCAAGTCCACCCGCCAACCCTACCAAACCATTGGGGTTGGCGCACAAATTTTGCGCCATTTAGGGGTGCGTGATATGCGCTTATTATCCTCCCCGTTGAAATTTAATGCGCTCTCTGGCTTTGATTTAAATGTGGTTGAGTGCGTTAGTCGATAGTCCAAATAAAACCCACCTTTAAGCCCAAGCTCAAAGGTGGGTATGTTTTTTTTGGTTATGCTTTTAGTTTATCACCAACCAATCCTTTGACCGTATTTAAAATATCCGCAGGCAAAACCACTGTTTTGGCATTATTAGATTGCGCCATATCATTCATGGCTTTGATGTATTGCTCACCTAATAAATAAACCACAGGCATTTCTTTACCATCCATTGCTTGAGAAATCAAGCGAATAGACTCTTCAGAGCCACGAGCCAACACCACTTGTGCTTCGGCATCACGGCGAGATGCCTCCAAGCGCCCATCCGCCTCCAAAATTGCAGCCTGTTTTTGACCATCAGCGCGCGTTACCATCGCACGGCGTTGGCGCTCGGCAGCAGCTTGTTCTTCCATAGCAAGTTGCATGGTTGCTGAAGGTTTGATATCTTGAATTTCTACTGTCTTTAGGGTAATACCCCAATCAGAAATGTCATCGCTGATGGCATGTTTTAACTGTGCTTTGATTTGGTCACGACTAGACAGTGCATTATCCAAATCCATTTCACCCACAATTGAGCGCAACGATGTCTGCACAAGATTGCGAATACCATGCTCATAATCTTCAATGCCATAGACAGCGTATTCAGGTTGAACAATATTAATATATGCCACCGCATTGGCAATAATCACCACGTTATCTCGGGTAATGACTTCTTGGCTTGGAATGTCTAGAACAATGTCTTTGGTAGTGACTTTATAAGCCACCGAATCCACATAAGGAATGATAAAATTTAGTCCTGGCTCTAGCGTCTGATGGTATTTACCAAGACGCTGTACAATCCATTTTTCACCTTGGGCAACGATACGTACACCCTTAAATACAGTAAACCCCACAAAGGCAATTAATGCCAACACCACATACATCATGCTTCCTCCTATTTTTTGGTTACCAATAATTCATTACCCAACACTTTAACTACCACAGCGCGATCACCAACTTGCAACTGCTCATCATAGGTGCGGCACGCCCATTCGCTAGCACCTACTTTGGGTACTGCAAAACGAATCTTACCAATATGGTCAGCACAAGGCGCATCTACAATCATACCAATTTCACCAATAATGACACTACCACCCAAGCCTGCTTTGGTGCGCATTTTGATTTTTGGCTGAATAAACTTAAACCAAAGTCCACAAAACACGACCGACAGTACAAGCCAGCAGATAATTGCCACCGTCAAAGACAGTGAAAACATCCACGTGATTGCCGCCATCACCACGGCTGCCGCCCCAAACCATAACAAAAAGAAGGTTGGCACAAACATTTCAGCAGTCATCAGTACAATACCAAATACCAGCCAATGCCAAGGTTGTATCATCATCACACTCCTTTTATTGCCATGTTAGTAATCCGTTAATTTAAAAATCTGAAAAGGTAATGTTACCACATCAAAAGCTAACGCAAATGGAAATAATACCAATTTTCCCACACACAATTTACTATTATCTGTGGTTGCTTTATTTTCTATTGTATAAATTGCAACTTGATAAGGACGGGACAAAGGCTTATATTGTGTCCTGACCGCTTGAAAATTACTCACCTGCGGATAGACTTTGCCATTAATTTTTAAAGCAAAACAAAACCGCTGTGCATTGATACGCTCATCGCTTTTTGTGGTACACTCTGTGCCATTGTTTTGTAAAAAAAACTGTCTGTCTTGATAAGTAACCTCATCTTTTGGTTTGGCATAAGATAAGTTTATTTGACCCAAAAACATACCATCATTTTTTTCTGAAAAAAAGTTTAAATCACTGTCCACATGAATATTTTTTGGATCCAATCTATTTAATAGATTGACCAGCTGATTACCACCATCACTCAATACATAGCTGTGCTTTTCACCCACAACCACCACATTATCTTCAGGTAACATACTGCCTTTAGCAGGACTACCAAACGCCACCACATAATCCTCTGTCAAGATTGTCTTGGTCGTTTTGTCTGTATCTGAGGGGTTGTTTAATAAATTTAAGGTTGCACAGCCTGATACAGTGCCAATCATCGCCGTCAATACAGCCAGTTTAGCAAACATCTTTTTTATCATCTTATACCCCTTATTATCATCTACCAACCAGCTAACAAGTCATCATTCTAAGCATACCGCCCAAATTTCTCTTGGTCAAGTCTATTACACTACTTTTTAGCATGAATTTAAAAAAAAATAAACAACCAAAACCAGAACGCTTGCACACACTTATTATATTAACTTAAATAAAAAGCTTGGATAAACATTAGAACATCCCAACATTTCATATTTGCCATTAAACTCAAGAAAAATCGCAAAAGCTTCAAGGAATATTGCGCCGTTGATATCAAAATATCAACAAGCAATGTGACGATAAAAACGAAAAATTAGCCCCTCTTTTTAACAAACAGGTAATATAAAAACGCTAGTTTTTTTTAATGATTGCTAGATAGTAATGAGTGTGATGAAGTGTCATGCCCTAGATTTTTTTGATATCAGGGCAATCAGTTTTATCTGTTGCTGATAAAAAAGTCAATGCCTGCAATGGCGCTGATAATTTATCAGGATGATAAGGCACTACACCCTGATAATAAAGATACAGTTTAGGCAAATCCCTCTCAATATCTCCTGTTGGATAAAAAGGGTGCATAAAGCGGATTTCTTTGGTTGCGTAATCCATTGCCACTGGCACAATTGGCACATTAGCACCTAATGCTAAATAATAAAACCCCGTCTTCCACCCTTTAGTAAACTTGCGTGTTCCTTCTGGTGCCAATCCCAAAAACAAAGGCTTTCCTGTCTTAAAACGCTCAATACTTGCTTGTAGCACCGAGCCTTTCTTACCTCTATCAATTGGCTCAATACCCACCCAACGCAAAAATGATGCCAATACAGGGACACGAAACAGCTCTTTTTTGCCCATCAAGCGAATATCCGCATCTAACGCCAATAGCGCCAAAATCCCATACATCCCATCCAAATTGGATGTATGAGGCACCGCCAATAGTACCACTTGAGGGACATTTGGTAACTCGCCCACCATGCGCCAACCAAGTTTTTTAAACATCCAGTCAGCGATTTTTTGACTATACTTTCCTTGTCGCCTAGGAATATTTTCACCCAAATTTTCTTTGCTTAGACCGCATGGATGATAATACATGACACCTCCAAAACAATAAGTCACTCAAAAATCTATGTCATGATACGCAAGATATATTACAAAATCAAGCCAATAAAAAACACAGTTCATTAAACTGCGTTTTTTTAATAATCTAAGGTCTATTGACGTTTCACACATCTTAAGAAAACAATATTAAATGATGAGTGTATTTTTGACAAAAAAATAGGCTAGCGACTTATCTAAATTTTTCACCCAAATTAGAACATCTAAACATTTCGTATTTGCCATTAAACTCAAGAAAAATCGCAAAAGCTTCAAGGAATATTGCGCCGTTGATATCAAAATATCAACAAGCAATGTGACGATAAAAACGAAAAATTAGCTCCGCTTTTTAACAAACAGGTAATATAAAAACGCTAGTTTTTTAATGATTGC
>JBHBMT010000039.1:0-4007 GCA_041773075.1 Moraxella sp.
GCTCACCCAAGCGGATACCTTGACCAAGCTTGTCAAAGCAAACACCGATGGCATCTCCATGCTGACCTTGAATGTCGCCAATCCTTTTGGGCTTGGGCGTATCATCCGTGAAGATGGCAAAGTCATCGCCATCGTCGAACAAAAAGACGCCACCGATGCCCAAAAAGCCATCACCGAGATTAACAGTGGTATCTACTGCGTGGACAATGCTCTACTACACAAATACCTACCTATGCTAAGCAATGACAATGCCCAAGGCGAATACTATCTCACTGACATCGTCAAGCTTGCTGTCGCTGATGGCATCACCATCGCCACCATCGCCCCTGAATATGAGTTTGAAATTGAAGGGGTGAATGACCGCCTTCAGCTGTCAGCACTTGAACGCACCTATCAAGCCCATCAAATCCGTGCCTTGCAACTAAATGGCGTGCAGTTTGCTGACCCTAGCCGCGTGGACATTCGTGGCACGCTGACAACAGGCAGTGATGTGTTTATTGACATCAACACTGTATTTATTGGCGATGTCAGCCTAGGTGATGGTGTGCAGATTGACGCAGGCAATGTGATTAGCAATACCACCATCGGCGCAGGCACACACATCAAGCCACATTGCGTCATTGATGACAGTATCATCGGTGTCGATGTTGCCATCGGTCCTTTTGCGCATCTGCGTCCACAGACCCTACTGGCAGACAAAGTCAAAATTGGTAACTTTGTTGAAACCAAAAAAACCCAAGTCGGTCTAGGTAGTAAAATCAACCACCTAAGTTATATCGGCGATGCCACTCTAGGCGCAGATGTCAATATCGGCGCTGGGGTGATTACCTGCAATTATGATGGCGTCAATAAATTTAATACCACCATCGGTGACAATGCCTTTGTAGGTAGTAACTCAAGCCTTGTCGCCCCTGTCACAGTTGGCAAAGGCGCCACCATCGGTGCAGGCTCGGTCATCACCAAAAACGCCCCAGAGGATAAACTGTCTTTAGGGCGCGCTCGCCAAACCACCATTGATGGCTGGATACACCCCACCAAAAAATAAACCCAACTTACCCAAAAGCGCAAACAGGGCGTTGTGCTTTTGTTTTGGGGTGTATCAACCATCACCACCATCCATAAGATGGCTTGCTTAATTTGCAAGGAAGGCTATTAACAAGCGTATTAATAAACAAACGTATTAATAAAAAAAGTTAGCCAGTTTTGAGGCAATCATGGTTTAGCTCCAAACCTCAATCAAAGTCTAGTAATGGCTGCTAACCGACCCTATTACAGCTTACCAATTGCCGCTTGCCAATTACGATTTACCAAGCACACCCAAGCGAATGATACATCAAAAACAGAGATAATCATGACCACATTTTCACTTAAAACCCATCTAGAACGCCAAAATATCGTCATCTCATGGCAGCGCTACGGCATTGAAGCACTCAATTTTATGGCACTAGGACTGTTTTCGTCCTTGATTTTGGGCTTAATTATCAAAAACATCGGCACTTGGGCAAATCTGCCTTGGCTCATTGACATCGGCGCACAGGCACAGAGTATGATGGGTGCTGCCATTGGTGCAGGGGTCGCCTATGCGCTCAAATCACCACCACTCGTGCTATTTACCAGCATCATCACAGGGTTTGCAGGGGCAAGTCTTGGTGGACCTGTGGGGGCATTTGTGGCAGCACTGATTGGCGCTGAATTTGGCAAATTCGTCCATCGCACCACACCCCTTGACATCATTGTCACGCCTGCCACCACACTCATCATTGGTATGGCAGGGGCAGGCTTTGTGAGTCCTGCCATTGAGCGGGTCATGACCTCTTTGGGGCAGTTTATTATGTGGGCGGTGGAGCTCTCCCCTATCCTCATGAGTATTGTGGTGGCGGTGGCGATGGGGCTGATTCTTACCCTACCCATTTCAAGCGCTGCCATTGCCATTAGTCTAGGGCTTGGTGGTTTAGCAGCAGGGGCAGCAACGGTAGGCTGTGCAGCACAGATGATTGGCTTTGCGGTGATGAGCTATCGCGATAATGGCATGGGAGGTGCTGTCGCTTGCGGACTTGGCACAAGTATGATTCAAATGCCCAATATCCTAAAAAACCCCAAACTCTGGCTACCGCCCACACTCACTGGCGCAATTTTGGCACCTTTTGCTACCGCCATCTTTGGTATGACCAATATCCCATCAGGCGCTGGTATGGGCACTTCAGGACTTGTGGGGCAAATTGGCACACTCGATGCAATGGGCACAAGTGCTCACGTTTGGGGGTTAATTATCGCCTTTCATATACTCTTGCCTGCGCTTTTGACTTGGGTATTTACCAAATTCATGCGTGCCAAGGGCTGGATTAAAGAGGGTGACTTATCCCTAAAAAATTAGAACATATTGGTGCTGCAGCACTTTCATGACCATTAAATCAGTCCAATGGCTTTACTCGCTTTTAAGCCAACATAGCACATAGCCAGCACCCACAACAACAGCAAACATCTGTTTTTGCAATTTTTTGGCAAAAATTGAAACAATTGCGATAAAAATAACATAAGTTTCTTGACATTTTGACCAAAATCCGATTAGATATAGCACAGCAACTCATTATGTCAGTTATATGACAAGTCACCTATATTTGGTGATGGCGCATCTGTTCATAATGATAGCGATTATCTCTTGACAGTTTTGTCTTTCATTTGCATAAGGACGTATTCATGAACATCAACTTAAAAGTTGCCCCCACCGCTTTGGTTATGGGCTTAAGCTTGGCATTATTTGGTTGTGGCGGTGACAAAACTGCTACCACAGGTGGCGACGCCAAGCCTGCAGAAGGTAGCGCCACTACTGCCGCCCCTGCAGATACCGCCAATGTTGAGTTGGCAGAAGTGCAAGAAATCACCATCAATAACGGTGCCGAGCCTGAATCTTTGGATCCACACAAAGTCTCTGGCGTCCCTGAATCTAACGTCATTCGCCAAATGATTGTTGGCTTGACCTCCACTGACAATGATGGCAACACCATTCCAGGCATGGCAGAAAGCTGGGAAAGCACAGACAACAAAGTCTGGACATTCAAAATCCGTGATGCCAAATGGTCAAATGGCGACCCTGTGACTGCACATGACTTTGTGTATTCTATGCGCCGCGTCACCGACCCTGCTACCGCATCTCCTTATGCGTCTTATTTGGCTGATGTCAAGGTAGTCAATGCTCAAGACATCATTGATGGCAAAGCAGCACCTGATACCCTAGGTGTCAAAGCCATTGATGACAAAACTCTTGAAATCACCTTATCCGAGCCAGTACCTTATCTACCAGATACCCTAATCCACACCTCAACCAAGCCTGTCAATCAAAAGGCAGTGGAAGCACATGGTGAAAAATGGACATCACCAGAAAATATCGTGGTCAATGGTCCTTACAAATTATCTAGCTGGCAAGTCAATGAGCGCATTGTACTTGAGCGCAACCCTAGCTACTATGATGATGCCAAGACCACCATCAACAAAGTGACCTTGCTTGCTATTCCACAATCCACCACAGATGTACAGCGCTATAAGGCAGGTGAGATTGATGTCACCTCTGACGCTCTACCTCCAGAGCAATTTGAGCAGCTAAAAGCCGAGCTAGGCACAGAAGTGATTGTCCAACCAAAACTTTGTACCTATTACTATGAGTTCAACCACACCAAAGCACCCTTTGATGATGTGCGCGTGCGCAAGGCATTGTCTTTGACGCTTGACCGTGACATTATGGTAGATAGCATCCTCAAACAAGGTCAAAAAGTGGCATATCAATTCACCCCAGAAGCCACCCAAGGCATGAAAAACTATGTGCCTGAATGGAAATCATGGGATAAGGCTAAGCGCGTTGAAGAAGCCAAAAAACTCTTGGCAGAAGCTGGCTATAGCGAAAGCAATCCTCTGAAATTTGAGCTGCTCAAATTGCTCTGGAGGTAGAGAGTCAGCAGTAACATCAATCTCACCTGCCTTATAGCGCTGTACATCTGTGGTGGATTGTGGAA
>JBHBMT010000040.1:0-22792 GCA_041773075.1 Moraxella sp.
TTTTGAAAATATTTGTTACAATGCACGTTAGGGTGTCACCAACTCATTTTTATGGTATGTTGGTGGTCACACATTTTTTTATTTTAACGTTTTAGATGGTGGCACAATGGACATCAAACAAATCCGCGAACTCATTGATTTAATGGAAGAAAAAGACTTAGTTACTCTTGAGCTAGGTTCCAAAGATAAGCACATTAGTCTTACTCGCAATACCGCAGTTGCCACCATCGCTGCCGCCCCTATGGTTAGTAGCGCGCCTGCTGCACCTGCCACACCAAAAGTACCTAGCGGCAAACTAGAAAAATCCCCTATGGTTGGCGTATTTTATTCTGCCCCCAGCCCCAATGACCCTCCTTTTGTTAAAGTTGGTCAAAGCGTACAAAAAGGACAGCAACTTGGCATTATTGAAGCCATGAAAATTATGAATCCTCTAGAAGCCAGCCAAGATGGCATCATCGAAGAAATCTTAGTCAAAAATGGCGATGTGGTACAATTTGACCAACCTGTCATCCGTTACAAATCCTAAGAGTGTGCTATGATTAAGAAGTTACTAATCGCCAACCGTGGTGAAATTGCCCTGCGGATTGTACGCGCCTGCAAACAGCTTGGCATACAAACTGTTGGGGTTTATTCTACCGCCGATAAAGACTTAATGCACCTTCGCTTTGTAGATGAGGCTGTGTGCATTGGCAACCCTCCCTCCACTCAAAGCTATCTTGATATTGAGCGCATTATTGGTGCCGCTGAAATCACAGGTGCCGATGCCATTCATCCTGGCTATGGTTTTTTGTCCGAAAACGCCACATTTGCCGAAAAAGTAGAAGAGGCAGGTTTGGTATTTGTGGGACCTCATGCTGACCACATTCGCCTAATGGGCAACAAAGTGTCCGCCATTGAAGCCATGAAAAAAGCAGGCGTACCCACCGTTCCAGGCTCTGTCGGTGCAATCACATTGCAAAACGCCGAAGAAGAAGCCAAAAAAATTGGCTTTCCTTTGATTGTCAAAGCAGCAGCGGGTGGCGGTGGACGCGGTATGCGTGTGGTTGAGCGCTTTGAAGAGCTTTTGCCTCAAGTACAAGCCGCCAAGAGCGAGGCTGAAAGCGCCTTTGGGGACGATACCGTCTATATGGAGCGCTTCCTAAAAAATCCACGCCATGTAGAAGTACAGGTCTTGGGTGATGGGGATGGTAATGCCTTGCATTTATTTGATCGCGACTGCTCACTACAGCGTCGCCATCAAAAAGTGCTAGAAGAAGCGCCCGCACCTGACATTCCTGATGATGTTCGCACCCCCATCTTGGAGGCATGCGTGCGCGCCTGTGAGCAAATTGGCTATCGCGGAGCGGGTACCTTTGAATTTTTGTATGAAGATGGGCGCTTTTATTTTATTGAGATGAACACTCGTGTACAAGTAGAGCACCCTGTCACCGAGATGATTACAGGCATTGATATTGTCGTAGAGCAGCTGAAAATTGCTGCAGGCTATGGCTTATCTTATCATCAAGATGAAATTGCCATTCGTGGTCACGCCATTGAGTGTCGTATCAACGCAGAAGACCCTACCAATTTTATGCCTTCACCAGGGACAATTACACGCCTCTTTACACCTAATGGTGCAGGGATTCGTTTTGATTCACACCTATATACCAATTACACCATTCCAACCTATTATGATTCTTTGATTGGTAAGCTAATTTGTCATGCCCAAACGCGCCGCCAAGCCATCGCCAAGAGCTTGCACGCCTTAGATGAGCTTGTGATTGAAGGAATTAAAACAAATATTCCTCTGCATCGCGATGTGATTTTGCAAGATGACGCCTTTTGCGAAGAAGCGCAAAACATTCATTATCTAGAAAATCACCTCTTAAAACCAAAAAATGACGACAAATAAGCCAAATACTGGTACGTTTTTTTGGATAGTTTTAGGTCTTACTCCTCAAGACGCCACTTATCCCCAAGTTAGTGCTTGGGGATATTTATTACATTTGTTTACATCCTGTTATTTTTTGCAAAAATGTTTTAATATCTGTCATAAAATTTATTTATAGAGCAAGGTGTTGGCAAGCCATTGGGGTGGGCGTATAATAATTTCACCTTACGGCAGCGATGCCACACACAGCAAGGCTTGCATTGGTGCAAGCTTTTTTTGTTTATTTATTTTTTATTGCACAGGTGGCTTATGATTACAGAAACCCTTGTGGACGTATCGCGGTTGCAGTTTGCGATAACCGCCATGTTTCATTTTTTATTCATCCCCTTGACGCTTGGAATGACATGGATTTTGGTGATTATGGAATCTGTCTATGTCATTACTGGCAAACAAATTTGGAAAGACATGACCCGCTTTTGGGGTAAACTGTTTGGTATTAACTTTGCCTTGGGAGTGACCACAGGCATTACCATGGAGTTTCAGTTTGGTACCAACTGGGCGTATTATTCCCATTATGTTGGCGATGTCTTTGGTGCGCCACTTGCCATTGAAGGCTTGATGGCGTTTTTTTTGGAATCCACCATGGTGGGATTGTTCTTTTTTGCATGGGATAAACTCTCTAGGGTGCAGCATTTATGCGTTACCATTGCCATGGCCGTTGCAACCAACCTATCTGCTTTATGGATTTTGATTGGCAATGCGTGGATGCAAAACCCTGTTGGTGCTGAATTCAATCCCATCACCATGCGCATGGAGATGACCAGTTTTACACAAATACTGCTCAATCCTGATGCACAAAACAAATTTGTACACACAGTATCTGCAGGCTATACGGTAGCCGCTGTGTTTGTGCTTGCCATTTCAGCATGGTATTTGCTCAAAGGGCGCGATATTGCCTTTGCTAAGCGCAGTTTTCATGTGGCGGCTGCATTTGGGTTTGCTGCCATTTGTAGTACCATCGTGCTAGGTGACGAGTCTGGCTATTCTATTGGACATGCACAACAAACCAAGCTTGCGACTATGGAAGCTATGTGGGAAACTGAACCACCTCCTGCCAGCTTTAACATCATTGCCAGTATCAATGAACAAGAAGAGCGCAACAATTGGGCACTCCACATTCCTTATGCCATGGGCTTAATTGGAACGCGCTCATTTGATACGCCCATTCCTGGCATTCACGACATCAAAGCTGCCAATCGTGAGCGCATCGTCAATGGCATTACCGCAGTGACACTGCTAGAAAAAATGCGCGCTGATGGCATTAGCGATACCGAAAAACAAACGCTCTTAACTCAATTTAATCAAGTCAAAGACGATTTGGGCTTTGGGCTTTTGCTCAAAAAATACACCAATGATGTCAGCGCGGCAACTGATGAGATGATTACCAAAGCCACCAACGATTCCATTCCAAGAGTTACACCGATGTTTTGGACATTTCGTATTATGGTGGGTTTGGGCTTTTTGATGCTTATCTTGTTTGCCCTAAGTTTATTTTTTACCATCAAAGGCAATTTTTTACAAAAACGTTGGCTGCTAAAATTTGCTGTCATCATGTTGCCCGCCCCATGGATTGCTGTTGAAATGGGCTGGTTTGTGGCAGAATATGGTCGTCAGCCTTGGACAGTTTATGGCATTTTGCCCACACATCTCTCTGTTTCCAATATCAGTGCCACTAGTGTGCTTTGGTCAATGGCAGGATTTATCACGTTTTACTCTATCTTATTTGTCATTGAAATTTATTTAATGCAAAAATATGTCAAGCTAGGACCTGCCAGTCTTGGAACAGGGCGCTATTTTGGTGAGCACGCCCCTTTGGCAGGCGCCACTTTAGCCAAATCTAGCTCAAGCAGCTCAAATAATTAAGCGGAGGTTGCCATGCTTTTTGATTATGAAACACTCAAACTTATCTGGTGGCTACTTCTTGGGGTGTTATTAATTGGCTTTGCCATCATGGATGGTCATGACTTTGGGGTGCTAAGTCTCTTGCCTTTTGTTGGCAAAAATGACACCGAGCGCCGCGTCATTATCAATACAGTAGGAGCTCACTGGGAAGGCAATCAGGTGTGGTTTATTGCTGGTGGCGGGGTGATTTTTGCAGCCTTTCCCTTGTTATATGCCACGGCATTTAGCGCTTTTTATTGGGCGATGATTGCAGCATTATGGGCATTATTTTTGCGCCCTGTTGGCTTTAAATATCGCAGCATGATTCACAATGATAAATGGCGTAATGCATGGGACTGGATTTTGTTTACCGCCAGTATTATTCCTGCCATTATCTTTGGGGTGGCGATTGGCAATTTGTTTTTGGGAATTCCATTTTCCTTTGATGCTCATTTGGTATCCACTTACACAGGGTCATTTTTTGGCTTATTATCGCCCTTTGCGTTATTATGTGGCTTGGTCAGCGCGTCTATGCTTATCATGCAAGGAGGCACTTATTTGGCACATCGCACAGAGGGTATTATTCAAGCGCGCGCCATCAAATTTACACTCATTAGTGCCATTATCTTTGTAGCATTGTTTGCTCTTGGTGGCATCATCGTTTCGCGCCTCAATGGCTTTGTGATTGACAGCACCATCAACCCTGCTGCCATGATAAATCCTAGTGACAAAATGGTCAGCGTGCAAGTGGGCGCATGGTTGTTTAACTTTTATAAGCAGCCTTTGTTATGGCTATTTCCTATCATCGGTGGGGTTTGTGCTATCTTGGTTGTGGTTTTATTAAAAACCAAGCGCACACTGCTTGCTTTTATCTTTTCAAGCCTGTCCATCTTGGGCGTGATTATGACAGCAGGGGTGGCGTTGTTTCCATTTTTATTGCCTTCCTCAAGCCACCCCAACATGAGCTTGACTACCTATGACAGCGTTTCTAGTCACCTAACCTTAATGGTTATGCTGTATGTCACCGTATTTTTATTACCCATCATCGTCTCTTATACAGCGTGGGCGTATAAAGTCATGAGCGGCAAAGTAACTGATGCGTATATCAAAGAAAATCAAAAAACACTTTATTAGGAGGTTGTATGTGGTATTTTGCTTGGATTTTAGGGCTGGGATTTGCGGTATTACTTGCCATTATCAGTGCCATTTGGGTGGAGTTTGAAGAAGAGCGCCAACAAAGCTTTGACAAAGACTCCTAAACCAATACCCCCTTGAATGCCGTCAAGGGGGTATTATTTTGAATCCATAGTACTTAATGTCCATGGTACTTAATGATAGTTGCGCAAGCTTTGATGATTAAAATCAATATGCCAAATGCCCAGCACTATTTTGACTAATAAATCCGTCAGGCACTTGTCCGTTGGCTGCTTGCCAAGCGGCAAATGCTCGGCGCGTATTACTGCCCACCACCCCATCTGTACCTTTGGTGTCATAGCCTTGATTGGTTAGGTTTTGTTGCAAACGCTGCACCTGATAGCGCGACAAAGAGCGCTCATGTCTAGGGAAGCTAGCACTAATCCCCACCCTACCATTGATGCGGTTAGCAAGTGTTGCCACTGCCAGTGCATAATTGGAGGAGTTGTTATATACCTTAATGACCTCAAAGTTTTTGGTTGTCAAAAGTGCAGGTCCATTCTTGCCAGCAGGCAGCCACAATTCAGCTAACTCTCCACTATTTAAAGCATCTCCTGCAACACTAGAAACGCCCATACTGCGCCATGTGTCTAATGACAATTTTTGACCAAGAGTGCGATAATCAAATCCCTCTGGCAGGCGCACCTCTATATAAGCAGGCAATCCGCGCACCCAGCCAGCATTTGCCAAATAATTGGTAGTGGAAGTCAGTGCATCTGCAACCGAGAATGGATTACGTCTACCATCATTATCCCCATCCACGCCCTGCTCTAGCCACGTTGTTGGTATGAATTGCGTATGTCCCATACCACCTGCCCACGAGCCTTGCAACTGATGGCTAGCGACATCGCCACGCTCTACCAAATCCATCATTGCCAACAATTGGCTTTCGGCAAATGCTTGACGTCTGCCATCATAAGCCAAGCTTGACAGCGCATCAATCAGGTCTATATTGCCCATGCCCGCCCCATAAGATGACTCAATCCCCCAAATTGCTGTCACCACAGAGGCAGGTACACCATAATGCTCTTCATTACGATTAAGTAGACTTAAATGATCGCGGCGCTTTTGCTGCCCTTGACTTACCCTGCTAGATGACACTGCAGAATCTAAATACTCCCAAGGCATCTTGGCAAACTCTGCCTGCCCCCCATCCAAATCAATCACCCTATCATTTAAGCTGGCACCGCCAAACATCTCTTCGGCACGTCCTGCACTGTGATTTGCACTGGCTTTGCCAATAAAGGCGCGTTTCCATTCAGAAAAATTATTATAACTTGTGGCTGGCGTACCCACTTCTATCACTTCTTGATGCACAACCACTTTGCGCGGCTGGGATGATGTCTGTTTGGCAGGGGTAGATTTAGATGCACCTGTTTGCACTGGGGTGGATTTGGGAGTGGGTGTTGCTTTGGGAGCGCCCTGTGGATTGCTTGGCTTGCTAGCGCAAGAGCCTAGCCCAATGGCAGTCATAATAGTCAAGCAAACAGCTGTTGGTTGATAAAAAAAGGAACGATCACGCATAAGCATACTCAAAACACACTAAAAAATACCTACTTTATCACATTTTAGTCTCTCTATCAAAACATCTTGGTACTGGCTTTGTAAGCTTCAAGTGATATTAATGAGTTAAGCTTGTGCTTAAAAGCCCCCAAGCCACGCCGCCTTTGCCAACACATCATCATAGACCCAAGTTGGGATGTGTTTTGACAAGATCAAAGACGGCAAATTAAATAAATTAAAGCATAAACCCTCCAAAGATTAATCCATTTTTCTATTCATAGAAAAAAATTTTCACAAAATCTCTTGACACCCTATTATAATCTGCTAAAATACGCACCACTAACCAATAGGTTACATTCCCCAATAGCTCAGTCGGTAGAGCATCGGACTGTTAATCCGTGTGTCCCTGGTTCGAGCCCAGGTTGGGGAGCCAAATTCAAAAAAGCCCTTGTGATCACAAGGGCTTTTTTATATCTTGCTTTTAGGTCGTCCTGATATTTCGTATTTGCCATTAACCTCAAGAAAAATCACAGAAGTTTCACTAAAAATTGCGTTGTTGATATTAAAATATCAGCAAGCAATGTGACGATAAAAACAAAGCGTTAGCCCGCTTTTTAACAAACAGGTAATGCAAAAACGCTATGTTTTTTAAATGATTGCTAGATAGTAATGATGTTGTGAAGCTTCAGGATGTCTTAATGTTGTTTATAAATATTAAACAAATGAATCCATAAACTGCCATAGAGCAATTTCCACAGAATAAGTTTGGCACAATATATGAAAATAACGCCATTAAACATCCAAAACAATACAACTTTCATGGCAAGACATTTTAACATAACACCCATTTAAACAACTTATGAAACATATTATATTTCAAATACTTAATATGCTTTTAATAAAAAAACAACTTGAATCATTCAAATTAACCCACAACAATTCCGTATCTTTTATCCACCTTATCACAACCCATATTAATATTGACACTCACAATGGTATTTCAACCACTACAAACATCTTGCACACTCATCCCTGCACGGTTTATTTGCCAACTAATTTAACAAATAAAAAAACCCTAAAGTTTAACTTTAGGGTTTGATTGTCTATCACAATGATAAAGAATATAAATGGTGCCCAGAGCCGGACTCGAACCGGCACGCTATTGCTAGCGAGGGATTTTAAATCCCTTGTGTCTACCAATTTCACCACCTGGGCGATGTGTTGCGCATTATATCATACATTATAATAATAGCAACAAGTTTAAATGGAGGCTGGAGTCGGAATCGAACCGGCGTACACGGAGTTGCAGTCCGCTGCATGACCACTCTGCCATCCAGCCAATCAAGGACTGCTATATTAGCAAATTTTTTAAAAAATGCAAGCAAAGTTCTATATTTTTTTTATGCCATATTGTTTGTATTTGATTTTTATTGCTTTTTATTTAGGATATTTGAAATAAAGTCTGCACTTACACACAGCTACCCAAAAAACAATATCACAAAAGCCAGTCAAACCAATGCTTTTTAACATTTTTAAATCCACCCCCTTATTTTATGCAGAAATTTCAGGTATAATACTTCGTTAAATCAACCCTAAGTTGCTTATCTTGTCAAATATTGCCACAAAGCCCTTGTTAACTGTCTTAAAAGACCCTTTCAAAACAGCAAGTATAATTTATTATTTAGTACAAGCTCTCTTTTAGAGTATAATAATAAGCTTTGTCATTTTCTTGTTTGCACTTAGCCTTATTTGTTAGTTAATCCTAGGACAGCCATGAACGCTACTCATCGTGCCCTTAGCCTTGCTATTTTTTTATCCCTAACCACCCTTGTTGGCTGTAATAAACAAGCTGATAACGCTCAAGCAGCCGCTGGACAACAAATGCCTGACACCACAGTAGATGTACAGGTCATCACTTTGGGCAACGTGCCTCTGACTCAAAGTGTCTCAGGGCGAGTTGCTGCCTTTGAAACTTCAGAGGTGCGCCCACAGATTTCAGGTATTATAGAAGAAGTTTTGTTTCAAGAAGGAAGTTTTGTACAAGCAGGGCAGCCACTATATCGTATTAATGCCGATAACTATGCCAGCGCAGCCGCCTCTAGTGAGGCTGCACTTAATCAAGCCAATGCCAATGTTGGTACAGCGCGTGCAACTCTCATTTCCCAACAAGCGCAACTTGAGCAAGCAGAAGCTGACTTGGCACGCCTAAAAGGCTTATTGGAAGTAGATGCCATCTCAAAACAAGCACACGACCAAGCAGTCACCAATGTCAAAACCGCGCGCGCCGCTGTGGAGCAGGCTCGCGCTAATATTGCTAGTGCCGAAGCTTCTGTGCGCTCTGCACAAGCCAGTATCAACGCCAGTCGTTTAGACATAAGTCGCACAACAGTACGCGCGCCCATTTCAGGCAAAACAAGCATTTCATCGGTAACCAAAGGGGCTTTGGTGGCAGCGGGACAATCCACTGCCTTAGTGACCATCTCACGCACCAACCCCATCTATGTGGACATTAGTCAATCATCTGCTGATTTACTAAAATTGCGCAGCCAGCTGGTGAGTGGTGAGGCTGAAATGGGTACTACCGCTGTTAGTTTGACCCTAGAAGATGGCAGTCTGTATCCAGGCACAGGGCAAATTACCCTCTCCAATGCCCAAGTCAATGAAAGCACAGGCGCTATTACCTTGCGCGCCATCTTCCCCAACCCCGAAAACATTTTGATACCTGGTATGTTTGTCAATGCACAACTTAGCCAAAGCGTCATCCCCAATGCCGCCCTACTCCCTCAAAGCGCCATCAATCGTACCGCCAAAGGCGAAACTCAAGTTTTTGTTGTCAATAAAGACAAAAAAATAGAAGTGCGCAATGTCACGGTGGCAGGCACATATAATGGCAATTGGGTGGTCAGTGAAGGTTTGGTGAATGGTGATCAGGTTGTGGTTTTGGGTGGTAGCAAGGTAAAAGCAGACCAACAAGTACAGGTACGCATTTTGCCTGCCACAACAGATGCGCAAACACAAACAGGTACCCAAGCCCAGACCGGTACACAAACAGGTAACGCACCCGCCAATGGCTCGCAAGCACAACAGGCAGCACCTACAGGGCAAAATAGCGTTCTAAAAGCGCCCAGCTCAATTGCTGCGCCAACGCAAGCGCCTAACGCCCAAAACACCAACACCAACACCAACACCAACAATGGCGCTAATACCAACGCTGGTGCTAATACCAACGCTGGTGCTAATACCAACAACGGTGCTAATGCTAACGCCAAAAGTGGTGGCACTCCCAATACTGGCAACAAAAATACTGCCAGTAATGATCTTGAAAAACAATTAGCAAACGCTGCTGACGACACCGAAGAACAACCCGCCCAATAACCCAAACGAAGGTGAATTATGTCTCGTTTTTTTATTCATAGACCAATCTTTGCTTGGGTCGTTGCCATGCTCATCATGCTGGTGGGGATTCTTGCGATTCGCGGCTTACCCATTGAGCAATACCCTCAAATCGCACCACCTACGGTGTCAGTGAGCGCCACCTACCCTGGCGCTGATGCACAAACCGTAGAAAACTCTGTGACCCAAATCATTGAGCAGCAAATGAAAGGGATTGATGGACTTATGTATATGTCCTCAAGCTCCTCTTCCAATGGTCAAGCATCTGTGACACTGACATTTGATAACTCTGTCAATCCCGACACTGCTCAAGTGCAAGTACAAAACAAACTGCAAGCCGCCACCAGTTCACTACCAGAAACTGTGCAACGTCAAGGCGTCACCGTCAATAAATCCGCCAGTGGCTTTTTGATGGTGCTTGCTTTCACTTCAGAAGATGGTAGCATGGACGAAGCTGATATTGGTGACTATCTCAATGCCAGTGTTGTTGATGCATTAAGCCGTGTAGAAGGCGTGGGTTCAGTACAAGTCTTTGGCTCATCTTATGCCATGCGTATTTGGCTAGACCCTGCCAAATTGCGTGCTTACAACCTTATGCCATCAGATGTTTCTTCTGCCATATCCGCCCAAAACGTCCAAGTATCGGCAGGTCAATTGGCTGCGCCACCCTCTAGTACTGACCGTCAAGTCATCAATGCCAGTGTTGGTGTACATAGCTACTTACAAACTCCAGAAGAGTTTGAAAACATCTTTATCAAAACTGATACCTCAGGTGCCAGAATTTATTTAAAAGATGTGGCTCGTGTTGAAATTGGCTCACTAGACTACTCAAGTAACAGCAAATACAATGGTAAAACAGCCGCAGGGGTGGCAATCAGTCTAGCCTCTGGTGCCAACGCACTTGAAGTGCGCCAAGCTGTAGAGGATAGAATGACAGAATTATCTGCCAACTTCCCTACAGGTTTAACTTATACCAGCCCCTATGATACCACGCCCTTTGTGCGCCTATCTATCAAGCAAGTAGTATCAACATTGCTTGAAGCCATTGGGCTTGTCTTTGTGGTTATGTTTTTGTTCCTACAAAACTGGCGCGCCACCATCATTCCTACATTGGCAGTGCCTGTGGTTATCTTGGGTACTTTTGCTGTCTTATCTGTTTTTTGGCATGAGTATCAATATTTTGACCATGTTTGCCATGGTGCTTGCCATTGGTCTATTGGTTGACGATGCTATTGTTGTTGTAGAAAACGTTGAGCGGATTTTAGAAGAAAACCCACACATCTCTGTTATAGATGCTACCATCAAATCTATGAACGAAATCAGCAAAGTGGTCATTGGTATTGCCTTGATTTTGTCTGTGGTATTTGTACCGATGATTTTCTTTGGCGGCTCAACAGGGGTGATTTATCGTCAGTTTGCTGTCACGTTGATTACTAGCATGGGACTATCCGCTTTGGTGGCATTGGTATTTACGCCTGCTCTTTGCGCCACCATCTTAAAGCGCAAAGTCCACCACGATATTCAAACCCAAAAAGGCTTTTTTGGGTGGTTTAACCGCCTATTTGACAAAACCAGTCGCAGCTATGAACGCTTTGTTGGCAAAACCTTTAATGCCAAATTTATTTATGCCATTTTGTACGTTGCCATTATTGGTGTCTTGGGCTATTTCTTTGTCAAATTACCTAGCTCTTTTGTGCCTGAGGAAGACCAAGGAATGCTCATGACCATGGTGCAAATGCCTTCTGGCACAACCATGGACAAAACTCAAGCAGTCATGGATAAGGTATATCAGTATTACACCACCGCCGAAAAAGACAACGTTGAGGGCGTGTATACCATTACAGGCTTTAGCTTTATGGGTAGTGGTCAAAATATGGGCATGGCATTCATCAAGCTCAAAGACTGGAGCTTACGCCACGGTGATGACAATGCCGCCCAAGCCATCGCAGCACGCGCCATGGCAATGAATATGACCATTCCTGAAGCACAATTGGTTTATCCAATGGCGCCCCCTGCCATTCAAGGATTTGGTAACTCTAGTGGTTTTGAGCTACAACTACAAAACGTAGGTGGAGTCAGCCATGAATCCATGCTAGAGGCACGCAATATGCTGATGGGTTTAGCCATGAAAGATAGCAATATTTCAGGTGTGCGCCCAGGTGGTCAAGATGATGCTCCCAAGCTCAAATTGGATATCAATCAAGAACAGGCAGCGGCGTATGGCTTAGATATGTCAAGCATCAACGCCACCATTGCTGCCGCTTGGGGTGGTAGTTATGTCAATGACTTCCTTGACCGCGGTCGCATCAAAAAAGTGTATATGCAAGGTGAGCCTGACAGCCGTGCTGTTCCTGAAGATATTAGCAAATGGTACGTGCGCAATGGTTTGGGCGAGATGATACCTTTTGATGCCTTTGCTACCAGCAAGTGGGAATACGCTAGCCCCAGCCTGAACCGCTATAATGGCATTTCTACCATGGCACTATCAGGCTCTGCTGCCCCTGGCAAAAGTACAGGTGACGCCATGACCGCCATGGAAACTCTAGCTCAGCAACTGCCTGAAGGGGTGGATATTGAGTGGACAGGTCTGTCTTTGGAGGAAAAAAAATCAGGTGGTCAAGCCCCCCTACTCTATGCATTAGCCGTTTTGGTTGTGTTCTTATGTTTGGCAGCCTTGTATGAAAGTTGGTCAATTCCATTTTCTGTCCTACTTGTCATTCCCTTGGGTGTATTAGGCGCGATATTGCTGACAACATTTAAGGGTTTGTCCAACGACGTGTATTTACAAGTCGGCTTATTGACTGTAGTGGGCTTGTCTGCCAAAAACGCCATTTTGATTATTGAATTTGCCAAGGAGCTACAAGAATCGGGCAGATCACTTAAAGATTCGGTCATGGCAGCAGCGAAAATGCGTCTGCGTCCGATTATTATGACATCACTCGCCTTTGGTATTGGGGTTGTGCCATTATACATCGCCACAGGGGCAGGATCTGGCAGTCAAAATGCTGTTGGCACCAGTGTCTTAGGTGGTGTTATCACCGCAACCGTATTAGGCATTTTCTTTATTCCCATGTTCTATATTTGGGTGCGCACGTTATTTCCCTACAAAGACAAAGCAAAGACCCAGAACACCCCTTCTTTGACACCGTCTGGAGACTAATCATGAGAACCTCTATACATCCCGTTCAGCTGTTTGCCTTGTCAGGATTGGTGTTGGCGCTCTCTGCCTGCACCAGCCTGCCTAAGGCACCCACCACTGTGCTGGCTGAACCCAATCTTCCCATGGAAGCACCTTTTGAAATCGTGTCAGAGGACAAAGAAACCGTTAGCACCCCTACCAACCCAAGCATTGCTGCAACTGGTTGGAAAGAGTTTTATCAAGACGAAAAACTCAAGGCATTAATTGCCTTGGGTCTTGAAAACAACAAAGATCTTGAGCAAGCCACGCTTGCCATCAAAAAAGCGCAAGCCCAATACCAAATCACCCGAGCAAGTGATTTTCCTAGCGTCAGCAGCGATGCCAGTTATAGTCGTGGCGCTACACATAGTAGAGACAGCAATCCAGCCAGTGGTTATAGCGTTGGACTTGCCAAAGCCAGCTATGAGCTTGACTTATGGGGTCGCATTGCCAACCTCAAAGAACAGGCTCTCCAAAGTTATCTTGCCACCGCTGCTGCTCGTGATACTGTACAAATCAGTCTAATTTCCAATATTGCCCAAGCCTATGTTAATTTAAGCTACGCCAAAGCACAGCTATACTTAGCAGAAAGCACGGTTGCCAGTCGTGAACGCTCTCTTTATATTACCCAAAAACGGTTTAGCGCAGGCATTGACTCGCGCTCTCCTAGTTTGCAAGCAGAAAGCTCTCTTGAAACCGCTAAGCTTGCTGTATTGACCGCCAAAACCAATCTACTAAAAGCCGAAAATGCTTTGCAATATTTAATTGGCGCGCCCATTCCTAGCGAGTTAATGCCAGCAACCGCTGTCACAGGCATTATCAATCCTCAAGTCTTTAACACAGGTATGCCAAGCGAGCTATTGTATTACCGCCCAGATATTGCTCAAGCTGAATATCAGCTCAAAGCTGCAGGCGCCAATATCAATGTAGCGCGCGCTGCTTTTTTCCCGTCCATCAGCTTATCAGGAAGCCTAGGTTTGTCAAGCAGTAGCCTTGATGAGTTATTTAAAGCAAATGCACTAAGTTGGTCATTTGGACCTACTGTTAGCCTACCCATCTTTGATGCAGGTTCGCGCCGTGCTACCTATGAAGTTGCTCAGATTGAACAGCAGCAGGCACTTGCCAATTACGAAGGCGTTATCCAAACCGCCTTCAAAGAAGTGAAAGACATTCTAGCAGAACGCGCCACACTCAATGAGCAGCTGGCTTCTTATTACAAATTGCAAGACAACTATCAGCGCAGCTATGACATTGCCTCCGCAACATTCCGTTCAGGCTTGTCAAACTATTTGGACGTTTTGGAGGCGGAGCGCTCCTTGTTTAACGCCCAACAAAACATCCTAAATATGGAGTTGCAAAAAGTCGTTAGCCAAATCAGTCTTTATCAAGTATTAGGCGGAGGCGCCACTTTAGCCGCACCTCAAATTACCAATGCAGAAAGTCAAGCTGCCTCCATGAGTGCTGCCAACATCGCCACTACAGAGCAAGTGCAAGCACTACAGTCAGAGCGCTCTCCCATCAGCGCTGCACAAGCTGTGAGCATTCATCAAGTTTCAGGGGTTGCTCCTGTTACTGCCCCCATCACTGATGCCACACCTGATGAACTAGAAGTTCAGCCCACCACTCAAGTTGATACCAGCAACCCCACAGAAGGTCAGTAATGCCAATGCCCAAGATAAATACACATCTTGGGTTTTTTTATGACTCAATCAACTGTTGCGCACCTGATTTTGCAACAATACACTCTTGCATCTTAATGGTTTACACACCCAAACCACACCCACCTAGCAGCAAGCATTTTTTTGCCACATTTGGCATTTTAAATCCTAGCAAGCAAAACACCCTTCTTGATGCCTACTGTTTTAAATAAAAACTCTTTAATGCTTAAACACCCAGATGGCAGGTATCCGATGATACAATGCCAACAACAAACACCCAAAACAAGGGTGACTATCAATCTCTCTGATGTCTTTTTTTTGGTTTGATGGCAAACAGTGATTTTTAACAAAAAAGCAAAATAATGCTTGCATTCAAAAATTTTCTGCGTATAATATGCACCACGTTTAATGATAAGCAAACATGGGTCGTTAGCTCAGTTGGTAGAGCAGTTGACTTTTAATCAATTGGTCGCAGGTTCGAATCCTGCACGACCCACCATGTTTATCAAAACCCTGTGATTGGGTCGTTAGCTCAGTTGGTAGAGCAGTTGACTTTTAATCAATTGGTCGCAGGTTCGAATCCTGCACGACCCACCAATCACATTTTACCGATTCCCCAATAGCTCAGTCGGTAGAGCATCGGACTGTTAATCCGTGTGTCCCTGGTTCGAGCCCAGGTTGGGGAGCCAAATTCAAAAAAGCCTTTGTTATTTTACAAAGGCTTTTTTATTGATATGTCTTGTTAATTATCCACCGCTTGATTATAATGATAAGATATCTTATTTGTATCGTATAAGGACATCTTATGATACCTCCCCATATCAAAAATAAATTTTCTGACCATCCTCAAACCATCATGCGCCCTGTGCATTTGCGCTTGTCCGAAGAAATCATCAAACACCTAGAGTCCACTGCCAATGAGCATGGCTTCAAAGGCATTCAAAGTCTTATTCGTCTCTATATTCGCCAAGGACTTGACCGCGACAACTGTGACTATACGCTTGCCAAAGACGTGGTATTCATTGAAAAATTACGCAAAAAAGGTGTCAGTCAAAAAATTATTGATGAAGCATTGATTGACACCAGCAATGTTTCAGAAAGTACCAATAAACACCTATAAATTTTAAATGACAAAAACATATCCAACAAACCCATGGTCTTAATAGCGCGATTATCAGCAAATATTGTTGATTCACTTGGCGTTGTTGCATCATCATATTAACGAGTATTAGCGCAAGACTGCCCCTATTTTGCACCACCGATATAGTTCATCAAGATACCCGCTTGCCGTCTGCCTGCACCTTAAAAACAAGATTGTAATGGCGCAAGCATTGCCACACCCATCCCAACCATCTCTGCCTAGAAGCTGACTCTCAAAAAACTCCCCCACCTCCTCTATACTAAAAGCCATTGCTTGCACATCAAACAAGTCCAGTACCCGCTCTTGATAGCTATCGCATTTTATTTTATCCTCTTGGTAAGCAAGCGTCATAAATCCCAGCAGTACTTCATCAAAGCTTAAAGGCATTTCTTTGGGCGCACAGCTTGACTCCCAAACACTGGCATACAAAGGGTCATCCCAACCAAAATACCCACCAATCACTCCTAAAAAATCCTCTTGATTCATCGCTAGTGACAATGTAATTAGCACAGGATGTTTGATAAAATCATCGCTTAATCTTTCATCAATCAGCTCAATAACATCCTGATGACTTAGATAGCCAGACTCCACCACCCAAGCCATCAGGACTAACAACTCCTTAATGCCAAGGGTGTCTGCATTGATAGATTTTTTGGTCAACCCACTCATCACCTCTCACCCACTAATGATTCATTGCTAGCAATTGACCATCTTGCGCTGTCCATGCCAACATCTCATCAAGCACTGCTACTGCTTTGGCGTTATATCCCACATCTTTGGCATTAATAAAGCCCGCCACTGCATACCATCGCCCGCCAACGCCTTGGACATAGCCTGCCATGCTCGTCACATCGTTTAATGTACCTGTTTTTATCCATGCGCGCCCGATAGCAGGGTTATTGGGGTTGCGCTTGGCAAGCGCTTTCATTGTGCCTGTTTGCCCTGCAATTGGCAATGACTTCAAAAATACCTCAAATTCAGAGCTTGTCTTAACATATTTAAGCAAAGCAATCATGGCATTGGGCGTGATTTGACATTCTCGGCACAACCCTGAAGCACGAGTGATGGTAGGTGCAGGAGCGTTTAATCGCGCCCACCATTTATCAATAAAGGCATGTGCTGCTGGATAATTACTTTGTCTCATTGTGCCTGCATAAATGGGCAGTGAGAGCGCCACTTGCTCTGTCATGACGTTGTTAGAAAATTGATTAATCTGCCAAATTTGTTCAGATAGTGGACGTGAAGGCACAGTAATCAACGGCATGGCATAAAATTGGCGCTTATCACCCCCTATACGCACCTCCCCTGCAAAGGTTTTATCAATTGAGTGCCAAGCTGCCTGAACCGATTTAATGGCTAGAGCATTATTATCCTTAAAATTACGCCAAACACGTTGCTCGCCACACAATGCCCCAAATCGTCCTGACAACACCACTCCTGAAGTATTAAGCTGCACGACTGGTAATTGGCAACTCGCATTATCAGTTGCCATGGTTGTTGGTATAGCAAAATTAGCCAAACTTGGCAATATTTGCACTTGTGTATGATGATAATTGGACATATTCTCATTTTTTGGCGCGCCCAGCTCTTCTGATGGCTGACTTGGTGCTGGCATAGGAATCTGTATCATTGCATTGGCTTTTGGTGTAAATCTAATTTCCACTGTACCAAAATTGACCAAAAACGCGCTCGGTTCAGCATTATAGGCGCGCCACCCTTGCCCATCAAAAGCATCAGGATTATACCCCACATTCCCAAAAGCACTGGTGTCAATGATAATATCGCCTTTAATGTGCTTGATTTTTTTTGACAATGCTTCAAACAATGCCGATAACCGCTCATGTGTCAAAGATGGGTCACCACTGCCCGCAAGTAAAATATCGCCATACAAGGTATCACCAACAATCACGCCTTTGTAATAAATGGCATTATGCCATACAAACTTTGCACCCAACACATCCAAGGCGATGGCAGTGGTGACAAGCTTTTGGGTGGAGGCTGGTATTCTTGGAATATCGCCCAAATGATTTAATATTGGCATTTGCCCATCCAGTGGCATCACCACCAAACTCACGTCAGATTGATTTAACTGCGCTGCGTGAAGTGCTTTTTCAATGTTTTGGGGCAGTCCATTTGGTGCATTAGGTATTATTTGAGCATTATTTAATTTATCTACCTGCCGACTTGGTATTTGACTGGCATCAACAGACAAACCTATACACATCATGATACCCACCAACGCAAACCGTTTCATCACATCACCTTTTGATTATAAATGAGCGTATTATAGCAGGTTTGGCACCCATAGTGTTTTATACAAACAATAAACTTAAATAAAACAATTATTTAACCCTTTCTCTACTTGATTTTTCTAATGTTTTTGGGTAATATATAATATTTTTCAGCTATCTTTAATATAATTATGAAAATATTAGAATCCAAATATTATAAAGCCATTCATTTTTTAACCGCTGAAGATGGGTTTGGGGATAAAATCATGCTGAAACATCAGCACTGGGTGACAAGCCAAACACCCTTTAGTGATTTACTTGGGTCTTTTTTAACCGATTGCCTGCCCTACTCTGCTGAATTAATCATCCAAGATTATCACCTAAAAGACTTTGTCAAATGCACTGATTTTGTGGCAATGAGCTACTCTAAACAAAAAAATCAGTTGGTAGAAAATGAAGTTTGTTATTTTCATCCTGAATTTGAGATTTTTATCACACTCACCGCTGATTTATCTACCGAATGGGATAAAGAATTGTATGAAGAGGGCATGTACAAAGCCAAAGGTTTGTACATAGAAAATCATAATCTGCGCCACACAACAGGTCTGCCCAATTTTTTTGATAAGTATCTACAAAAATACATCTCCAATGAGTCAAAAATTTCCATTTTGATTAAAGAACATGGATTTGACCTAAGAACACACACCATCAAGCCTCATCAACTGCATCTAGACACAATGTATAATGATGACTTTTTGCCAGTCCATCATCACATCAAGCACTCATTAACAGACAGCAGTAAAGGCATTGTGCTGTTGCATGGACTAGCAGGCACTGGCAAAACCAATTATCTTAAATGGCTGACTGGTCAAATCCCTGACAAAAAATTTATCTTTGTTCCCACCACCATCATTCATCTACTCACCGATCCTTCTTTTATTCGTCTATTGATAGACAACAAAAATTCGGTCTTGGTCTTGGAGGACTGCGAAAACTATATTGCTGAACGCGCCTCGGACAATCCTCACACCGATGTCGTTGCCTCAATTCTTAACATTGCCGATGGTATGCTTTCAGATATTGTAGAGTGTCAAATGATTTGTACCTTTAATGCCAGTATTGATAAAATTGATACCGCCCTACTGCGCAAGGGTCGTCTTATTGCCGAATATCGTTTTAAGGAATTAACGATTGACAAAGCCAATCAATATTTAGCTTCTATAGATTCAGATATGACAGTTGATAGACCTATGACACTGGCTGAAGTCACTCATTTAAAAGAGGTTGAGTTTAAAGAGCAAGCAGACATTAAGCCCAAAATCGGCTTTTTATCTTAAAGCAGGCGTATATTTTAAAAGCAAAATCAAGAAAGACACCCTCCGCCTTTTGATAAAATAGACACCCTTTGAACATCACCAAAAAAAACCCCTTAAAGCTGACTTTAAGGGGTTTTTTGGTTACTAGTAATGATTATTCATCATCATCTTGAGCCACTTCACCATCTTCTGACAAAATGGTCACCACAATATTAGCGGTTACATCATGATGTAATTGAATGGTAACAGTGTATTCACCGATTTGACGGAATGAACCATCAGGCATTTTAACTTCAGAACGATCAACTTCCAAGCCAGACTTGGTTAATGCATCAGCAATATCACGTGCGCCAATAGAGCCGAATAGCTTGCCTTCGTCACCAGACTTCGCGCGCATAATCACATTAACATCAGTTAAGCTATCAGCACGCTTTTTGGCTTCTGCCAATTCAGCAGCTTCTTGCGCTTCAAGTTCAGCACGGCGCGCTTCAAACTTAGCAATATTTGCTTCAGTTGCTGGCAATGCCTTGCCTTGTGGGATTAGATAGTTACGACCATAACCCGCTTTAACATTAACTGTTTCGCCAAGTTTACCAAGATTGACGATACGCTGTAGTAGAATAACTTGCATGAGTCTCTCCGTAAACTTACTTATGGTTGTCAGTATAAGGCAATAATGCCAAATAACGTGCTTGCTTGATAGCAACAGCCAATTGGCGTTGATATTTATTAGACGTACCAGTGATACGGCTAGGGATGATTTTGCCATTTTCGCTGATGTATTGTTTTAGCAATTCTACATCTTTATAATCAATGTGGCTAATGCCTTCAGCGGTAAAACGGCAGAATTTGCGACGACGATAAAAACGTGCCATAACTGTTCTCCTTAATTAATTATTCGCTTGCACCAACTTCGCTCTCGCCTTCTTGGGCGCGAGTTTCGTTACGGCGGCTATCTTTGCGCTTACGCTTTTCTTCAGCTTCTTTTTTCAAAGGAGAGTCTTCGGTAATGGCAGCTTCACGACGAATGACCAAGCTACGAATAATGGCATCATTATAACGGAACAATTCTTCCAATTCAGCCAAAGTTGCTTCGTTACATTCGATGTTTAGTAGCACATAGTGTGCTTTGTGGATTTTGTTAATTGGATAAGCCAATTGACGGCGACCCCAATCTTCCAAACGATGGTTAGTACCACCATTGTTGGTAACAATTTCTCTATAACGGGTTACCATATCAGCAACTTGGTTGCTTTGGTCTGGATGCACTAGTAGCACCACTTCATAATGTCTCATGAATAGACTCCTTACGGATTAAAACAGCCATCAAGCAACTTGATGGCAAGGAGAGCAAGGGCTTTGCCCAATTGCAACTGCCCAATTATACGCAGTTTTTTAAAAAAAGCAAGAAATTTTTGTGATTTTAGTCGCCGCCACCACCGCCTGAATCACCGCCACCTGAGTCGCTGCTGCTATAACCATTGGCACTGGTATCACTATATTCGCTTGCGTGGTGCTTACTATCTTCACTTAAATGGTGCTTGCCATCCCTGTCTGAATGGCTGTTTGAGTCTGAATAATTGCTTGAATCTGTCGTGATGATAGGTGCTGCGGTGGCGCTTTGAATGCGACTTCTGGCAGCTTCTTCGGAAGCCAGATGGCGCTGCTCTTCTTCTTGTGCTTGACGTTTTTTTTCTTTGTTAATCAAAAGCTTGCTTTCAATGGTCTTTCTAAGCAATTGCCAAATTACCCCGAGCACCAAGCCCACCACAATCACTGCTGTAATTGATGTCAAGCCTGCCATGGCTTGCGCCTGATTATCCATTAAAAATCCATGCAATACACCAATAATGGCAGGAGCAATTTCACCTGTTTCCCCCAACGTAGGACCTGGGGTTAGCAACACTGCTGCGGCAATAATCCACAAAATACCTCGTATTGACTTAGGGAGTAAGCGCAATACAAGATACAACAAAATTAAAACTAAAATAGAAGCGCCAAGATAAGTATAAACTGGCAATTTATCTTCTGGCACATCCTTAACCAAGCGAATCCACCACAATACCACTGCTGCCAATGCCTCACTGATACTATCTAGTGGTAAACTTTTTACGACGTCTTTTAATGCCATAATTTACTGCCAATTTACACAAAATATCACTATTTTAACATAACTTCATTGGTTTTTGAGCGTTTTTTGTTTCAGATTTGTACCTGCTAATCAAACCGCTTATCTTGTAGCTCTTTGGCTTTGTTGAGTGCTTGCTGCATCAGTACATCACTGGGCGGTGCTTGTACATAATAACCTTGCTCGGAAAGCTTAGCTTTGACCGCATTAATGTCGGCTTGAGCAAGTTTATCTCGCTGGCTTAAATCCAAGTGCATGACAAACGTCCCCAAGCCCAATTTGGCACGCAGCTCAGACGGCAACACCCCAAGCCAATCGGTCAGCGTCTCCACATCATCAGGATAATTGGGGCGGGCAATATACACATACCAGTCAGGATTTTTGGGAAATTTATAAACATCGCAATGCATTTAAGGTGTCCTTTTGTCAAAAACCGTGAATTTTTTGCGTTTGGGCTAAAATTTTACTTGTAAATTGTAGCATTATTTTTCATAATAGGGACGTTGATTTTTCAGGAGAGTGTATTTTTTCGTCATTTTGGGTCGCCCCCACGACAAAAATACCACCGAAGGCGTAAACGTGCTTGACACTTCCCCATAATCGCTCAGGTAAAATGGACTGAAAAATTTCGGTCGCCAGTTTTCATTAACCAGTTTTCATTAAATCAATGAGACAACACAAAGCCACTGGCAACCAACACAATCTGGAGAGCAGTTTTTTTTAAACTCACCGAAGGGAAGAAAATTACCCTTGAAGCGTAATTGAAAATCTCAGGTCAAAGGACAGATGGGGTGTTTTGGATTTGGCAGCCGTCAAATTCACCAATTTTTATGCACCATTTATTCATAAAATTTAGGAAAAACACCCATGACTACCCCCAAACGCACCCCCTTATTTGATTCCCACGTCGCTTTTAATGGCAAACTCATTGACTTTGGCGGTTGGGAATTGCCCGTCAATTATGGCTCACAAATCGCCGAACACGAAGCTGTGCGTACCGACGCAGGTATGTTTGATGTCTCGCATATGCTTGTAACGGACGTAACAGGCGATAACGCCAAAGCTTTTTTTCGCAAACTCATCGCCAACGATGTCAATAAACTTAGCTTTGTTGGCAAAGCGCTTTATTCTGCCATGCTTAATGACAATGGCGGCGTGATTGATGATTTGATTGTCTATCGCATGAAGGAAGAGGAAACCGCTTATCGCATTGTCTCAAATGGCGCTACCCGTGAAAAA
>JBHBMT010000041.1:0-19976 GCA_041773075.1 Moraxella sp.
ACAGTGTCCCCACCGCCGAAAGCTCATAAACCAAACTTTGGGTCATGCGGTCGTGTAGTAGATTTTCGGCGATTTTTGGTAAGGGGTTGGGCAAATTTTCGCCCGTCAATGTAAACACCACCACACGCTCTACTCGGCTAATCGGCAGTCCTGCATTATTAAAAATGTCGGTGGCTTTGGACGACCACGGACTGATGGTGCCAAAACGGGGGGAGACAATGACTTGAATTTGGCTGGCTTCTTTGGATTGTAGTGCAATGTCACTGCCTTGATTTAATAATCCCAACGCCTGTGCACGCTGCTTTTCATCTAGCGCATCAGCAAACACATATACTTGTTGTGTGCTTAAGTTTGTGATGGCTAACCCTGCTTTTTGGGCTAAATCAGTAATCAGTTTTTTGGTTTGAAAATCAGTTAAAAAAGCGTGTCCAGCAATGGTCATCATGGCGGTTGGTTCTCGTTTAAACAAAAGGTGAAATTTTGTTATTATAGCAGAATTAGCATGATTTTTTAGATTCTTGACTTAAAAAAACCTTCTTGATAAAAAAAGAAGGTTTTTTATAGAGTCAAAGGCTGGTATCAGCTTTGCAGCAGCCCAATATCCGCCACACTCAAAAACAGCTCACGCACTTGTTTTAATAATGCTAGACGGTTATTTTTTAGGGCGCTGTCATCGGCATTGACCATCACCGTATCAAAAAAGGCGGTCAAAGGCTCGGACAATTTTGCCAAATGACCAAGCACCCCTTGATAATCTGCCGCCGCTTGCAAAGGATATGTGGTCTCTTTTGCCAGACAAACGGCAGAAAATAAGGCTTTTTCTGCCACTTCTTGCAATAATACTTCATCAACGTTGTCGCTTGGCTTAGTGTCTGCTTTGGCTAAAATATTGGCAACCCGTTTATTACTTTCTGCCAAACTTTGCGCCTGTGGCAACGCACGAAACGCCTGCACCGCACGGATACGCTCATCAAAATCCAATGGCATATGCGGATTGATGGCTTGCACCGCCAAAATCGTATCCACCGCCACGCCTTGGTCTTCGTACATCGCCCGATAACGTGCGTTGATAAATTCCATCACTTCGCTAAAGGTTTTGCCAAGGTTGTCAATTTTGTTGCCATAACCCAACAGCGCCTGTTCAATCAGCACCACCAAATTTAATGGCAATTTTTTCTCAATCAAAATCCTAAGCACACCAATGGACGCACGTCTAAGGCTAAAGGGGTCTTTTGAGCCTGTGGGAATCTCGCCAATGCCAAAAATCCCCACCAGCGTATCAAGGCGGTCTGCCAACGCCAGTGCTGTGCCGATGTCGGTTTTGGGCAGTTTATCGCCACTAAATTTAGGCAAATATTGCTCTTCTATAGCGTCTGCCACTGCTTTGGGTTCGTTATTTAAGCGGGCATAATATGTCCCTGCCACCCCTTGTAATTCAGGAAATTCGCCCACCAAGGTGCTGGCAAGGTCGCATTTGGACAACAGCCCCGCCCTTGTTGCTTCTTCTACATTAGCGCCCATCTGTGCGGCAATAAAGGCAGCAAGGCTTGCAATGCGTTCTGATTTTTCCCAAATCGTACCCAGTTTGTCTTGGAAAATGCGTGTTTTTAGGTTTTCAGTCAAGGCAAATAGGGGCTGTTTTTGGTCTTGCAAAAAGAAAAATTCAGCGTCTGATAAGCGTGGGCGTACCACTTTTTCATTACCCAAAATTACCTGACTTGGGTCTTTACTGTTGATGTTGCTGATAAAAATAAAATACGGCAGCAGTTTGCCATCGGTATTGGTTAAACAAAAATACTTTTGGTCAGCCTGCATGGTGCTAATCAAGGCTTCTTGGGGCACTGCCAAAAACCGCTCTTCAAAACTGGCTCGTAGCGCCACAGGCAAATCCACCAGCGCCGTTACTTCATCAAGCAGTTCATCAGGCACGATGGCAACTGCGCCCACTTCATCGGACAATTTGGCGACTTGCTCTTTGATGGAAGCTTGGCGCTTATCAAAATCGGCGATGACTTTGGCATTTTGTAAAGTCGCTTCATAGTCATCAGCATGAGCAATTTCAATAAAATCAGGCGCATGAAAACGATGACCACGGGTTAGATTGCCCGTTTTGTGTCCTTGAATGGTCGCATCAATCACCCCATTGTCCGCCATCAGCACCACCCACTGCACAGGGCGAACAAATTCATGACGGTCAGCGCCACTGCGCATACGTTTGGCGATGGGTAGCTCATCTAAGGCTTTTTGCAAAATGGCTGGCAACAGCTCGGTAGTGTCTTTGCCTTGCACTTTCATTTCATAGCCGATGTAGTCGCCTTTGTCGGTACTGATGGTGATGATGTCATCTTTGGTAATGCCCAGTCCATTGACAAAGCCAAGACCCGCTTTGGTCAAATTGCCATCGCCATCAAAAGCCGCCTTGACAGCAGGTCCCCGCTTTTGCTCGCTGCGGTCGGGCTGTTTGTCGCTGATACCGACGATTTGTAGTGCCAAACGGCGTGGCGCAGCAAATGGCTTAATCTGCTCATAACCGATGTTGGCGGCAGTCAAAGCGTTTTTGACAGCGTCTGTCAAAGCATCACGCAAGGTTTTTAAGGATTTTGGGGGCAACTCTTCGGTGCCAAGTTCAAATAAGATTGTGGTCATAAAATTCGCCAATTTAAAATAACTATTCTGAAAAAACCAACGCAAGAACCTCGTCTAAATCACTGAGGTCGCCTTTACATCTCTCGTGAGGAATATTAAGTTGTGTTAAAATTTGTTCAAATTTTACAAACCCGTCCTGCTCTCTCAAGGCAACCCATTTAACACCCAGTTGATCACATTGATTTTTATTTTGCTCAGATAGCGTGTCAGCAATAAAAACATCGGTATTTCTTGCAAATATAGCATCAGCACTCTCTGGATTTCCTTTTCCCATTAACTTTACTTCACATAAATATTTATTGCTATTCTCATCTATTAGATAAAAATCAATTTCTCTATCTACTTTTTTTCCTTTATTTTTAACAAAAGTTTTTGCATCATAATAATCAATAGGCACCTTATACAAATGGCACAACGTTAACATAAGCGGCTTTTCTACAGTTTTACCTGCCGTACTCCAAAGACCACCTCTAAGTTGAGATCTTTTGACCGCCAATGTATTAATTACAACCAAACTTTCATTAATGTTTAGTTCCACACTGGCGCTTCTAAATTTAATGGTTAAAGAAATATCTAGCTCTCCATTTTCTAGTTCTATCAACTTCTCAATATTATCATATAAAGCAGAAAAATGTTCTGTGGAAGCATCAATAACAATTTGCTTGCTTGCACTACCATACATATTCGATATAGTTTTTTTATTTAACCCAGAATTAATGATTATCTCATCTGAAGGTATTTTATCAAATGATAAAAAATTTTCTTTATACCAATCAATAGTAATATTCTTTGAATCCAACTTAGCAATAATAATTTTTTTAAAAAAATCAATGGTAAATTGTAAAAATTCCGCATTTAGTATATTTATAATTTCAATTCTATAATCCTGAGATTTTAATAGCCTTGAAATAATATTTTTTGCAACCTGATCTGTGATTTTCATTTTACCCTCTCTTTAAAATCATCAAGGCTTAAAAACTGTGTCTCTAAATTACAAGCCAAAACATCATTGGACTTTAGACTCTTCATGTACTCAAAATACTCACTATTTTTCTCTGTTAAAAAAAAGTAACGGTTTAACATTTTTGCCGTTCTACCCAATGTCCCACTACCAGCAAAAGGATCAAAAACCAAATCCCCTCTAAAAGAATAATAGTTAATAACCCTTTGACATAATTCTACAGGAAACACCGCTGAATGCACCTTATGAGATTTTGGATTAATTTGCCAAATATTGGTTGTTTCAAAACCATCAGCAACCTTACTTTCATTAACAATATCAAACGGATATTGTCTGATATTCCAATCAATCAATCTATCGGTGCACTTTCTATAAACCATAAGATATTCAGTCACAGAATTTGGTTTGTATGCCAACGGCTTTCTGTGTTGCTGAAATCCACCTATGCGATTTTTTACACTATACTCTGGTTTCACCCAAACAATATCATCAATAAATTCCCAGCCTAAATTCATTAATCGGGCATGTAAATCAAAAGGGATTGGGTATCTTTTACTAGAGTGCGCTCTGCTCACTCTGGGAATAATAACCGGAGAAGTATTTACAATTAAAAAACGACCCTCCTTAGTAATGCGATGCACCTCCTGAAATACTTCGGTTAAAAAATCCAAATAAGCAATATAACTGGAATATATGGAATAATCTCTTGCATTATAATAAGGTGGTGATGTAAAAGTTAAATGTATACTATCATCAGCAATTAACCTCATTGCCTCCAATGTATCGCAATTAACTACAACATTTTTTAAAAAATCTGGACTTTTAATATGTGGAAAAATACCGGATTTCGTTGGTTTTAAGAAATATTCTTTTAATATAACACTCCTCACCATCTCATTGTCATGGTCAACCAATAATTTTAATTTCTCATCAATTATAGCTTCGCCCTTAAAAAACAATAAACCACGTATGGCTTGACATACAACCTTAGGGTCTTGATCTTTTAAAATTTTCAGCAATACTTCTTTAATCTCTTTATATCTCATTCTTCCAATTGCTGATACAGCTTCTCTTTTTACACTAGTATCCACATCACTAGTGGCGATTTTTTCCAGCAAGGGTAAATTTTGCAAACGCCGCAGTTTTGCAATATTCTTAACCGCCCACAGTCTTACCGATGAATTTTCATGCTTAGTATATTGAATTAAAAAATATCCATCAAAGTTTTTTGGCAATTTCCCTAAATTTTCTAAAATAAATACTAGGGAGCCTACATCATGATATTTCTTAATTAACATATCAACACAATTATCTTGCTTGCACTGAGAAATAAGTTGCTTTGTTAAATTATCAAAATTATACACTTAATATATCCAATCCAAAGAACAATTTTTAATTATTTCAATACGGGACCCAAATAATTAATCCAATCATCACTTATCATCCTTCGGCAGCCACTTCTCCAACGCTTCTGCCTTATGCGCTTCGTCCGCCAATGGGAAACCAAGCTTGGCACGAGCCTTGGTATAACTCACCGCCACTTTGCGAGCCAGTGTACGCACCCGCAAAATAAAGCGTTGGCGTTCGGTAACGCTAATCGCCCCACGAGCGTCAAGCAGGTTAAAGGTATGGCTTGCTTTTAGCACCATTTCATAAGCAGGCAGTGGCAAATTCACCACCACCAGTCTGTCGGCTTCCGCTTCATAAAAATCAAACAGCTCAAACAGCTTATCCACATTGGCGTATTCAAAATTATAGGTGGACTGTTCCACTTCATTTTGGTGGAACACATCGCCATAAGTAACTTTGCCAAATTCGCCGTCCGTCCAAACCAAATCATAGACGCTGTCCACGCCTTGAATATACATGGCAAGACGCTCAAGCCCGTAAGTAATCTCACCCGTAACAGGGAAGCACTCAATGCCACCGACTTGCTGAAAATAAGTAAACTGCGTAACTTCCATGCCATTTAGCCACACTTCCCAGCCAAGCCCCCACGCACCCAAGGTTGGGCTCTCCCAGTTGTCTTCCACAAAGCGAATGTCATGGGTCAAAGTATCAATCCCCAACGCTTCTAGCGAACCCAAATACAACTCTTGGATATTGGCAGGATTGGGCTTTAATACCACTTGAAATTGATAATAATGTTGCAAGCGGTTGGGGTTATCGCCATAGCGTCCATCGGTCGGACGGCGAGACGGCTGGACATAGGCGGCGTTCCATTTTTCGGGGGTTAAAGCACGCAAAAATGTCGCCGTATGAAACGTCCCTGCGCCCATTTCCATGTCATAAGGCTGCAACACCACACAGCCACGGCTTGCCCAGTAGTTTTGAAGGGTTAAGATAATTTGTTGAAAGGTCATGCTTGGTGCACCTATTTTTTAAAATTTTATCAAAAAACAAACGCCCACTTTACACAAAAGTTGGGCGTTTGGCAATATCTAATCACTGACTTGGTAAGATTTTGACCAGCAATTATCCTAGCAAGATCACACAAGGCAAGGCTAATAAGAACGCGGAATCACTGTCACTGAGTCGTCAGCATACGATGCTGCTGTTGCTTCAGGCATAATAATCCACAAAATACAATAAATTAAAATTCCTGGCACGCCTGCACTGGCACTTGAAATAAGAAAAAATGCCAAGCGAGTAATGGTAGGCGACCAACCCAAATATTCAGCAATTCCACCCATTACACCTGCAATCATACGGTGATTTTTTGAACGATGCAATTTAACCAATCTTGCCATAATACCCCTCACAATTGTTCATCATTATTATCAAGCAAAATAACCAACAGGCTATCTTACTATCTATAATAATGATACCAAAAGCAGATTACAATGGCATTTTACCAAAGAACAACACTTAGGCATAATCAAGAAAGCACCGTTCATGCCACTTATCCCAAAATCAAACTGTCGTCCTCTACTTTTTCACCACGCGTTTTCTCAAACATATTGAGCAAGTCCTGCACGGTCATGCCTCGGCGCTCATCACCTGCCACATCTAGCACCACCTGCCCTTGATGAAGCATAACAGTGCGAGTGCCATGTGTCAAAGCTTGTTGCATAGAATGCGTCACCATCATCGTGGTTAATTTTCCCTCGCCAACGATTTTATCTGTCAGCTCCAGCACAAAAGCCGCTGTTTTTGGATCAAGGGCGGCAGTATGCTCATCAAGTAGCAAAATCTTGGATGGTTGCAAACTTGCCATCAATAGGCTCACTGCTTGACGCTGACCACCAGACAATAGCCCCATGCGGTCGGTTAGGCGGTTTTCCAGTCCCAATTTTAAAATGGCTAATTTTTCACGAAAAAGCTCACGATTTTTGCTGTTGAGCGCGCCACTTAGTCCGCGACTCCCTCCTCGCTTAAATGCCAGCGCCATATTTTCTTCAATAGTTAAAGCTTCGCACGTGCCTGCCATTGGGTCTTGGAAGACGCGCGCAACACGATTGGCACGCTTATAGGTGCTCTGGCGCGTCACATCCACCCCATTGATAACAATACTACCACTATCTACACGCACCGCACCACTAATGGCATTTAAAAACGTGGACTTACCTGCACCATTGGTACCAATCACCGTCACAAATTCGCCATCAGCAATTGACAAAGACAGTCCGCGCAATGCAGGATTTTCAATAGGAGTGCCCGCATTGAATGTTAGGCGTAAATCAGTTGCTTGTAACATCTTTTCCTCCTACGCCTTAGTTGCACGTTTTTTGCCAAGCAGATTGGCTTTAATTTTTGGCAACATCAATACAATGACAACCAGTAATGAGGTCACAAGGTTTAAGTCTTGAGATTTAAAGCCAATACCTCGCAACAACTCACTTGAAAGCGCAATTTGTACAAACAATCGGTACAAAATCGCCCCAATAATCACTGCCAACGTCATCCAAAAAATACGCTTGGCAGACAATACCGCCTCACCAATAATCACCGCTGCCAAGCCAATGACAATGGTACCAATCCCCATAGACACATCAGCAAATCCTTGGGTCTGCACAAACAGCGCCCCAGATAATGCAATTAAGCCATTAGAGATTGCCATACCCAAAATAATCACCCAAGGTGTATTAATGCCCTGTGCTTGTGCCATGCGCAAATTTGAGCCTGTGGCGCGCATAGCAAGCCCCGTTTCAGTACTAAAAAACCAATCTAGTATCAACTTAACCACAAGCACTACACCAGCAACCACCGCCACGCGCACCCAAAATCCGTTGCCACCCTCAATAAATGGCGTAAATACGGTTGGCTGCCCCAATAATGGCAAGTTTGGTGCATTCATGATGCGCAAATTAATAGAATAAAGCGCTGTCATCATCAAGATGCCCGCCAATAGGTGCAAAATACCCAATTTGACGTGCAGCCAAGCGGTCATGGTGCCTGCCATCATGCCTGCCATCATCCCAAACAAGCAGGCAAGCCATGGGTTTAGTCCTGCGACAATCGCCACACCAGCAACCGCACCACCCAAAGGAAAGCTACCATCAGCTGTTAAGTCAGGAAAATCTAAAATACGAAAGGAAATGAGCACACCAAGTGCCATTAGGGCATAAATGAGTCCACTTTCTAGCGCCCCAAAAAATGCAATTAACGTCATAAGTCCATATCTCTGTTATCTATCATAGACTTGTCATTATATCAAATAACATGCCATAAACAATAGCGCAACTTACTCAAGAGCGCATTATTTTTGGCATTGCACCTACACCCTACTCAATCCGCCATGATGCCTAGCAAAAATCAAGCTACATCAATACCCCATCACGGTTTAAGACTTTACACATCTTCTTGTTTTTTGAGGCTTATTAAGAAACAAGGGCGCCGTAACTTTTTAAGAGGCTTATTGTCATCCCTTTGATTTTTAAATAATGCCTCGCCAACTCACCTTGCACACCGCTTACATTGGACTGCAATAGTATTAATTTTGATGATTGGGTATTTGATGGTTGGATAGATGGTAGGCTTATTGGCAATATTGAGTTAAAAGCACCAGCTCGCTGTGATGACATACGCCAAGCGACATGGATTTTAAGGCTTACAACCTAAATAAAAATCATCAATATCACCACCTTTACAAGGCTTAATCTGCCAAACAACCCTTTTGGGCTTGCCAACAAATTAAGTCATCGCCTAGTAGCGCCAAACCCAGCAACGGATGTGGCGCGTAAGGCATTTGTGGTTTAATAATCTTCCACATCCACCATCTGATAGACTTCATAAGCAGGGGTTTCATAAGGGTGCGCTTTTTTATAAGCGGTTACCACATCACACAGTTTATTTTCAGGCACAATCATTTCAACTCGCCACTCTGACACATACGCCACCTCCCCTACCGCTCCAATGGTAGGGTTAGCTCCTGTCAATGGCTTAAATTGCCCGGTGCCTAAGGTCTGCCAACTACACTCTGCATAACGCCCAAACTGCCCTGCCCCCGCCTCAAACATTGCCATCTTGACCACATCAAGATGAGCTTCAGGGATATAGGTGACAATTTTATACATCTGAAAATACATAACACTCCTTAAAGTTTTAATTGTGCTACAAACCCATCTATTCCACTTTTTTATTGAGCATATCTTATGACTGCTATTATTTTTACACCTAAGAATTATGCTTTTTTCATCTTACAAGAATACACAAACACAGTCAAAAGCTTGACATAAGCAAAAGCCGTCACCAACAGGCAACGGCTTTGGTGGACTCTCTCATCCTTCTAAGGGCACCCCAATACGGCGCGCAACTTCTTCATAGCCTTCTACCACATCGCCTAAGCTTTGGCGGAAACGGTCTTTATCTAGTTTTTTCTTGGTTTGCTTATCCCAAATACGACAGCCATCAGGTGAAAACTCATCACCCAATACCACTCGCCCTTTAAATAAGCCAAATTCTAGCTTAAAGTCCACCAGCATCAACTCTGCTTCATCAAATAACTTGGACAATACCTCATTCACCTTATAGGTCAAGGCTTGCATTTGCTCTAATTGTTCTTTTGTGGCGTATCCTAACGCAATAGCGGTAGATTCTGATAGCATCGGATCGCCCAAGCCATCATCTTTATAGAACAGCTCATAAGTGGGTGGTGTCAATGCCCGACCTTCTGTCAATCCCAAACGCTTCACAAGCCCGCCTGCCGCATAATTACGCACAACAGCCTCTACAGGAATCATCGTCAAGCGCTTAACCAACACCTCTTCATCGCTTAGCTGCTTTTCAAAATGGGTTTCAATACCTGCTTGGGCAAGCTTTTCCATAATAAAAGCATTAAAGCGGTTATTCACCTTACCCTTGCGGTCAAGACTGGCAACACGCTCACCATTAAAGGCGGACGCATCATCACGAAAATGCAAAATCAAATAATCTTCATGATTGGTATCATACACAGATTTGGCTTTGCCAGTATAAAGAAGCTGTTGTTTTTGAATGGTCATGAGTTTCTCTTAATATCAATAAAAATAACAATCACTGTGTCACTACTTTAGGAGGTGGTGGTAATTGATATTGTTTGCCTGATTGGTTGGTCAGCGATAGGCTGTTTTCGCCCAAATTTGGCGTTGGGTACAAGGGTGTAAATTCAGCACTTGCTTGAGTAACAGGAAGCTTGATGGGGTCAAGCTTTTGGGCTTGTTGGTAGTCAAGGCTACCGTTATCACGTTTGCCAAAAGCATTTTTGATGCTTTGACAGCCTGTGATTGCCATCGTTGCTACCAAGACAGCCACCAAAGAAATAGGGAATTTTTTCATAATCAATCCATTACAACAAATTGGCTTTGAGTAAGCTATTATCAATGACACTATGGTAGTGCTCTGATAGCCACACCAAGGGCAAACGAATGCCTTTGTCAATCTTGCCCATCTTATGCAGAGCATATTTGGTTGGCTGTGGGCTAGATTCAATAAATAAATCTTTGTGCAAATGCTCAATGCCCTCATGAATCAGCATGGCTTCATCAAACTTACCAGCCAACGCCAGTTCAAACACTTGACTCATGGCTTTGGGCGCAACATTAGAAGTTACCGAAATATTACCACGCGCACCTAGACGCACCAACTCTAGCGCCGTTGGGTCATCTCCTGACAAAACTATGATTCGGTCACTGACACGCTTAATCAAACTGGCACCACGCTTGATATCGCCTGTTGCATCTTTGATTGCCACAATATTATCAATATCTGCCAAGCGATTAACTGTATCTTCTTGCATATCCACCACAGTACGCCCAGGGACGTTGTAGGGTATTTGGGGGATGTCCACTGCTTCTGCAATGGCTTTATAGTGCTGATACATACCCTCTTGGGTAGGTTTGTTGTAGTAGGGCACCACCAGCAATGCACAATCTGCGCCCACTTGCTTGGCATGAGCTGTCAATTCAATGGCTTCACGAGTGTTGTTTGCGCCTGTACCTGCAATGACTGGCACACGCCCTGCCACTTGCTTGACAAAAAATGAAATCACATCGCCATGCTCATTCATAGATAAAGTTGCCGACTCTCCTGTCGTTCCTACAGCTACTAGCGCATGGATGCCCTCATTAATCTGCCAATCAATCAATGCTGCCAGCGCCTGATAATCCACCGAGCCATCAGGATGCATGGGTGTCACCAAAGCCGTAATAGCGCCTCGCAGTCTGGCTTTGATGTTGGTGTGGTGGTGGTGTTGTGCGGTCATATCAAACCTTTGTTATAAAAACCAAAACGGCTATCATACTGTTAATCTGCCTAGTGTATCATATTTGCCGCCACTTGAATAGCAAGGCAATCTCTACCGACATACTTTTTTGTATTATTCAATGCGCAGCCCAATAATCGCAGGCACACCTTGGCGAATAATACTCATAGTGACCACGCCTTTACTAGGCAAGCTTGCCATCGCTTTGCCAAAATCCGCTGCTGATGTGATAGAATGCTGATTTAAGTCCAAGACCACATCGCCACTTTGTAGCCCTGATTGCGCTGCCAATCCTGCTGGCTCAACAGAAGTAATCATTACCCCACCTGTTAGCCCAAGACTTCTAGCCTCCAAAGCACTTAAGCTTTTTAGACGCAGCCCTAAGCGCACTTTGTTACTCACCTGACTTTCGCCTGTCACATCACTTGGCGCTTCAGCAAATTTTCCTGTGGTATTGTGATTTTTGCCTGCACGGCGATACGTTAAGCTAAAGTCATCATTGGGGCGCGCCCGATTGATAAGCGCAAGCAAGTCTGAGGCATGGGTGATGGTATTATCATTAAAGCTTAAGATGACATCACCGCGCTGCAAGCCTGCTTGTTCAGCAGGAGAATCTGGCAAAATACGTGTCAAAAGCGCCCCTTGTGGACGCGCTAATCCATACGCTTCTGCCAAATTTCTATCCACATCTTGCACACTAATCCCTAGATAGACGCGGGTTACCTTGCCTGTTTTACGAATTTGTTCATAAATATCCATCGCCGCATCCATCGGAATGGAAAATGACAAGCCCATATATCCGCCTGTACCACTAAAAATACGCGAATTAATGCCCACAACCTCGCCCTTTTGATTAAACAAAGGACCCCCTGAATTACCAGGGTTTAAGGCGACATCACTTTGAATAAAAGGCACAGCCGCCTCTCGTCCAAAGCTTCTTGATTTTGCCGATACAATCCCTGCGCTGGCTGAATAATCAAACCCAAATGGTGAGCCAATAGCAAGCACAGGCTCTCCCACTTTAATATCATCCGTCTTGGCAATGGTCAGTGCTGGAAAATTATTGCCTTTAACTTTAAGCACTGCCACATCAGAACTCTCATCGCTCCCCACCAAGGTTGCAGTTAATTCAGTGCGATCATTAAGACTGACAGTGATCGTATCCGCCCCTTCAATGACGTGATGATTGGTCAAAATATAGCCATCTTTGGTCACAAAAAACCCTGTGCCATAGTTATATTCTACCGCAGGCGTTTCAGGAATATTCAGTTGAGAACCAAACAGCTGGCGCAACACTTCGGCAGTTTGAGCCTCTTGGCTTAGATTTTTGGTGACATTGACACGCACCACTCCGCCAGACACACGCTCCACCAAAGACGAAAAATCTATAGGTGTGCTTGCAGAGGCGCTTTCTGCTACAGACAATCCAAGCACCATGCCCAAAGCAATGGCTGCTGCTGTTTTTTTCATTAATTGTTTCATAAGGTTGTCCTTTACTCAATGTTCATCTTAACTATCAACCATGCAATCACTTGCACACCCTCAAAAAAGCGAAGCTAAAATTTGCTGCAATACCTCATCACGCGCTCCTATGGCATCAATACGACAAATACGCTGTTGATGGCGCTGATATTGATACTCAAAGCCTTGATACACGCGCTCAAAAAAGGCAGATGACTCTTGCTCAAAGCGGTCAGCCCCACTGCGCGCCAACGCCCGCGCCATACCCACTTCAATAGGCAAATCCAGCCAAAAGGTTTGGTCAGGCAAACGGCTAACAAACTGTGTCGCCAAAAGCTCAATCTTTGCCAAATATGCCTCATCTGCATAAAAGCGTCCAAAGCCTTGATAAGCAACCGTTGAATCCAAAAAACGGTCACAAATTACCCATGTATTTGCTGCCAAAGCTGGCAAAATCAGGCGATTTAAATGGTCGGCACGCGCACTAAAAAACAACAAAAGCTCGGTCGCGCTATCAAGCTGACTGTCAGGATTTAATAAGATATGGCGAATGTGTTCGCCAAGCTTGCTCCCACCTGGCTCACGCGTACGCACAAATTGAATGCCTTCTGCTGTCAAATAACGGCACACCCCCTCAATAGCCGTGGTTTTTCCCACGCCTTCTGTACCTTCAAAACTAATAAATTTGGCGGTGTTTTTTTGCGTCATCTTTGAGCACATCTTATTTTTGAAAAATGATTTGGCATTGGTAAGATTGGCATTGTGCATATGCCACTGGCTTTGGCAATGATATGTCCTTTTGGGCAAGTATGGCATCAAACAAATCAACACTTTGTTTTGCGGTCAAAATAGAGCTACCAACAACAAAGGCTTTTTGAGCATAGTTTTGGCTAGCCTGCTTATCCTTGTCACCATCTTTAATGGCAGCATAATACCAAGTTATCTCAAAAAACTTATCAGAATCAACCACATACAAAGGTGGCTCATCAAGTGCATAAAACCGATACTTAGATGCTTGATTTCCCTGCCAATCCAACGCTGTTTCTACCACAGCTGCGCCCAGCTTAGCAATCAGCGCATCCGTATCCAAAAATGGATCAGCAAGCGGCGCAGAAGCTTGCCAACGATGAGGCTCGTACACCACAGGCAAATACACTTTGGGTGCAACAGGTTCTTCTATAACTTGCGGGGTGGGACGCACAAACATCCACACCACATATCCAATCACACCCAATATCACCACCACGCCCAACCACAACAGATAGCGCCGTCGCAAAGATGTTTGGGTAGCAGCCGATTGATAAGTCGTGTGTGTCATAGACGCCATGCATGAAAATTTAAAGATTGGTCAAATATTTTATCAGACTTTTTGCATGGGGCATAGGGCAAGTTGGCAAATCCAACTTGATTTAAGTAAGTTTATAACAAAAAATAAATTATATAACATTTGTAAACTTATGAAAAATAATTATTAATTTATATTTTTTCACCCCTATTCTCACAAAAATGCGGTATAGTGTGCTACCAGCTTGGAATAATGCAATGACCCAATAGATAAGGAGTTTGCTCATGGCATTAAGTTATAAAGCCCCTTTGCGCGACATTCGCTTTTTGATGAATGAAGTGTTGGACTATCCCACCCATTATCAAAGCCTAGAACAAGGTAAAAATGCCGACACCGAAACAGTAGATATGATTTTGGATAGCATGGCAGAATTTGCCGAAACTGTTATCGCGCCTTTGTATCAACCCGCTGATGCCGAAGGCTGTCATTTTGACAATGGGCAAGTCACCACCCCAACAGGCTTTAAAGAAGCTTATGAGCAGTTTGTAGAAGGGGGCTGGCAAGGCATTTGTTATCCTGAAACTTATGGCGGCATGGAGCTACCCTCTTCTTTAAATCTCATTAAATCAGAACTTATAGGCAGTGCAAACTGGCCATGGGCAATGTATTCAGGCTTGACCACAGGGGCAGTCAACACTCTACTACAATACGGCAGTGAATCACAAAAAAGCACCTACCTACCCAACCTAGTCACAGGGCAGTGGTCAGGAACCATGTGTCTCACTGAAGCAGGCTGTGGTACAGATTTGGGGCAAATGAAAACCCGTGCCGAGCCACAAGCAGACGGCACTTACAAGATTAATGGCACCAAAATCTTTATTTCAGCAGGTGAGCATGACCTCACCGAAAACATCATTCACATTGTGCTAGCACGCCTTCCCAATGCCCCTGAAGGCACTCGAGGCATTTCATTGTTTATTGTACCCAAAGTTTTGGTCAATGCTGATGGCTCACTAGGGGAGCGCAACGGTGTGAATTGCGGTGCTATTGAGCATAAAATGGGCATCTCCTCTTCAGCAACGTGCGTGCTAAACTTTGATAATGCCACAGGGTATCTGATTGGTGAAGCCAACAAAGGCTTAAAAGCCATGTTTACCTATATGAATACTGCGCGGATCGGCACAGGCATTCAGGGATTGGCACATACCGAACTTGCCTTTCAAAATTCACTGCCCTATGCCAAGGAACGCCGCTCTATGCGCGCTTTGTCGGGTGCCAAAGAACCTAATAAGCCTGCCGATGCCATCATTCATCATGCCGATGTCCGCCGTATGCTACTCACCCAAAAAGCCTTTGCTGAAGGGGGGCGCTCTATGATATATCACTGCGCGCGCTATGCTGACAAGCTGCTAGAAGCCACCATCAAAGGTGATGAGGCTGAAATTGCCAAATGGGAAGATAAAATGAGTTTTTACACCCCCATTTTAAAAGGCTTTTTGACTGAATGTGGTATTGAAGCTGCCAAGCATGGACAGCAAATCTATGGCGGTCATGGCTATATCAAAGAATGGGGGATGGAGCTGATTGCGCGCGATGCTCGTATTGCCACCTTGTATGAAGGCACTACAGGGGTGCAAGCATTAGATTTACTTGGTCGTAAAGTGCTCCTACAAGGCGGAGGCAAGGTGGTACGCGACTACACCGCTGGCATTATGAAGTGGTGTGGTGAATACGCCTTAGATAAAGAAATGCGTAAATTTGTATGGGCACTCACCAAGTTATGCGCCGAATGGAATGCATTGACCTTACGCTTGGCAGTCACCGCCAAACGCAAAAATCGTGATATTATCAGCGCTGCCAGTGATGACTACCTGATGTATTCAGGCTACGTCATGATGGCGTATCATTGGGCACGCATGGCAGCAGTTGCCTTTGATAAACTTAAAAATGGTGGCGTGCAGCCCAAGGAATTTTATCTTGCCAAAACCCAAACAGCAGAATTTTATTTTGATAAGATTTTGCCACGCACCAATGGGCTAGCCGAGTCAATGACCGCTCCTGTTGAGTCAATGACTGCTATGGACATCGAGCATTTTGCCTTTTTGGATTAAGCGCTTGGTTTAAAGAATAAGCACTCAATTGAGTGCTTATTTTGTCAATTAAGAGGTGTGGTTTATAATAACCTCAACAACCCTTGGCATAGACTGCATAATTTTGAAATTTGATGACTAAGCTGGTCACACCAAACACTCTGCGCAAAATCATCCACCTAGATATGGATGCATTTTTTGCCAGTGTGGAACAACGAGACAATCCATCCTACCAAGGCAAACCCTTAATTGTTGGGGGTAACCCCAATGGTCGCGGCGTCGTAGCGGCAGCCAGTTATGAGGCACGAGCTTTTGGCATACATTCTGCCATGAGTTGCTATGAAGCCAAAAAACGCTGTCCTCATGCCATCTTTGTGCGCCCACGATTTGACATCTATCGGCACGTCAGCCAAACCATCCACTCCATTATGCTCACCCTAACGCCTCTGGTGGAACCCCTTTCTTTGGATGAAGCTTATTTGGATGTGACAGGACAATCTCACCATCATGGCTCAGCCACCTTAATGGCAGAATATCTGCGCCAAGCCATCTTTGAGCAGACGCAACTAACAGTCAGTGCTGGTGTATCATTCAATAAAATGCTTGCAAAAATCGCCTCCAATATCAACAAACCCAATGGCATTACTGTGATTACGCCAGAAATCGCCAGCAGCTTTTTGGATGCACTGCCCATTGAGACATTCTTTGGGATTGGCAAAGCAAGCAGTCAAAAACTAAAAGAGCTAAATGTGCATACAGGGCTTGATCTCAAACAACTTGAGCTACCAACCTTAATTGATCTCTTTGGGCAAAAACGAGGGCATTTTTATTATCAAATCGCACATGGCATTGATGAGCGCCCTGTAGAACCTGAACGCAAGCGCAAATCCATTGGCGCAGAAACTACCTTTTCTACCAACTTAACTGACGATACGCTAATTTTTAGACACATCATCAAACAAAATCAAGATGCTTTTGATCAACTACAAAAACGCAAATTAACCGCCCACACCATCACACTTAAAATCAAATACAGCGACTTTAGTCAGCTAACTCGCAGTCATAGCCTACCCACTTGCTTTAAAGATGAAGCGCAGGCAGAACGGTGGCTTTGGCGTCTTTTTATGGGCATTCCAAGACAGCTGCCCATTCGCTTAGTGGGAGTGACATTTTCTAATTTTGATAGCGCTGACAGTGATCAGCTTGAGCTATTTGGTTAGACTACTACTCAATTGCAGCACTTACATTATGCACCTACCCACAAAGATGCCATCGTCTTTTTTTTCGCCATCAAACAAAAAACACAAGCTTCATCATTGCTTGTGCTTTATCTTATCAGGCAATAACGGTGGTATAACAAAAATACCTACTTGCCTGCGTGATATTTGCCATCCATCTCTATCAATGTTGCAATCGCCTTGGTTGTGGCGTGCATAATTTGTCCAAGCAAAATTTGCTGACGCGTCATCACAATCAAAATCATTGGCTGGTATTGATTGGCAACAGCGCTAATCATAATTTTGCCATTTTCAGCATCCAACATCACAGAGCGACACCCTGTCAATTTAGCCTCCACCGTCAATGCCTTGACCAGTGCCAAAATTGAGCTACCTACGGCGGATAGTTTGGCGCCATCATATTCTTTTTGGAAAATAGAAACCACCTCAAACCCATCTGCCGATGCCAACAACACACCATCCACACCGCTAGTTGCGTGCACCAACTCATGTAAAATAGCTTTTGATTGGACAACAAATTCTTGGCTTGGCGTGACTTTTTCTTGACTTTGAAACAAACCTTCAAACAACTCTGTACTCATAAACCCTCCAACATTCCTCTAAGACAACTCAAGATTGGCAATAATGCTCTCCACCAATAGCAACACATCATCTCTATTGCGCATATCTACTGCAAACAAAGGCAAGTAGTGGTGATTTTTTTCTAGCCATTCTCTATAGATGGTCAATGATCGCTCTGGCATAACATCCACATGACTAACGCCAATCACAATACGACCTTGATAAATTTTTTTGAATTCTTCCAAATATCGCGCTAATTCTGCCACAGGGTCATTGGCAGAATGATCAATCAATATCACCACGCCTAGTGCGCCTTGCGTCAAAATAGACCACATAAACTTAAAGCGCTCTTGACCTGGCGTGCCGCACAAGCTAATGCGTGTATCAGCATCCAAAATCAACTCGCCATAATCCATACCCACTGTTGTCAGTGGCTTCTCGTGAGCCGCCAAATCGGTATTCATCACCTCCGTGAGTACAACTGGAATATCAGACAGACTGGTAATGGCGCGTGTTTTCCCTGCACCCATAGGACCTGCAAAAACAATTTTTAAACGCTGCATAAAAACTCACTTGGCTTAGGGTGTATTGATATTTTCACACCTTAAGAAAACAATGTTGAATATTAAGGCTTGAGACGTGCTTTTGATGAAACACAAACCTACCATTTGTCGCCTAAAAAGATGGGTATTTGTCTAAATTTTCACTTAAATTAAACCGTCAATACGCCCTAGTATCAGTTACTAACGCTGGTATCATCCACGTCACAACCTCTACAATCCTAGCTTTTGCCGCAATTTGGACAAAAAGCTCATTTTTTGTTGGCGCTCAGGCGCAGGTGATTGCACCACTGGCTCTGGTGGTGGTGCTACAATGTCTGCTTTAGGCATAGGTGTTGCAATAGGTGCCTTGTAACTATTGGGCGTTAATACCCCTGCAAACAAGAGAGCAGCAACCATCTTTCGCACCGTTAATAATGCAATGCCTGTCTTTTGTGCGATTTCTGTCGTGGAAATTGGCGCTTGCTCCATGACCGTCATAATATGTAGCAACTCTTTTCTATCTTGTTTACTAGGTTTAATCCAATGGCGTAGCTGATGTTTGCTGTGGTCATCAATGAGCGCTAACAATGTCGGAGCTTGTTGCCAAGCCATGCGCCACAACCAGTCACAGCTGTCCACTGGTACACGTTCTTTAGGCAACTTGCCATTATATAACCGTAAACGCCACGCACGACCAAGTTTAGGTGCATCTGCCATCTGCCAAAGCAGCTGATGCTTAGCATCAATGACTGCCACCACAGTATCCTCATCCATGATCTCAAAAGTGCTATTAGAACGCACACTTAAGGTTTCTATCAAAGATACCAAAGACTGTAAATCAGCAAATAATGCACCACTTGAATGAGCAGAAGAAGTAGCAGAAGAAGGTTTCAAGGTGGATGGTTGGGGTGATGATTGTGTAGTGATTGCAGTGTGATTCTCTTGGTGGGCGGTGGGTGTGGCAGGGTTGGTAGTGGATGGGGTGGGTATCTTTGGTAAGGCGGCATCTGTCTGCCCATCTATCTGCTGCAACAATTCAACCGTCTGTTTTAGCCAACGATACAATAGCTGAATGTCTTTTAAAGGTAGGGTTAGTCTATTGCCCACCAATGCTCCATTGCCAGTCTCTTGGTGAATGACGTACAGTACGGGTGTCTTAGGGTGTGCACTAAGTAGCTTGACCACACTAGGCGCTTGCTCAAACTCACCATTGACCATGAACAAATCCACCGACCCTTCTGTGGCAGACACCCACGTCAATTCTACATCAAGACGCAACAAGACGCGCAAATAGCCTTTGATGGTGATTTGATTGGCAGGGCTAATCCCCACCAACGCAATGCGCATTGGTTGCTTGACTTGGTTGTCGCTCACGCACGTTCTCCCACTAAACTAAAGTTAATGACAAATAAAATACTTAACTGATTAAATATTGCACAGTTCATGCCAATACCTAACGACAGTTTAAAATTGTTAATAATTTAGCACATAATTTACATTTTTTAATAATA
>JBHBMT010000003.1:0-3400 GCA_041773075.1 Moraxella sp.
AAGTACAGCGCTTGAGTAGTTGCAAGCAAAATGGTGTCCTCAAACGCCTGCTTCGGCAGTGCCAGCAGTTGCCGCCCCTGCCATAAATAAAACAGCTTTTGGCACGCACCTACCACAGAAGACAAGCTTTGGTCGTGGTGCAGATAGTTTTTTAGGGTATCCAAAAAGTATGTCAGCTGTGTTTTGAGCCCCAACCGACACGCCAACGCCAACAGCTCCGCCACCTTAACAGAAGCCTTGGCAAACCCTGCTTTTTCGTGCTCGGCTTGTAGGTTGCCAATTTTTATCACCGCCAATGTCGTCAAGGAATCTCCCTGTTCAGACAGCTCAATTAGCCTTGCCTCCACACTAGGTGTCCATGCATAGCGCCACTCTTCAAACAAAAGCTCCATGCTCGCCCCTGCCACAAAATCAGGTCCTGATAAGCGATTGGCAAAGCCGACACCCAAAAACTCTAAGACGTGCAAAAATTGGCTAATTTGATGATGCAAAGGCTTACGATAGACATCTAATTTGCGTGTTTTGTAGGTGGTGTCATCAAGCTTAAACCGAAATGCTACCGCACGCTCATAAACATACTGTACCAATGCAGGACTTTTGGTGCGCTTAGGGACTTTACCTAAGGTTGTACCGCTCAAAAATTCATCCACCACCTGCCAAAAAAACGCTTGTCCATCGTCCATCTCACCTTTGATTAATACTGTTTTTAGAGCATCCAATAAATCATCACGGCTTGGACGATAATGACCACGCAAGTTTGCTAGCCCTTGTGCCACTTCCATAACCCCCTTAAAGGCAATAAAAGCAGTCACCTCAAGACACCCCTTGGCGTGTAGCTGATGGCACAGCTGACCAATATAGTGTAAATCCGCCAAACAAATCTTATCCTCATCCTCTTGTTGAGTATCCAACGTATTCTTTGATAACGAATCCCACCACCACTGATAATACGCTGGCGAGGGCATACCCGAGGCATAGCCACTTAGCGCATCTAGCCTATCAAAGCTATAGCGAATCAGCCATGCGTCCTCTTCATAGCCTATGTCTTTTTTGGCAAGTTGGTATTTTTTAGGCTCACAACCTGCCAGATGCGCACTCACATTTTCTATCAATGCCAAGGTATGAAAGCCACCTGTAACCACCAACATATTGCCCACATTCTGCTCACGCGCCTTGACAATATGTTGATACATACAATATTCACGATGCAAACTACCCTCTGCCAATAGCACCGCTTCTTCGTAATCCAATCTTGCTAGTGCACACCACGCCAACACATCAGCAAAAAAATGTGCAGGTGTTTGTAATCGTGTGATAGGCTGTAGCTCAAATAAATGCGCCCACAATTCATCATGATGACGACAATGCAAGGCACGCGCAAGCTTGGCAATAAAGTCGCTATGCGCCAAATAGCGCTCTGCCATCAGGTTTTTTTGCTCATAAATGGCATCATGCTGATGGTGGTTGTCCTCTTGGGCGCACTGACTTGCCCAGTCCAAATCAATAAAGCCAATCTTTGCGCCAAGCGCACGACCTGTCTGTATTGCTACCCATTCTGGAGAATACTCACAAAACGGAAAATACGCCGAGCGCAGCCTTTGGGGTACTGCCTCATCAGTCTCTTCATCAGTGGCTTTTTTGGCTTTGGAGGCGGATTTTTGCCGTGCCTGCGCAAAAATGGCAATCGGCGGCACTGTTTCTGTACTGCCCAAATCCTCCACCAATCCCACAAACGATTGGGGAGCTTCTATCAAAATATGACTTGGTTTGAGCGCCTCAATCCAAGCTGATAGCGCATAAGCACACGCAGGACTATGATGACGTACAGGCGCAAAATAAATGCCTTGTTGGTTGAGTTCCTGCTGCTTGACAAACGCATCAAGCAGTCTTGTGGGCACATCACTAACGCGCGCAAGCTTATCTAAAAGCGCCTGTGACACGCCCATGAACACCTTGGCATCATGCATTGATTGGTTTGACATTAGGACAACTCACGACTGGCTTTATAAAATTCTTCCCAATGGCTGTCACTGCGCCCACGCTCTTTGACCACAGTATCCATATAATAGCGCAATCGTTTGGCATCTTCGGCGTTATCCTTAAAGACCACTCCCAATAATTGCTGTGCCAAATGCGCAGGTTTTAGGGTGCCATCATCCAAATACAGTGCCTGCAAACACGCTGAATGCGCAATATTGACCGCCTCTGCTGTACTCATCACCGCATCGGGTGTTTTTAGAGGAGTGCCTTGGGTTGTCTGTCCTGTTCTAAGCTCGCTAAACACCGTAATCAACAGCTCAATCACCGCCTCTTCAATCTCAACCTCATTAAGCGCGCCAATTGCAGCAAGCTCTGCTTGTAGTTGCTTTTTGACCAGCGCCACCTCAAAGGCACGGTCACGAATGGGCTTGACCGTCTCAAAATTAAAACGGCGCTTGAGTGCCGAACTCATCTCATGCACCCCACGGTCGCGTAGGTTGGCGGTGGCAATGATATTAAAGCCTTGTTTGGCATACAAACACGCCTCTTGCCCCATTTCAGGAATCATCAGCTGTTTTTCAGACATCAGTGACACCAGCACATCTTGAATTTCTGCAGGGCAGCGTGTAATCTCCTCAAAGCGCACAATCTTCCCTTGATTCATCGCTTGGTACATTGGTGATGCAATCAGCGCCTTATCTGTAGGACCTTCAGCCAGTAGCAGCGCATAATTCCAAGAGTATTTGATATGATCTTCAGTGGTGCCTGCCGTGCCTTGAATCACCCATTGAGATACACCGCTAATCGCTGCAGCAAACAGCTCTGATAGCATGGATTTTGCTGTTCCTGGTTCGCCCACCAGCATCAATCCTTGTTTGCCCATCAAAGTCACCAGCGCCCTATCTACCAGTGCGTCATCGCCATAAAATTTTTGGCTAATCTTTAGCTTGTCATCACCCAAAATAAACGTGCGCACCGCATGGGCAGACAGCTGCCATCCTGCAGGTTTTTTGTGCTTATCTTTTTGTTTGAGGCGCTCCAGCTCATCAGCATATTTGATTTCCGCCGCTTGGCGCAGTAATGTCTCACTCATAGTAGTTCCTTGGTTAATCAGTATGTTCTTTTTACCATATTTTTTATAGAAAATACAGTCCAACAACAGCCATCACCCACAAAAAAAGCTTGGGTCTATCTCCCAAGCTGTTTACTATCTAAGACGTAAGCCCCTAATGCAATTTTAATCAGGGGCTAATTAAGTACACGTCTATTCTCTTGCTTGTTTTTTCTTAACATACCACGCCTTAAAAAACAGCACTATCACCGCTCCAATGGCATAACTGATGGCTGTTGTGATGACATAAGGTAATAAGCTATCATCTTTATAAGAGGCGCTAGCATACAGACCTAATACCCCAAAGAT
>JBHBMT010000042.1:0-11034 GCA_041773075.1 Moraxella sp.
ATTGATGAGTACATTCACTACTACAACCATGATAGAATAAAGAGCAAATTAAAAGGACTGAGTCCTGTACAATACAGAACTCAGTCCTTGATTAAACCTTAACCGTTAATCTTGGTGTCTAAGAATTGGGGGGTCGGTTCAATACCGTCTTTTTTTATTGCCTATGATTTAAGCAAGTTCAATGGCTTCAGCTTGAGGACCTTTTTTGCCTTCACCCAAGATAAAAGCAACGCGCTGACCTTCTGCTAGAGTTTTAAAACCCTCACCAGTAATAGCGCTATAATGTGCAAACACATCTTGACCGCCATTTTCTTGAGCAATAAAGCCAAAGCCTTTTGCATCATTAAACCACTTGACTGTGCCAAATACTTTCTCTGACATAACTACAATTCCTATTCATTTCATCATTGTGGCAAAGTTACCACGCTATTCATATTCATGACGCCTAAGCACCATAATAACTTATGGTGACACACTGGATAACAAAAAGGGCATTCCAATGAACTCACCAAATGATGAAACCGCATAGGATTAACGCTTTTTTACTTGAGTCGCCAAGACAACTTGGCGCATTCACCAACAAAAGGTGCATAAATACTGCACCCATTATAACAGCTTTTTTTTGATTTGTCTTAATTAATTGCACTTTTTATAACTAATACCAATAAATATTAAACACCAAACAAAACATATCCACACCAGCTCAAAAAAACCACCGCAAAACTGGCATTGAAATTAAGGTATTTGGTGCTGAACACGACATCTTTTGGACGCTCCACCTTATCAACATCAATATTGCGCGCAGCATAAAAAAAAGACAAAATCGTATAAATAATATAAACCACTGGCACGCTAATAAACAAACCGTCAAACTCAAGCCACCATAGCGCAACTACAGTAACCACAAACCAAATCATATCCAAAAAAGAAAGCAGCGCCACAAAAGATGATTCAGGAATTCTCCCTTGATTTTTATATAAAGCGTAGCTTTGTATGCCAATACCCAAAGCCACCAACATACTCACAACAATATATATCATCTCCAAGTTGATATCAGTCATTATTTTTGCCTTTTATTGCATTAATTGTCATCTTGTCAGATTTAAATGGGCATCATTTTAGCATAATAACAAAAAGACAGCCATATTAGCTGCCTTTTTGATGATCAATAAACGTTTGGTTTGGTGATTAGAAGCGGTAAGTTGCACCTACTTTTACGATTGGCAACCAACGACCCCAGTCTTTGCTTTCAATTTCGCTTTCTGCATCGCTAATAAAATCACTGTTGGTTACAGCAGCGCCAGATTCAGTGGTTAGCGAACCATTTACTTTAACAGTGGCATCAGTTTCGCCCATATAAGCAGCACCTAGCTCACCAAACACACCCCATTTGTTGTTGATATTAGGACGAACACCAACGGTCAAATAAGGAGCTAAAGCATTTTTATGCTCAATATCAGCGGTGATTTCAGCATTGCTAGCGTTGTACTTTGTGCCCTTTACACTAATATAGCCATCTTGACCACGTTGTGCGGTTGCAGTGATTTCATTGTCAGGAACAATCACACCTGCACCAACGGTCAACCAATTCGCCATTGGGCGCATTTGAACACCTAGATAAGGGTTGCTAAAGTCAGTAGATAGATTGTAAGTCACATCATTCACATCAAAATCTTCTACAATGTCAGACAATGCTTTGCCACCTGCCCAACCTGCTTGTAGTTCTACTGTATCATTGACAGCCCAAGCAACGTTAGCACCATAACCCAATGTACCAACTTCTGCACTCACAGCAGCAGGGTTTGTAAATTCTTTGAAAATAATACGACCACCGTCAACAACAGTAGAGGTAGTGTTTGCCATAGCAGCGCCAGATACCAATGCTAAAGCAGAAAGAGTTACAAGCTTAATAGCTTTCATACAGATCTCCTAAGTTAGGTAAGCAGACTTAATGTCCAACTTACATTTGATTTATTATACACAATGTATATTAAAAACCCATACCCATATTAAAAACGATTTTTAGCTGGCTGTCATTAGTAAAATACTATTTTTTTGTGTAGTTGATGTAAGTTCTAGTACATCTATGTAACCACTTTAAGCATATATGCCATGGGTTAGCATGATAAAAACGCTACATATGTTTCACAAAAAATAATTTGGCTAGCTATATAGGTTATGAACATTATAACACATAATATATCAACTTTATGTCTATGATGTTTTAATTTTTTGTTTTTTCATCAATCTCTGCATCTAGCAGTATGTGTTTGGTTTTAAACTTACTCTGTTTAGCCAATTTTAGGTTTAATAAAGTACAACCAACTTTTAGAGCCTGCATTCACAAAATTACGCCATTGACATTTGTTGCAAAAACAGCGTATGGATTTTGTTTTTGCTTGAAAACCGATTAAAACTTACGCAAGCCATCTTGGTTTTGCTTAATTTTAACAAGCAATAGTCATTGGGGGGTGTTGAGATTTCACACACCTTAATCAAAAGCCTGACATTGCTTTTTCTTTTAGGGCATTTTTTGCCCATTCAATGACTGGCAAATCCACCATTACCCCATCAATAGCAAACGCCACCTTGCCTGTACGTTCGTACTCTGCCAACACCTTACTAGCAAATCCTAGTATGTTATCTTTGGGGGTGTAAGCAACATTAACAGACGCTACTTGTGATGGATGTACGCATAATTGCCCCCCAAATCCCATTTCATAAGCATGGCTTGCCGCTCTTATCAATCCTGATTCGTCTTTAAAATCCGCAAAAATAGTTTCAATAGGTGCAGCCAGCCCAAAAGCAGCGCTGTGTACCACCATCTCGTAGCGCACCTTGTCAAATAAAGCCTGCGCCCCTGCACTGCCCTGCATTACCCCAAAATGATTGCCCAAATCCAAGAGCCCAAAAGAGAGCGCCATCAGCCCTGTGGCTTGTGCAATCTTTGCCAAGCACAACAAGGCTTTTGGTGTCTCAATCACAGCGATGACGGGTGCATTTAGGGCGGTATGCACCACTTCAATTTCTGCTTGACTTCCTGCCTTGGGGAGCATGACACCTGCCAAATGCTGACATTGTTTTAGTAACTCCAAATCTTGCGTTTGTAAAGAGGGTTGAGCAGCGTCATTATTAACGCGCACCCAATAGGTTTGGTTGTGTAGCGTTTGATCAAATTGTAATACAAACTGCCGAGCCGCTTGTTTTTCGGTATGCGCTACAGCATCTTCTAAATCAATAATAATAGCACTGGCGCCACTATTTAACGCCTTAATAAATCGCTCTGGGCGATTGGCAGGCACAAATAATAAACTGGTCAGATTGGCTGAATATCTAGGCATATCCTCTCCTCACTTTTATTGTCATTTGATTTCAAAACAATACATCGTTCACTTACCTTGCTGTACTTGCACCATATTTAGCTTGTTGCCTTGTCTTGTTTTTAACCTAAAAGACTTTGGATGGCAACACTTTGACTGAAAACACAATAATAAATGGCTGTAGTAGCAAATAACACATAAAAACTTGGCAACACCATGTCGTTTCAAAATCAGCTGATAATCACCTTAAGCTCTAAAAATCATCCACCAAGTCAATGACACTATAGCAGTTTTTAAAACAAAAAACAGTTTTATTTTTCCACAAAAAATGCCCCTATTAGGGCATTTTTATTAGAACATCAGTCTATTAATAAGTATCATCTGTCTCTACAATGGTAATCTCTACACTTTTGTCAGTGACAGGGGCGGTATTTTGGGTAGCTGCTGCGCTATTGCTGCTAGTGCCACCACCAGTATTTGCACTATCAGTATTTGTTGCTGTTCGCTCTTGAAATTCACGCACCAAAGGATCTTGTGAGTCGGTAGTAGGTGCTGTCGTCTCTTCACGTGGCACTGGTGTGGGTCGTACGATTTCTGCTGGTGGCAAGGGGCGCACAGTCGGCACAGGACGACCTGCCAAATTCACTCTCTGCTCATCATTAGCCAGTGCATAAGCTGACCCTGTTGCCAACTGCGCCAACAGCTCAAGTACAGCAGGTGTGCTAGCAAGACTAACCGCCCCATCTGTGACACGATAGCTTACAGGCGCCACAATATAATTATCATTATTAATGGTTACACCCAAAGCTGCCGCCTGCTCTGCCAGTGATGGCTTATTGGCACGTGCAAATTCACGATTGGCATAATTAACATCTGTCATTGGCAAAGTGATATGCAACTCCGCCACACATTGACCATTGTCCTCGCTGACACGCTGCAAATCCACCCCAAATCCTGCAACACGCTGACGAGCACGGCGCTCCAACTCTAGTGCTGCTGCATCAGCATAGTTTGATGATAATGCAACGACACTCTTGTCTAATTCTGCAGACAAAGTGCGCACCAAGTTATTTTTGATGCTGGCATCATCACAATTTAGTGCCACAGGTACAACAGTGGGAGGTGTATTAAGTTCAGGCTCATTAGATTGCTGCTGGTTTTTGCGATCACAAGCTGCCAAAACCAAAGTGCAAGCAGCAAATAGCGCAACTGTCTTCTTACTTATCATCATTGCTTAACAAATCCTCAATAAAATAATTTATTATACCATAATCAAACATATATAGTGTGTAATTTTTGTGCTTGTCATCTTTGTGCAAATTTGCGACAATGTTTTTTATTTATTTGACGACTATGACATTACCCACTCACAGCGATCGCAATTTTGATGATGTTGCTGACCATTTTGCTAACAAAGTTTATGGCGGACTCAAAGGACAAATTCGCCTTGCCGTCCTAAATCGCGATTTAGATGAATACCTGCCCGCTATGAGCACTGCCCTTGGGCGACCTTTGCGCATTTTGGATATTGGTGCAGGATTGGCGCAAATCAGCTTGCGTTTTGCGCGTATGGGTCATGACTGCACCATTAATGACCTCTCTACTGCCATGCTTGATAAAGCCAAACAAGCAGCACATCACCAACATCTTCATGACTGTCATTTTATCACCTGTCCTTTTCAGGAGTTACCCAATCATCTTACTGGGCAATTTGATGTGATTTTATGCCATGCACTACTAGAGTGGTTGGCAAATCCTCAAGAAATCATGACAATACTTGAACGCTATTTAAGACGCGATGGCATAGTATCTTTGTGCTTTTACAATCCTGCTGCGCCTATTTATCGCAATCTTATCATGGGTAATTTCAACCACCTAAACAATCCCAAGCCCACCGATAAGCGCACCCTAACCCCCACACGCCCTGTTGAACTAGATACTGTTAAAACATGGCTTGCCCAAGAATATGCCATCTTGTGTGAATCTGGCATTCGCACCTTTTATGATTATACACCACATAAGCGTGGAGGTCTTGCCAATCCTGACGCGGTGATTGATATGGAGCTAACTTATTCAAGACAGCTACCGTTTCGCCTCATGGGGCGCTATTTGCACATTTTGGCAAAAAGAAAATAAGCATTTGAACACAGTTTTTAAATCAACTAATAGTCATGTTAATCATTCAATGACAACCATGTAGACAATAAAAATGTGAGCATACTAGGGTTTATTGATGTGTTAATTTGAGTGAGAGCTTTGGCTAAATACCTGCCTTTTGGCGATACGCTTAAAACAGATAATACTGCTGACAAGGTTGTAACAACAAAAGCAATAGCTTGTATTTCACCAAAAGTATATTCATCATTTAACATCCAACGTTTTTTTAAGGTGTGTAAAATATCAACACGCCCTCATACATCAGCATACCCACCACAAAACAAAAACAGCCCCAAATTAATTTGAGGCTGTTTAAAGTTGTCTTATCCACTGTTTTGTTTGGAAACTTAAAGATTATTCTACAATTTTTGCTGCTCTATCTAACACCGCTTGTGGCAACTCCACTCCTTGCTCGGCAGCGTGTTTTTTACTGACATATAGATCAAGATTTTGTGAGATATACACAGGAATGTCAGTTGGTTTATCACCTTTTAAAACTTTGGCGATGATTTTACCACTTTCTTTACCCAAATCAGTATAGTTCACCCCAAGCGCTGCTACTGCACCACGCTCAACCGTGCTAGTATCGGCTGAAATCAATGGGATTTTAGCTTGCTTAGCCACTTGATATAGCGCTTCATAAGCATTAATTACGTTGTTGTCTGTAGAAGTATAAATCACATCAACTTTACCCACCAAGCTTTGAGCAGCTTGGCTGATGTCGCTAGATTTTTGTGCTGGTGCTTCTACCACATTAATACCCAAAGGCGCTAGTTTTTCTTTGAGGGTCTTTAAGACCACTGTAGAGTTAACCTCGCCTGGGCTATAGACATAACCAACGTTCTTAACATTGGGAACCAACTCTTTAATCAGTTCAATTTGTGGCTCATAAGGCAGCACATCAGAAGCACCTGTGACGTTATTACCTGATTTTTCAAGACTTGCTACCAGTTTGGCTTCTACAGGGTCGGTTACTGCCGAAAATACAATGGGGATTTCGGTGGTAGCCGCTGCCATCGCTTGTGCTGATGGAGTGGCAATGGCTAGTACAGCATCAGGCTTGTCAGACACAAACTGCTTGGCGATTTGCCCTGCTGTTCCCATATTACCTTGGGCGGATTGGAAGGTAACTTTTAGGTTTTCACCCTCTTTAAATCCTTCTGCTGCCAATTGCTCAAGCGCACCTGCGCGTGCCGCATCTAGTGCTGGATGTTCTACAATGGCAGTAATCGCTAGCGTTTTTGTTTCAGTAGGGGCAGCAGCGGTACCAGCAGCATCAGCTTTGGGCTCGGCAGCTTTATCCCCACCACAGCCTGCTAATGCCAAAGCACAAACGCTTGCCAAAAGGGTTTTTTTAAGAAAACCTGTCTTCATGACTCAACTCCTGTAAATTTATTCAAAATATACGTGATATGTTACGAAAGCTTGCCTTAAGCTTGCTATCTGTGCAAGCAGTTTAGCACACAGTTTGCTAGCGGACAAGCGTTTTTCTAATATCATCCACCAACACACTATGTCCAAACTGATTACTTCTAGGTTTTTGTTGTTTTTTAACAGTTATGCAAACAACAAAGTTTTGTCTAACAAAGTATCTACACCATTTTCTAGAATGTGTAAAATATCGACAACTTATTTACCTTGTAATGGCTGGCGTGCAGGAGTGTCATCTACATTGATAGACTGACCCAATGTTGTCAAATCCACTGTCACTCCCTGCTCTTTGGCATGTTTTGGACTGATATATAGCGTCAGTGTATTCATCACCTCAGGCTGAATATCACTTGGTGTCTTGCCATCAAGTACTTGTGCCACAAGACGCGCAGTTACCAACCCAAAGTCATAATCATTCACCCCCAAAGCTGCTGTAGCGCCACGGCGTACGCTAAATTCATCAGAGGTAATCACAGGCACTTTCATTTCATTGGCAGCTTGCACCATCGCTTCCATCGCCGAAGCCACACCATTATCCAAAGAGGTATAAAGCAAATCCACCTTGCCTGTCAATGACCGTGTTGCATCTGCCACATCACTTGAGCGATTGGCTGGCACATCTACCAGTGTCATGCCTCGTTTAGGCAATTCAACCGCCAACTGCTCTTTAACAACTACCGAATTGGCTTCGCCAGGGCTATAAACAAAGCCAATGCGCTTGGCATTTGGCACTATCTTGGTAAATAACTCGATTTGTGGCTCAAGAGGTAGCTGACTAGACAATCCTGTGATATTTGCTTGCGCCCCTTTGTTATTTTCATCAATCAACTTGGCTGCCACAGGGTCTGATACTGCTGTATAAACCAGTGGAATGCTGGTCGTTGCTGCTGCCATACTTTGTGCTGTTGGCGTGGTAATCGCAACAATGACATCAGGATTATCAGATACAAACTGCTTAGCAATTTGCCCTACGGTCGCCATTGAACCTTGTGCTGATTGAAAATTAACAGTTAAATTTTGACCATCTTTATAACCCAAACTTGCCAATCCATCAATCACTCCCAAGCGGATATCATCTAACGAAGGGTGTTCCACGATGGCACTAATCGCCACTGTTTTGGCGGCTTTTTCAGTGGTTGGGGTAGATTCAGCAGGTTGATTAGCTGTTGTTGTGTCGGCAGGTTTTGCAGGTGCTTGCTCTTGGGTTGGTGCGCTATTATTGCCACACCCTGCCAATATCACACCTGACATCATCGCCAAGATACTACCTTTTAATGTAACTTTCATCTTTATTTCTCACAAAATATAAAAAGCCACACATCCCACCAATTCACACTCATCATGAGCATGCATCTTGGGATATGTGGACACAAACCATGACTTAATTTAACAAAAGACTTGCAAAAAAGAAAGCTTTTTTTGCTACAAATCGTTTTGTTTTTACAAAAATTTTAAGCCAATTCATCAATAATAGGTGATGCGCCATCTAAACATTTTGCCATCAGTCTTACCCCATTTATCCAAAATAGCCCAATAAAAAAGATAGAGATAACACGCACCTCTATCTTTATTGCCCAATCTATCTTTTTGTCTAAATAGCCTTAGGCGCACCTCTAACTTAGGTTAATTGAGCGGCACTGATTTTTTTGGTATCAACGCCCTCAGCTTGCTTGGTGTATTCTGCCATTTGGTCAAAGTTTAGATATTTATAAATATCACTTGCCATGCTATCAATTTGAGTGGCATAGGCTTGATACTCTTCCACAGTTGGCAATTTACCCATCACTGCCGCTACCGATGCCAATTCTGCGGATGCTAGATACACATCTGCGCCTTGACCAAGTCGGTTTGGGAAGTTACGAGTTGATGTGGACACACACGTTGTATTTGGTGCAACACGCGCTTGGTTGCCCATACACAAGCTACAGCCTGGCATTTCAGTACGCGCGCCTGCTCGCCCATAAATATTATACAACCCCTCTTCCATCAGCTGATGCTCATCCATACGCGTTGGTGGTGCAAGCCATAGACGGGTTGATAATGAGCCTCCAGGAACCTTATCCAAAAGTTTGCCTGCTGCACGGAAATGACCAATGTTGGTCATGCAAGACCCAATAAACACCTCATCAATCTTCGCACCTGCAACTTCAGACAGCAGTTTGGCATCATCTGGGTCATTTGGACAGCAAAGGATAGGCTCTTTGATGTCTGCCAAGTCAATTTCATAGACTGCTGCGTATTCAGCGTCTGCATCTGCTTTAATGAGACTTGGGTTGGCAAGCCATTTTTCCATATTTTCTACACGGCGTGCCATGGTACGCGCATCTCCATACCCTTCAGCAATCATCCACTTTAACATCACGATGTTAGAGCGCAAATATTCAGCCACTTTTTCTTCAGACAATGTGATTGAACATCCTGCAGCGCTACGCTCTGCTGACGCATCTGATAATTCAAATGCTTGCTCAACAGTCAGATCATTTTCCATTTCTGTTAAATCAATCTCAAGAATGCGACCGCTAAAGATATTTTTCTTACCTTTTTTCTCTACTGTCAAATCCCCTGCTTGAATCGCATAATAAGGAATGGCGTGCACTAAATCGCGCAAGGTAATGCCAGGTTGCATTTTGCCTTTGAATTTCACCAATACCGATTCTGGCATATCTAAAGGCATGACACCTGTTGCCGCTGCAAACGCCACCAAACCAGACCCTGCTGGGAATGAAATGCCAATTGGGAAACGCGTATGAGAGTCACCGCCTGTGCCTACAGTATCAGGCAATAACATACGGTTTAGCCATGAGTGAATAATGCCATCTCCAGGACGAAGCGATACACCACCACGATTCATAATAAAATCAGGCAAAGTATGATGAGTTTCTACATCCACTGGCTTTGGATAGGCTGCGGTATGACAAAACGACTGCATCACAAGGTCAGCAGAAAAACCAAGACATGCTAAATCTTTAAGTTCATCGCGCGTCATCGGACCTGTGGTATCTTGAGAGCCTACTGTGGTCATCACAGGCTCACAATAGGTACCAGGGCGAATGCCTTGACCTTCAGGCAAGCCGCACGCACGACCGACCATTTTTTGAGCTTGAGTAAAGCCTTTGCCTGTATCTGCTGGTTGTTGTGGTTGGCGGAATAGTTCAGAAGCTGGCAAGCCCAACGCATCACGCGCTTTGGCGGTCAATCCACGACCAATGATTAGGTTGATACGACCACCTGCGCGCACCTCATCAAGCAGTACTGGGGTTTTTAGGGCAGCTTCAGCGATTTGTGAACCATCTTTAAAGGCAGTCACTGTGGCTGTATCCTTGTTGATTTTTAGAACAACCTCATCGCCCATATTCATATTGGTGACATCAATTTCTACAGGTAGCGCGCCTGCATCTTCCATAGTATTAAAGAAGATGGGTGCGATTTTACCGCCTAAACACACACCTCCATCGCGCTTGTTTGGAATATGTGGAATGTCATCACCAAAATACCAAAGCACAGAGTTGGTGGCTGATTTACGGCTTGAGCCTGTGCCTACCACATCGCCAACATAGGCAACTTGATTACCCTTAGCAACCAAGGCTTCAATTTGTTTAATTGGTCCAATTTCGCCTGCTTTTTCAGGAACAATGCCATCGCGTTCGTTTTTTAGCATGGCGGTTGCGTGTAAAGGAATGTCAGGACGACTCCACGCGTCTTGAGCTGGCGACAAATCATCGGTGTTGGTTTCGCCAGTGACCTTAAATACGGTGATTTTGATTTCTTCTGGGACATCTGGACGGCTTGTAAACCATTCCGCTTCCGCCCAAGACTGCAATACTGCTTGAGCGTTGGCATTGCCTGCTTTCGTTTTGACACGCCTATATCTCTAAAGGCAAACACTTATAGCACTTGGTCGTATGGCGATTTTTTGCTTATTTTGCGCCCACTTCGTATTACTTCAGAGAAACTAACTTATGATGGAACAGTCGCAGATGCCACCTCAGGTATCGCCCGCTGACACAGCACCCAAGCAAGGCACAGATCAATCTTCGCCACGCACCTTGTGGAATTATAGCCCTGCAGGTCTTGTGGACGAGCTAGAGATGATGCTCCAAGCCGACGAATTACCTGCACGTAAGCA
>JBHBMT010000043.1:0-11899 GCA_041773075.1 Moraxella sp.
TAAAAAAGACATTTTAACTTTAAATAAATCCCTATTTACAACACACTAAGCTTATTTTAGAATACAGATGTTAGTTTAGATTAAGTTAAAAGGATAAGATAATGAAAGCAACCATGAAAGATGTGTTTTACCATGCGTTATAACTAAACAAGCGCTATAACTAAACAAACCCTGTAAGCTCATCAAATCCCCAAAAGCCAGCCATAGTAATGTGTTATCACTGCTATATTTTAGTATAATGATGTTTATTCAAAAAATTTCTTGACTTTTTTATCAAAATTACTTACAGTCAGATTCTACTTATGTGATTTAAGGATTATTGAATTATGGCAAACCCTATCATTAGTCGCACCGAGCAGCTTGTCAGCAGCACCCCAATGACCGTCAATGGCGTGGTCAGAAAAACCCTATTTTTATTGGCTCTTAGCGCAATTACCAGTATTGGCTTATTTGTTTATGCGCTAAGCACTGCTATGAGCTCTGGCACACTGTATATGATTGCCATTGTTGGCTTGTTTGCAGGCATGGGCTTGGGTCTTGTTAGTGCGTTCAAGCCTCATCTTGCCAAAACATTGGCAGTGCCTTATGCCTTGTGTGAAGGATTATTACTTGGGGGTGTCTCTGCGGTGGTTTTTCGCATTTACCCTGAAGTCCCTGCAACGGCACTTGCCGCCACCTTTGTTACTGCCGCCATTATGTTGGCGCTCTATGCCACAGGCGTTATCAAAGTCACCCAAAAAATGCGCTCCATTGTCACTTCAGCAGTGCTTGCCATTATGGTTTTGTATGTAATTCAATGGATATTGACATTGGTATTCAAAACCAGCATTCCATTTTTGTTTGATGGAGGCTTGATTGCCATTGGATTTAGTATCTTTGTGATTATTATTGCTGCTTTCACCTTGTTGCTTGATTTTGACAACGTTGATCAAGGGGTGTATTATGGCGTCGATCACTCATTTGAATGGGTGCACAGTATTGGTATCTTAAGCACCTTGGTGTGGATGTATCTTGAATTTGTCCGCCTATTAGGCTATCTACAAGACTAAATATCACCAAGCAAAAGAACAAAACAAGAGTTATTTTGAGCCCAAATGACCCTATAGCAGTTATGCTTTGACCATGCTATAATACAAAAACCACCACAATACTATGTGTGGTGGTTTTTTATTCGTTTTGTCCATAGCTCACATCAATGCTCAAGCAAACACCCATGACACTAGAATCTATATCAGGGTATGCCAAATACATCATATACACCTTGGTATACACTTGAAAAGTTGATCATATTGACACAAAAGCCAGTTTCCTACGCCAAAAGCCTCATATTATTATTTTTTGAAAATTATATTTTAAAAACAAAAGCTTATTTATTTTTATCCCTAGGTATGGCTTGATGTACCACAAGTTTTAAGTATTATGTTTAACCTTTAGACCCATATGTCACTTATTTTGCTCATAAGGATAGTTTATGACACAAATCGATAGCGATGTGATTATCATTGGGGCAGGCGCAGCAGGGCTTTTTTGTGCGCAGCTGCTTGGCAAGGCAGGAATTTCTGTGGTGGTGCTTGACCATGCCAATAAAGCGGGCAAAAAAATCTTGATGAGTGGCGGCGGGCGATGCAATTTTACCAATTTAGATGTTGCACCCCATCATTATATCAGCCAAAATCCCCACTTTGTACGCTCTGCTCTTGCCAAATTTAGCCCTTATCATTTTTTGAACTACCTCACCACGCACCACATCGCCTATCATGAGCGTGAACATGGTCAGCTGTTTTGTGATAATTCTGCGCGCGATATTGTTGATATGCTGCTAAGCGAATGTCAAGCTGGTTGTGTCAGCATTCGCCTAAACAGCACCATCACAGATGTTTGCCATCAATTGGATAAATTTATTGTGCAAATTCAGCCCAAACAAGGAGAGGCTTATACATTGACAAGCCATATGCTTGTGGTGGCAACAGGTGGCTTATCCATTCCTACCATGGGCGCAACAGGCTTTGGGTATCAATTAGGGCAGCGCTTTGGTCATCGCTTAATTCCCACTTGCGCTGCCCTTGTGCCCTTTACCTTTACCGATGAAGTGGGTGAGATGATTAAAAGCTTGGCAGGGCTGACCCTACCTGTTATTGCCTTTAATGAGCGTATCAGCTTTGAGCTACCACTCTTATTTACCCATCGAGGATTATCAGGTCCTGCCATACTACAGCTTTCTAACTATTGGCAGCTTGGTGAGTTTATTGGCATCAATCTTTTGCCAAACCTTGATGCCAGCGCTCATTTATTAGTCCAAAAACACACCCATCCCAAACAGCGCATTCGCACCGTATTGACAGACCTACTACCAAAAAGCTTACTTCTTGCTTTGGAGCAAAAATATTGGCACGCTCTCAAAGACAAGCCCCTAGCAGATATTAAAGACAAAGAACTGTCTCAAATTGGGATCATGTTAAATAATTGGCAACTTAAGCCAGCAGGCACCGAAGGGTATCGCGTGGCAGAAGTGACTTTGGGCGGTATTGATACTGCTGATATATCTTCTAAGACAATGGAAAGTAAGCTAATTCCCAATCTCTACTTTGTTGGGGAGGTGCTGGATGTGACGGGTTGGCTTGGTGGTTATAATTTTCAGTGGGCTTGGGCAAGTGCTGCTGCTTGTGCGCAATCTATACTCAAAAAATCCCTTGCTCAATCTTAGTGCCAACACATAAACATCACACATCACCTTGATTAGGCAATGTGTGATGTGTTTATAAAAGATATATGACATTTTTTGTCAGTATGCTGTTTATTTACAAGAATCCTAGGTAACGATTGCTACCAAAATTGTTAATATAAGGCAAGATTTGGCTCATTTGCGCATCAGGCACCCCAAACCACTTAGCAAGTGTTGCAGCATACTGATCCACAGAGGTGGTAGGTATTAAGCGTCCTTGACCGACATCATCGTCAGTATGGTTGCCATACTTTGGGGCAGTACCATAAAAATAACCACCCTTGACTGCACCACCCAAAATAAAGTGATGTCCGCCCCAGCCGTGGTCAGTGCCATTGCCATTGTCCACAAAAGTACGCCCAAACTCCGATGCCGTAAACGCTGTCACCTGATTTGCCATACCAATCTCTTGCATGGCACTATAAAAACTAGCAAGCGCACCATCCAACTGTGACATCAAGGTATCATGCGCCGTCAATTGGTTGTCATGAGTATCAAATCCACTTAAGCTCACCAAAAATACTTGACGCTTCATGCCAAGCTTAGATTGCACTCGAATGATATTCACTACCGTTGCCAACTGTTCAGCCAAGGTATCGCTGGCAAATGTTGTTTTTAGCGCCCCCAACTCTGTCAAGTAGGTGCTGATATTTTGCTCGGTGTTGTAAGCGCTAAGAAAAATTTTGCTCAATTCTTTTTCGTAAATGTTGGTTCTACTAGCGCTGAGCATTTTGTAGGCTTCATTCATGGGTACTTGTGAGTTCATCCACCACTTATTTGGCGTAAGATGTGTGGATACAATGCCCGTAGGATTGTTATTATTAGCACGAGTTGCTACAAATTGTTCCGTTGTGGTTGTGCTTAAGAATTTATGCTTACCTGACGTACTAATACACGTCAAGGAACGATTGGCACTTAAGTTGTTGGTTTGCGCTAATCGCCCTATTTTGCCACCCCATCCTTGTGAGCGCTCATTGGCAGCCCCATGCGACTCCCAATATGACATTTGGTCATTATGCGAAAATAGCTTAGGTGGCAGATTAAGACTTGCCTGATAGTCTGCCTTGGTGGTGGGGCGCAAAATCATACCAACATTTTGCAATACTGCCAGTTTTTTGTCCTGATTAAACAGCTTTTGCAAATTAACCAGTTTTGGGTGCAATCCATAGCGGGTGTTGTGCGCTAGCGTTTGACCATTTGATAAAGGTAAAATTTGACTTCTTGGCAAGGCGATACCACTACGCAACGATTGATAGGTTGCAAAATTAGCGTCATCTATGGGGATTAAGGTATTTGCATGATCATTGCCTCCGCGCAAAAATACGCAAACCAATGCCTTGTAATCACCAGCTGAAAAAGCAGCAGCCTCATTAATACCTGCCAAACTCACTGCCAAAGAAGGCAACATGCCTGTAGCGCCTAATAACCCTGCCTTTTTTAAAAAATCTCGTCTATTCATAATCATACTACTCGCTGATACTTATTATGGTAATGTTAGCTATTTTTGTACACGATAATCAGGACTAATTAAGGTCATCCATACGGCTGCCTTAACACGGCGCATCTTATAGTCACCAACTTCCACACCAAGCTCAAGTAGCTTAGGGTCATAATTGGTTGCACTGGCGGAGAACGCTTCACAGGCAGTAATGATGTGTTTTTTGGTGACACTACTCATAGTGTTGGCGCACATCACCAAATCCAAATAATTCACAAGCTCTGTTGGCTTATCTGCCAGTGTAACAGCATAACTATAGTCAGGCTTAATCTCTGGTACGTTCCAACCGCCTTTTACATTACCACGTTGCACGCCAGCCGATGCAAGCTGTCTTGCATCCTGAATATAGATGGCAATACTCGCCTCATCTACCATTTGTAGCTCTGGCGCTAATTTATTGCTTGCTATAAAATCATTGTTGATAGGTGCATATGTTGGGCTAAAAAAGTTAAAAACTGATGGCGCAGTAAATGGCGCAAAGCCCATATCTCGCCTAGTATGCTCATTCCAATACGCCATCCATTGCCCTGATAAGGATTTTTTGGTACTAAAGGTTTGCAACCACTGAATATAGCTTATCATCGGCTCACGCACCTTGCCATGTGTCACATCAGTTAGATTGGGTGGGCGACGCGCTTCATCATCTAACAAAATCGCCTTGACAACTGCGCTCAAGTCGCCTCGCACCCCTTTGCCATTATTGGCAAATACTGCTGATACGCGCCCTACATAAGCTGGTGTAGGATTAGCAGTCACCAATCTTTGAATAAGCAGTTTGCAAATAAATGGTGGGACATTAGGATGATTAAAAATAACATCCAAAGCACTTTTTAGTGCCTGACTGGCGGGCGTACCCTCAGCAATAGTGGTACCAAAAATAGTTTTTGCACCTGTTTCATGGTAGCGCTCATTCACTTTCATGGGTAGGCGATGCTCATCTGCAGAAACTGCATTGGTACCACCTTCCGCCAGCACATACCCTGTAAATACTTTGGCAAGTTCAGATATTTGAGTTAAATTATACGTTTCTATAGGCTTGCCTTGAGCGTTCTTTTTTTCGCTACCATCCATATTTAGTTGTGTCAATCCAATACTAAATAATTGCAATACCTCGCGAGCATAGTTTTCATCAGGCTGACTTCCTCTATTATTCGCTTTACGATTCCCCAAAGTACCCAAAAATTTCCCCATGGCGCTACTTAGTGTCACCGCCTCCAAAAGATTACGATAGTTGCCAAAAGCGTGCGTATTAAGTAAGTGCCAATAAGATTCCATTGCATAGAGCAGATAGGAAAAACCATTCAAATAGACAGGATACGATACCACAAAAATTTCGGATAATGCCAATGCCACTCGCTTTCTTAGCATGTCTTTTTCAGTGCAAAATTGCTTGGTTAATAAGCAGCCAAAACCCCCTACCCACCAGTAATTTTTTTCATCAACGACTTCACTAGGATTGACTGATAAGCGCTCCTTTTTCATCACCTGAAACCATTGTTTAAGCCAGCTTAAGCCACTATTATCCATAGGCAGTTTCATTTGCTCATCAATCCATGCCTCATACCCTGCCAATGAGCGCAAATGGCGAATGTCTGCTAACGTAGATGAAAATTGCGCCTGTTGCAAAAACCGTGCTGCCTCTGCATTATTGGTAGGCTTAGGATAGCGATAGCGTTGGGTGGTGTTAGTATTATTGTTCGTGTTGTTGGTGTTGTTGGTATTGCTATTATTGGTATTATTGTTGTTGGTGTTACCTGTGTTTGTATTACCACTGGTACTTCCTGTGTTGGTGGTGCTGCCTGTATTGGTGTTATTGCCTGTATTGGTATTTGTTGCACCGCCTGCGCCACTTGCGCCGCCTGTTGATGCGGTTGAGGCTGTCTCACCGCCACCACCACAGGCTGTCAAAAATAACGCCACGCTTGCAATGCTTGTGATTTTTTTGGCATGAGTAGGGACAGCTACATAAGAAAATACATAACGTGCATAATGAACAATAGGAGAGGTAAATGGCACCATAATCAATCCATATCAACCGCTACATAAACAGAGCGTCAAAGTTATTTATAGAACATCTAACAATTATCTTCAATAATATATGCAAAAATAATGCCATCACCTATTGGTCATGGCATTATCATCGCACTTAATTTATCATCAAGTCCATTTTTATAGGCGCATTGCTACACGCCAACCCTCCTCAATAGCACGTTTTGCATCTAATCTGTCTGCCAAGCGCGCCCCTCCAATGATGTGATGCTCTATATTGGGCAAATCATCCAAAGTTGGCATCAACGTATTTACCGACTCTTGCCCTGCACATACCACAACAGTATCTACAGGCAGCAACTGACGCTCACCATTCACACTAATCCACAACCCTTCTGCACACACTCGCTCATAGCTAACACCCGACAGCATTGTCACTGCTGATTTTTTGAGTACTGCACGGTGCACCCAGCCTGTGGTCTTGTTGAGCCCCTGCCCCATCTTGCCCTTGCTTCGTTGCAATAAATACACCTGACGATGTGGCGATGGTGCATTTGGTGTCACCAATGCTCCTGACGTTTGATAGTTTGCATCAGCATCAACTCCCCAAAAAGAAAAAAACTGCTCTGGCGCTATGGCTTTGGGCGTTTGATTAATAGTCTGTGTGTGTGTCAAAAAATGCGCCACATCATATCCAATGCCACCTGCACCCAAGATTGCCACTTTTTTGCCTGCTTGTTTTTCACCACTTAACAGCTGCGCATAACTAATCACTTCTACTGCATCAGCATCCATTGGCAAAAAAATCTCTCGTGGCACAACACCAGTTGCCACTATCACTACATCTGCTTTTTTGGCATTCAACAAAGATTTATCCACCAGTGTATTTAAACAAATCTCCACGCCTGCCTCTGCCAAGGCGTGATGATAATAACGCAAGGTCTCAAAAAACACCTCTTTGCCTGTGATTTGCTTAGCATAGTTAAATTGCCCACCCAACTCATTTGACGCTTCAAACAAGGTTACTTGATGTCCACGCTTAGCAGCAATGAGCGCCGCTGTCATGCCTGCCACACCCCCACCTATCACAAAAACACGCTTGACGCGCTTGGCGGCAATCAGCTCAAACTCTTTTTCTCTGGCAGCGCTAGGATTAACAAGACAACTGACAGGCTCACCTGTAAATGTATGATCAAGACAGGCTTGATTGCAAGCGATGCAGGTGTTAATTGCCACATCAACCCCTTGATACGCCTTAACTCCCCATTCGGCATCTGCCAAAAATGGACGTGCCATTTGTACCAAATCTACCTGTCCAGACACAATCAGCTCATTGGCAACTTTGGGCATATTAATTCGGTTTGCACCAACCACAGGAATATTGATGGCTTGCTTTAAGGCATGACTATAACGCACAAAGCTAGCCTCTGGTACGCTACTGACAATAGTAGGCACTCGCGACTCATGCCAACCAATCCCACTATTAATCAAACTAACACCCGCCTCCTCTAGCACTTTGGCGATAGCAATTACCTCTGCCATGGTGTTGCCCGTCTCCACCAAATCAACGACTGATAAGCGAAAACTGATAATAAACTCATCGCCCACCGCCTGACGCACCGCCTGCACAATCTGCAATGCAAAACGCATTCTATTTTCTAAGTTCCCTCCATATTCATCCTGACGCTTATTGGTGTGTGTGGACAAAAACTGATGGATAAGATACCCCTCCGAACCCATAATTTCTACGCCATCGTAGCCAGCGAGCTTTGCCAAGTTAGCACAACGAACAAAGGCTGCAATGGTTTTTTTGATGGTTTTTTTGCTCATTTTTTGGGGAGTAAATGGTGAAATTGGTGACTTAATTTTACTTGGTGCCACCACAAAAGGATGGTATCCATAGCGCCCACTGTGCAATATTTGTAAAAGTATTTTTGTATTGTGTTTATGTACCGCGTGCGTAAGACGCATATGATGCACCACTTCTGCTTTGTGCATCAGTGTACTTGATAGTGGCTTAAGCCAGCCTGCACGATTAGGGGCAATTCCCCCTGTGATAATTAATGCGACCCCTGCTTTTGCGCGCTCCTCATAAAAACGCGCCAACTGCCCATAATGATAAAATCTATCCTCCAATCCTGTGTGCATAGACCCCATAACAAGACGATTTTTTAGACTGACAGAGCCTAACATCAAAGGCTCAAATAAGGCTTGATATTTTGGGTTAGGGGGATTTGCTTTGGCATACGCATCAAAATCATCAAACCCCATTAAGGCATTCCCAACAGTTTTGGTACGAAAAAAAGGTAAGCGCTGGACTAAGGGTTGATTAAGCTTGTGATCAATTGTTTTGCTCACTTTTTTGCCCAAAGTACGCAGCTCACCAAAAGAAACTCCTGACATTTATACACTCCCTAACAATGCTGGCATGATTGCTTGCGTCTATCATCTTATCATATTTTTTCTTTTGCTTGCAGTTTTGCTTACTTTTTTGTAAGCTAAGCGTTTTACTGATGCCATTTTAAGGAAATGCCATGCCAGATTTTAGTCAAGTGACACTGTCAGGACAATTAAGCGTTGATGACATTGCCACCCTTGCCCATCAAGGTGTCAAAAGCATCGTCAATAATCGCCCAGATGGTGAAGAAATCAATCAGCCCACCAGCGAAGAGATTGCTGCTGCTTGTGCCGCTCACAACATTGTTTATACACATATTGGCTTTGCAGGTGGTATGATGGATATGAGCCATGTTCAGGCATTTGCTGATTTTTTTAATGACAGCCCTCGCCCCTTGCATCTGTTTTGTCGTACAGGCAACCGCTCAAACACCTTACTACAAAAAGCAGCAGAACTGGATTTGCTAGATTAAAACAACAGTATCCACAACAAAAAAAAGCTGGAGAACATTCCAGCTTTTTTTTTGACAACTAAAACTCATACGTCAAAGAAATGGCATAATTGCGTCCAGGGGCAGTGTAGCGACCAAAGCCATATCCTTGGCTATCTATCATTTGGTTGGCACTGACCGTATTAAACATACGCAAGGTTTCCCACGGAATGTATTTTTCATCCGTGATATTGTATACGCCTGCATTTAAGATAACATTGCCTTCTTTGCCAAATTTTTTACTGCCGTATAAATCATAAACTACCGCTGTCTTACTTTGATTGATATGCTCATAAGTATCCACATATTCTTCATAACCTGTAATGGCTGTGGTTGTTCTTGTCCAATTGCCTGACGCATCTTGCACAGTATAGCCCATCAGACTACAATACCCCCAAGCAGCAATATCCGCTGGGCAAGTTTGGGTTGTGACTGATTCTATAGCACGAGTCTCCAAAGATTTGGTATCCTCAGCTTTTTTGCGCCCAATCACACGCAATCTGCCATGCAATGACCAGTCTTGGTTGGGCGAAATATAGTCCGCTCCCAAAATAAAACTCTTGGGCACAGAAGCAAGCGTATTAATTTCAAGCGCGCCATTATTATCTGTTTGGATAGTCGCGCTATCACTTGAAGTGTGATAGTTGGCAGATACCTTAAACTGTCCTTTTAGATTGAGTTTATTGGATAAATCTGCTTCCACACCAAGCTTTAAGCCTTTAATTTTGGCACTGTCTAAATTCACTGACTGCAGACAAATGGCTCTTCCATTACACCCATTGGTATTACCCTCCCAATATTTTGTATGAATAAAGTCATCATACTCACTGACATACCCTGCAGCCATTAGACGTGTGTTTTCATTAGGTTTCCACTCAAATTCCAGCTCTTGATTAAGTGAGGTTTCAGGCTTAAGATGATAATTTGGTACCTGCATCACACCCAAACCCTGAAAATTACTATAAATTTGCGTCATGGTTGGTGCCAAAAATCCCGTACCAATTTTATAGCGAGCAGTTAGTCTGTCAGGAACGATACCAAACTCCATCATGCCACTATAAGTCATATGGTTAAATTCCGTATCAGGCATACCACTGCCCGCCCGATACAGTTCACAAAACTCTGACTGGGCATTGTTATTAATGCACATATTTTTGTTATTGTCGTCTTCATTTAAGCCATTAACATCACTTTCAAAAAATGGCTGATATTCATAATCATCATAACGCACACCCAACATGGCTTTTAGACGCTCACTAAAGCGAATGTCATCAGTCAAAGTGATGTTGTAGTTGCTCTTTTTGGCATCTGCAAAGGCAAAGCTCAAAAAATTACTACTAGAATCACTGGCATTGATGTAAGTAGCTGAATTTGTGCGCTCTTGTTGATTGTGACTTCCTGTCAGCATAACCTGATGCTCACCGAAACGACCCAATTCAAAAGGCATTGTTTGCAACGCTAAGCTATACTGATTGGATTTGGTGCGTGTTGGGCGATACTCTTGGTTTTGAAGGATGCTACTTTGCAATACTTCCATACCCCCATAATAATCACACAAATAAGAAGACACATTGGGCAAAGAGCAGCCAAAGGTACGTCTATATACCCAAGTATCCGCCAAGCCTAAAATGTCATTTTGGTTATAACTCAAAGCCGCTTCATTAAGCCAAGCGCTTTGAGTGGGCTGATAACGATAGCTTGCACCGTAAGCCTCCATTTCCTCTATATCATGGGCGCGGCGTGTGGTACTGCCTGTGCGCGAGCCTGTGGTGGTGTTGGCACTATCTGTATTCATATGATTTTCTTGCTTTTGATACAATCCATGGATGCCAACACGATGAACATCATTAATATGATAATATAGCTTTGCTAAAGCACTTTGACGCTCAAACTCCAAGGGATTTGGATAAATCAAGGACGTACTATCGCTCTCTACAGGCATCTCTTCTATACTAAAGATGTATTCAGGTGACAAACGTGCACTATCAGCTGAGCGCATGGCGTGATTTTTGGTTTCACTGCCTTCACGATGCGCATAATTCAGCAAAAATTCAAAACGGTCGTACACACCAGCCAATCCAAGTGCACTAAGCCGCTCTTCATTTTTGCTGGCGTATCCTACTTTGGCATACCCCCCAAGATTGCCTTCATTATAAATCAGCTGATTCGGCTCTTTGGTGCGATAAGATACCGAACCACCCACCGCACCAGAACCTGATAACAAACTATCCGCCCCTGCCATCACACGCACCGAGCTCATCATCTCAACATCAGGATTAAAACGCCCTTCGTACATATAACCATAAGGCGCAAAAATTTCATTTGCCTCCGCCTCTGGCAATGACACACCATCAATGTTCATTGCCACACGATTGCCATCAACACCACGCACCGCAAAGCCTTTGTTCCCATAGCGCCCCACTTCTGCTACGTCCACTTCGGCATTGTAGCGCACCAAGTCGTGACTACTTTGGATATTTTCTTGCGCCAATGTTTGTTGTGTGACCACCTGCTCCCCAAGCGTACCTTGTCTACTTGTTTGCACGCCCATCACCTGTAAGGTGCCCAAGTCCGTATTAGGCTCCTCTTCGCCATCTTCTTCATTAGCATATGCCATTTGGTTCATCAATAAAGGCACAAGCAGTGCTAATAGATATTTTTTATGGATATGTTGTGCTGTCATTGCACTCTCCTTACAAACTCAAGCAAGTCTTTGTTTCATAACTACAACAAATAAAAAGTTACGCGCATTATACTGTGTTTATTTTTAAATGTAAATAAGATTGATTATCATATTGAGAA
>JBHBMT010000044.1:0-4689 GCA_041773075.1 Moraxella sp.
ATTATCTTATCCTTTTAACTTAATCTAAACTAACATCTGTATTCTAAAATAAGCTTAGTGTGTTGTAAATAGGGATTTATTTAAAGTTAAAATGTCTTTTTTACTAGCATGTTCTGTGAGTAGCTTGCCAGTGCCTAGCTGTCCGCTTTCATCCCAACCCCATGTAATCAGTTCACCTTTTTTGGTTAGCACTCCTGAGACGTTGTTACCATAGACTAGCGTTACTGGCTCAACAAGGGTTTTTATGGTGATTACTCCCTCTTGGCATAAGCAATGATAGTTATTGTATCCACAACACAGCCTTATCGCTCTTTCATACTCTCATCCACCTTTGTTTGTAAGGGGCTTAGTAGATAATCAATGACACGTCTATACCCTGTCTTTATTTCAATGGTGGCATTCATGCCTGAGCCTATTTTGATGGGCTTGTCCTCTATCATCAATGTATCATGATCTAGCTCAATAATCGCAGAATATACCAAGCCTAGCTGTTCATTTTGAATAGATTCCAAGCTCAAGTGCTTAACCCTGCCCGTTAAGTAGCCATAGCGGGTATAGGGATAGGCTTCTAATTTAATCTTAGCACTCTGATCCTTGTGCACAAACCCAATGTCTTTGTTCAAAATAAGCGCCTCCACTTCTACAGATTCACCGCTAGGAGCAATGACCATCAATACCTGCGCTGGTGTCACCACACCTCCAATGGTATGAGTGGAAAGCTCTTGCACCGTGCCTGCAATGGGGGCTTTTAGGGTTAGGGTTTCTTTTCTTTGTTTGGCTTTTTGGGTCTGGGCATCTAGGCTTTTTAAGGTGTTTTGAGCTTGGCTAAGCAGTGACTGGGTTTCTTGCTTGAGGGTTTGTTTGGCGGTGGCTTGCGCTTGGCGATTTTGTTTTTGTTCACTGATGAGTCTATCCAAGTTGGCGCGAGCACTGCTAATGTTGTTGGACAGCTCAATTGTTTTGCCTTCTTGAGTGTAATAGTCGTGTTGTGACACAGCCTCTATGCCAAGAAGTTCTTTATAATCAGAAAGTTTTTTGGCTTCTAGCTCATACAATCTGGTCAATTGAGCAAGCTGTTGGTTTAATGCCTGCTGCTCTTGAGCAAGACGCTCATTGGTTGTGGTGTATTGACTATCTTGCAATCTCCATGCCTCATATTGGCTATTAATGAGCAGCAGCGCTTCTTGAATGGTGCTACCATCTAGCCCAAGCTCACTTAAGGCAGCTTGATTAAGCGTAGGTGCTGTTCTACTATCAAGAGATTTTAGCAATGCTTGTGAGCGCGCAACGGTGAGTTGGGCTGTGGCAAGCTCATGAGCATTATAGGTGATGTCGCTGTCCACGCCCACAGCGCTTAATGCGACAAGTGGGGCACCTGCCTCCACAAACTGTCCTTCGCTAACATAGACTTGGCTTACCAGTGCAGTCTCTAAGGGTTGAATTGTTTTGCGCCTATCGCTGGTGGTGGTCTTGCCTGTGGCGATGGCGACCACATCCATCTGCCCAATCAGCGCCCATGCCAGCGCAATCAGTGCAAAGAGCATGATTAGGCGCGCCGTCCATTTGGGCGCAGCAGATAGGGGTGTCTCTGTAAGCTCTAAATGCGCAGGGAGAAACTCCAGCTCATCTTGGCTCTTAGCTGGAGCATCTAGCTTGTGACGTACCCGCCATACCTCACCAAAGGTGGTGACATAGCGACTTATCATCTCTTTGATGGCTTGCAATCTAATATTCATGGAATAATTCTAATCTTGGTAGAGATATTGATGGTTGCTCAAATTTATAATAAGAAAAAATTAACCTTATAATAGCACACACTGCCCTTCTATAACATCTTAGAGCTTGCCTTCCTAAGGTTTTTGCGATGAAAAATAAGATAAATCGCCTGCTTTTTGGGGAAAAAATGCAGGCTGATGGTCATCAGAGCAAACAAGTTTTTGAAATAAAAAAAGCAAGAGTTAGCTGGTTTTTATACAAAAACAAAACTTCATATTCTGCTTTTGTCACAACCATTAATGGCATCATGTTGTGAATGTAAGTTCTTACTTTTACACCAACCATCAAAAAAAAACTAAGGGGTGGCATATGCTATATCTGCAAGACATACTCACTGGTCATCTTTTGCTATCAAAGAGGGGCGGTTACACCCCCAATGCCTGCCAATACCCTAATCCTTAAAATTATTAAACTGCAATGGCACGCCCAAATTTTTTTCTTTTAATAGCGCCATTACCGCTTGTAGCGTGTCTCTTTTCTTGTCGCTGACACGCACTTTGTCCCCTTGAATGCTCGCTGCTGCCTTAAGCCCGCTGTCTTTGATGGCTTTGGCGACTTTTTTGGCGCTGTCTGCATCCAACCCATCTTTTAGATTGATGACTTGTTTGATCTGTTTGCCCGAAGCTGCTGGCGTTTGTGGATCTAGTGACTGCAAATCCACGCCCCGCTTAATCAGATGCTTTTCTAGCATGGCATAGACGTTTTCTACTTGCAACTCATTGTCAGCACTGATGGTGATTGTTTTTGCTTTTTCGTTTAATTCAACCGTAATATCACTGCCCTTAAAATCAAAACGAGTAGCAATTTCTTTTTCGGTATTTTGTACCGCGTGTTTTACTTCAAAGGTTTGTAATTCAGAAACCACGTCAAATGATGGCATAATTTTTTCCTTAACCAAAAAGGCTTATCATAGCGCATTTTATTTTGATTGAACACCCCTAAAACAGCACCCCACTACCGCCATTTATTTCTGCCATCGCTTGCTTAATAGTATAAGCGGTGATGCGAATGTCAGGATTTGTCAGCGCTACATCCTTGTGAAAATGCCCCACCTTAGGCAGATTTGCCAAAAATTCATCAATCTCATCAAGGCTTAGCAATCGCCCATGCAAATCAAAACCCACATTCAGCGCCCTACCCCTGACTTTGGCAAGCCTGTCATGCAAATGCCCATAAAGATGATACCAGCCTTTATGACAGCCGTCCCACTCAATCATCGGATAATGGCTCAAAATCAAGGTATGCCCACCATCACGCAATCGCAATTTGGCATAATCTTGGATAGATGACAACAAAGGCTTGCCATCGTGTTTTTTTAATGACAAAAATTCTGCTTTGTGCTGTATGATAAGATTGTCATGATTGCCCAAAATCAAATGATGTTCACCATTTAATCGCTGCAATACACTGATGATGTCTTTTTTGTCTTTGGCAAATGACACATCGCCCAAATTATACACCACATCATCGGGGCGAACGGTTGCATTCCAAACATCTATCAAATATTCATTCATTTTTTTCGGGTCGTCTTTGCCATAATCAGGACGAAATGTCGGACAAAATTTCACAATATTGCCATGCGAAAAATGCCAATCAGACGTAAAATAAAGTTTTTTCATCATTCACCTATTACACTACCATTAAAAATTTATTTGCTGACACCATCAAATACCCAATCAATGATAAAATCGCCACCATATAAATGATTTTTTGCCCATTGGCTAAATTCATCTATGACTTTTTTATCAAGACAAACAATACGTTTGGCAAAAATTTGCCGATGGTGCTTATCTTCTATCCATTCACTGACTTTATTGTCATAATTGGCATTATCACTGGCAAAAGAATTATCAATCTTACCCCCATGCCAATACTCATCATATCCAGAATAAATATAATGAATGGTCGCCTGTGGTGTATCGGTATTTAGCCATATCTCAAGTAATGGGCTAATATCTACCCCACCAATAGTAAACATCAATACATAATCAAACATATCTTGATGGGTTTGCCAAGGGTATTTGGTTAATACTGCTTTAATAAACACATTTGCAAATGTTTGCCAGCTTTGTTTTTCTATGTCATTAAAAGCGTCAATACAGCGCCCTATCCGCTGAAAATAAATCTCCAGCGAATGATGTAATGCTTCGCCTTCTACCAATAACTCTGCCATGCGGGGCAATAAATATTTGACTTCGGCAGGATTTTCATCAGTAATATAGGCAGCACTATTATATTCATATAAATGTAGCTGACCAAGCTGACAAAGTGGCAAACGGCGTAATTCATCTGCCAACTCTTTTGACATACAGCATTCTACACAGGCATTGACGGTGTGCCAATTAACTGGGTACTTGCCAAAAACGTGATATAACTCTTGCACCGCTTTTATCACGTCTGTATTCATACCATCTTTATTCATACCATCTTTATTCATACCATCTTTATTCATACCATTTTTTCAATAAATGCTTGAATGAAGGCAATTTTATCCAATTCACTAAGTGAATTAAAGGTTTCTTTGTTTTCTTTGATATAATCAATAAGCGGATAAAATTCTTCGTCCACATGACGTTTGTCCAATTTGCGACCGATATTTTCGCTTTTGCTTCGTCCCAAAAATTTAGATACCAGATAATACGGCGATTTAAGTTTAAACAGCATTTCATTGCTGTCGGTATCAAACACCATAAAGCCTTCGTGCTTGACGGTTTTTAATAACGTTTTTAATTCACCAAAGGTGATGTTTTTAATCGTCTGTGGGCGGATAATTTTAATATCGCTCTTTTGATTAAAGGTATCGGCAATGGTGTCTAATTCATCTTCGCTATATTGCCGACCTGTCGCCACATCAATTAAACCAATGAATGTCTCGCCAAAGTTTTCTTTGATGATATGAACATCGCTTTCATC
>JBHBMT010000045.1:0-4539 GCA_041773075.1 Moraxella sp.
AGTACCACGCTATGATATTGAAGGTAAACGTATTTTTGAGATTGGCGAAAAATACTATTTTGAAGATTTAGGTTTGCGAAACGCCCTGATTGGCTATCGGGTACAAGATCGTGGCAAATTGCTTGAAAACTGCATATTCAATCATCTTCAAATCGCAGGTTATGATGTCAAAATCGGCGGTTTAAATAGCCAAGAAATTGACTTCGTGGCAGAGAAGGATGGTGAACGTATATATGTGCAGGCGGCGCTGACCATTAATGAAGAAAAAACACTTGAGCGAGAACTTGGCAACCTGCTGAAAATTCAAGACAACTACCCAAAATATGTGGTGACAATGGACGAATTTGATGGCAATACTTTTGAAGGGATACAGTGCTTGAGTTTGAGGGCATTTTTGAGAGAGATTTTGGGTGGATGATGACCAACCATGCATTACTGATGTGGCACAGAATAAGCATATATAATGTTTTAGGAGTAATTTTATGAAATTACGAAAAATCCATATTAAAAACTTCCGTTCTATTCATGATGTTGAAATAGAAGTTCATAACTATACGATGTTAGTTGGTGCAAATAATGCAGGTAAAAGCAATATTATGGCTGCATTACGAGCTTTTTATGAAAATATTCCGTGGACAAAAGATGATGAACCAAGATTTCAGAAGGTTACATCAGAAAATGAAATGGAAATAGAAAGTTGGGTTGAACTAACATTTGAATTGACCGATGGGGAATGGAATGCATTAGCAGATAAATATAAAGGAACTGGAGAAAAGCATTTAACTGTTCGTAAGTATTTTATTTCTAAAGAGAAAGTAAAGCCAAGACAGAGTAATATATACGGGATTGTTGATGGTGTAATTGACGAATCACTATTTTATGGAGCAAAAATATCGGCTCTGCAAAATTGGGGCAAATTATTTACATCCCTGCATTTATATCAGCTAGTGAACAAATGAAAACATCTGGATCATCTCCTTTGAGAGATATGCTGAATTTGATGTTAAAAAAAGCCTTAGTTAATAGTCATGCTTACCAAAAAGTAGTAGCTTCATTTGAGGAGTTTAATGATGAAGCTAAAAATAAAAATGGTTTTTTGGATCAAATAGCAAATCCTATTAATAGTGCTATTTCAAGTTGGGGGATTAAGTTTGATATGTCTATTGGTGCTATCTCCCCAGAAGATATTACAAAAAATCTCATTAAACATTCATTTGTTGATTCTATGTTAGGTGATTATGCTTTATCTCTTGATAGATATGGGCACGGATTCCAGCGTTCTTTTTTATATGAATTAATTAAATTAGTGCCTGAAATATCCAATGAAAACAACACCGCTCAGGAGAAGAATGATTTTAACCCTGATTTTACATTAATACTATTTGAAGAACCTGAAGCATTTTTACACCCAACACAACAAGAAAATATGGCATATCATTTGAGAAGATTAGGAGAGGGCAACGAGCAACAAGTCATCATCACTAGCCATTCACCTATTTTTGTTGGAAAAGCAACAGACAGTTTGTGCCAGATAGGACGAGTTCACAAAAAAGATGGATTAACATCTTTAGGGCAAATAAAATCGAAGGAATTAAATAATATCTTCTCGAGTGGCTTAGACTTTAAATCTTGCCTGCAAAATTTTGTAGCTAATCCCAATGTTCCAGAACAAAATAAGGCAGAAGCAAAAAAACTGTTAAGCAATTCAGATCAAGATGAAGAAGTTGAAATTCAAAATGAAAAATTTCGTTATCAACTTTGGCTGGATTCAGAACGCTCATCAATGTTCTTTGCAGATAAAGTATTATTGGTAGAAGGTCCGACCGAAAAGGCGTTATTTAATTGGTTATTGGCAAACAACCATGATTGGCGTACATTTACAAAACATCGTATAGCTGTTGTTGATGTTATTGGTAAATTTAATTTTCATCGTTATATGACTCTTCTTGATATTTTTGGCATCCCATATGGATTGATAATTGATGATGATTTAAATAAAAACCATCATCAGGCTATAAATGATATGCTTAAAAACTATAATTGTAATTGCAAAATTGCAGAGCCAGTTTCATACCACAATGTATCGAGCCCTATTTAGGATTAAATTTACCATCAAGAGCTGACTTAAAACCGCTTGAGATACTTAAGAAGCTAGAGAGTAACGAAATAGATGCAGATAGATTAAATGATTTGAAGGGGCTATTTATTTTAGCTTTAGATCTCTGAATTGATATAAAAAAGGAGGGGCTGTACTAAATAAATCCCAAATCTTACACCATTTCTCAATACTTTAAACTAATTAAATGATGCGCCATAGTTAAATCTAAACCCATATTCTTTGTCGATGTTTCATATCAATGTCATTGATTTACTAGCAGTGCCACGACCGCATTTGCCTTTGCGAAAGTCGGCAAAAAAGCTTTCACCCCAGCTTCGCCAACAAATACCTCTTACCACGACAATTACACACAGTGGTTGCCAATCCCATGCTCTCAAGTTCATTGAGTAACTTGCGAGCAGCACTGTCTGAGATGCCAAGCTCATTAGACACTTGTTTGGCGGTCAAAACTTGATCAGCTGGCGTATTTGTGAGTAGCTGATACTGATGGATTGAAATGGTATATGCCAGTACAAAACACTCAAATACCGAGTCGTCTGATAGTTACCGATCATAAGCAAGCACCTCGGCGATGGTTTTGGGTTTGATTGCTTTAGGTTTGGTTAATTCCATAAACCGAGCAATGTCATCCAAAATCATCCACAATAACAAAAAGTTCTTCAAAGAAATATGACCTGTATTCTCAAACCGACGAATGGTTGGCTCAGGAATCAAGGATTTTTCAGCCAGCGCTCGGCGTGACAGCTTGGCATCTTTGCGTTTTTGTTTTAGATACGCCGCCAAAGCAGTGGTGATGCCGCACTCAGCACTTAGCAAATGACAGGGATCAAGCAGGGGTTGTTTGAGCTTTTGGCAGCGACACTGGCAACCGAGCAGCAGTCCACACCTACGCCATCATTGGAGCTGTACCATATTGAGCGTATCAAGCGACACATTAATGCCAGACTGATGGATGCTGATCTCACCATCAAAACCATCGCCCAAGAGCTCAATATCTCAACCAGCTATCTGCATCGATTATTTCAAAGCCAAGAAATGTCCGCTTCACAGTACCTATGGCGTCAAAGACTCGAAGCCTGCCGCCAAGATCTAAGCGACACCCAACATCGGCTGAGCATTTCGCAGATTGCGTATAAGTGGGGATTTAATGATGCTGCGCACTTTAGGCCGCAGTTTCAAGACACAATTCGGCTGCTTGCCTAAGCAATACAAGCAGCAACTGGTGCTTAATCCACTGTGATGTGAATTTGGGTAAGGGGTAATGCTTGCAACCCACCATTGCATTTTTAGAATATTATGTTGTAAAAATACCCCTATATTTGGCGATGCGATTTTCTTACAATGGCAGCACTTTTCTCTCATTATAAGGAAATCTAATGCCAAGCCCTAATCAGCTCATTGACAAAATCCTAGCCCATCCCACCATCGGTAGCATCGTCGCCTTAGTTGCGCGCCTGCTGCTGTCGTATCTGTTCATCACATCAGGCTGGGCGAAAATCACCAACTACGCAGGTACTGCCGCGTATTTTCAGGCAGGTGGCGTGCCCACTACCCTATTGCCATTGGTCATCGTCGTCGAGTTCATCGGCGGTTTGATGATTTTATTTGGCATACAGACACGCTTTGTGGCGCTTGTCATTGGTACATTTGCCATCGCAGCGGCATTCATCATGCACAGCGCGCCCGAGCAGGCGATGGATTTTATGAAAAATTTCGCCATCGGCGGCGGCTTTTTTGCACTGATGCTGCACGGCGCGGACAGCTTTAGTATCGACGGTATTTTGTCCAAATCATACGATCGTTAATTTTTCTATGGCAGATTTGACCATCAAATTTGCCATGCTCACTTCTGGTTGCTCATATTTTGGCTGATTGACCAAAAAACAGTCACTATATCACTTGACAATATCACGCTTTCGCCTTAATATGAGCAGGCTTGCAATCTGTGTCTCATGATTGCATTTTTCTTTTTTCTCTCACCTATTTTTCGGTGCATCATGCACTGATTGTCACTTTTTGTCTATATATTGACTTAATTCTATGAACTTAACCGAACTTAAAAGAAAATCTGTCGGCGAACTGCTTGCCATCGCCGAAGCCATGGGTCTTGATAACATGGCAAGAAGCCGCAAACAAGACATCATCTTCGCTATTCTAAAAACCCACGCCAAAAACGGCGAAGCCATCTACGGTGATGGTGTGCTTGAGATTTTGCCCGATGGTTTTGGCTTTTTGCGCTCATCTGAAGGCTCGTACTTGGCAGGCCCTGACGATATCTATGTCAGCCCAAGCCAAATCCGCCGCTTCAATCTACAAACAGGCGACTCCATCGCAGGTCAAATCCGCCCGCCCAAAGACTCGGAGCGTTATTTTGCACTATTAAAGGTGAGCGAAATCAACTTTGACACCCCTGATCGCAG
>JBHBMT010000046.1:0-16792 GCA_041773075.1 Moraxella sp.
TAAATCTAAAGAATACTTCAAAGTTAAATACATTTCAACAAAAACCTTATGGTTTAATGTTGATTTTATTTATGATGTAGATGAAACACAATGATTTTTTTAACCAACCAAACGAGGTGATTTATGAGCAGTCAAACTTTTTTTGATTATGCAAAATACACAAAAATGAAGGTTATATCCTACCACTTTGATTTTAGAGATAATATTAATATGCCAACCGAATTTGACAAACAAGAAATTGTAAGACAGTTATTTGATATGCTTTATCATTTTGATGTTTGATGGTCAATGTGTTTACTTGAAGAAAGCCCAACTATGGAATTTATGGAAGTATAAACACCGAGCTATTCTTAATTTTCTGTGGCAAAAACAAGGATAGCCCAGTGTCTTTTTTGGCAAATAAATGTTGAAATTAGTATGACTCTTAGGTTAATTTATGCAATAGCTGCGCTTGGGCATCGTGTGCGCTTTGACTTTCTGCTACTAATGAATGCCACTGCCCCTCGCCATCTAGGCGCCATGCTTGCGCTGTATCATTAAGATAATTCATCAAACCATCTTGATAAATTTGGGCAAATAACTTTTTGTCCAAAATAGGAAAAGCCACTTCCACCCGATGAAATAGGTTTCTATCCATCCAATCTGCACTGGCGCAATACAAGCGCTCTTTGCCATTATTATAAAAATAATAGACGCGCGTATGCTCAAGAAAACGCCCTACCACCGAACGCACACGAATATTATCAGACAGCCCTGCTACTTGTGGACGCAAGCAACAAATAGAACGCACAATCAAGTCCACCTGCACGCCTGCTTGTGAGGCATCATAAAGCTTACTAATCAGTTTGCGCTCGGTAATGGCATTGACCTTGATGATGATTTTGGCGCTTTTGCCTGCTTTGGCATGAGCAATCTCCTCATCAATATGACGCATCAGGGTGTCATGCAAGGTAAATGGCGCATGCAATAATTGTTTGGCGCGTGCAGGCTGCCCCATGCCTGTCAATTCCACAAACACATTGTGCACATCTTCACAAATTTGACGATGCGCTGTAAACAGTCCGTAGTCTGTATAAGCTTTGGCATTGCCTGCATGATAATTGCCTGTACCCAAATGCACATAACGATGTAGCTGCCCTGCCTCACGGCGCACAATGAGCATCATTTTGGCGTGCGTCTTATAGCCAACAATACCATAAACCACCACCGCGCCAGCATCTTGGAGCATATTGGCAACCGCAATATTGCTTGCCTCATCAAAACGCGCGCGCAGCTCAATCACCGCCGTCACCTCTTTGCCATTGCGCGCTGCTGCTGCCAATGCTTGCACAATCTCGGAATTAATACCAGACCGATAAATGGTTTGTTTGATTGCCAAGACATCAGGGTCTTGTGCTGCTGCCCACAATAAATTTACCACAGGGCTAAACGCATGAAACGGATGATGTACCAGCACATCTTGTTTTTTAATCACAGCAAACAGCGCATCAGGCGAGCTTTCTGTTTCCAAAAATGGCTTGGGAATGGCTTGGGTAAAGGGCGTAAAATGCAGCCCTGCCTTGTCAAAATGCGTCAAAAAACGTGTCAAATTCACAGGACCATTGACTCGATACAATTGGCTCTCATCTAGCCCAAACTCTTGTAACAAAAAGTTTGTGGTATCATCAGGGCAGTTACTAGCCACCTCTAGGCGCACTTCATGTCCAAAACGGCGATTGCTTAACTCCCCCTCTAGCGCCTTGGCAATGTCATCAACATCATCTGCCAGCGCCAAATCCGCATTGCGCGTCAAGCGAAACTGATAGCACCCTGTGACTGTCATACCTAAAAATAGCTCGCCAACATGCTCATGAATCACCGCTGATAATAAGACATGGTGCTCTTTGCCATCGGTTAGCTCATCAGGCAAGCGAATAATGCGAGGCAAGCTCCTAGGTGCAGGCACAACCGCCATCTTAATATCTCGTCCAAACGCATCTGTACCATCTAAACTGACAATAAAGTTGAGTGATTTATTCACAAGTCGTGGGAAAGGATGTGCAGGATCAATACTAATGGGAGTCAATACAGGCAATACTTGCTCAAAAAAGTAAGTTTTCATCCATGCTTGTTGGGCAGCGCTCAACTCATCACGTTTTAGATAGCGAATGTCATGCTTGGCAAGCTCTGGCAGAATCTCTTCATTTAAAATGCGATACTGCTCCTCTACTGCTGTATGTGTTATTTTACTGATATTGGTCAGCACCTCACTAGGGCGCATACCATCTGGGCTGATACACACATCGGTATTTTGGGCAACTTTTTGCAGTAGTCCTGCCACACGAATCTCAAAAAATTCATCTAAATTAGACGAAAACACCATCAAAAAAAACATACGCTCAAGCAAAGGGATGTTTGGATTTTTGGCAAGTGCCAATACTCGTAGCTGAAACTGCAATGCTGACAGCTCTCTATTGATATAAGCTGATGGGTGATAACTACCATCTTCTTGCAAAAAGGTGGAAGTGGTTTGAGCAGCAGAGGTCATATGATTATCCTTAATAAACTTAAGAGTCTTTCCTATTATAACGCAAATTGATGGGTTTGACATATACAAAACCCTATTTATACTTTATATTTTATTATAAATATATTAAGGTAATTGCGCACTTGGCATTCGTCTTAAGATAATGCGTTGCTTGTTGCGCAGACGCTTATTGTTTAGATTTTTTTGATAGTATTTTGGATTTGGTAGCATACTAATCAATAGTGCTGATTGTGAATTGCTTAAACTTTTGGCAGATTTATCAAAATAGTGTTGGGCAGCTGCTTCAATCCCATAGATGCCCTCACCAAATTCTGCCACATTCAGATAGACCGCCAAAATACGCTTTTTATCCCACATCGCTTCTATCATCATAGTGACAATCGCCTCTTCAGCTTTGCGAATATAGGAGCGGTGCGATGTCAAAAACAGATTTTTGGCAAGCTGCTGACTGATGGTTGAGCCACCCATAGACACCCCGCCTGCTGCTTCATTAGCTTTTATAGCAGCTTCTATGCCATCCACATCAAAGCCATTATGCGTGGCAAATTTAGCATCTTCACTGGCGATGGCAGCTTGTTTGGCACTTTTGGCAATATTGTCATAGTCCACCCACGTTTGTGTCACTTCGCCCCCACCCAAGCGATGCGCCAGCATAAACATAGAATTGGTCACAGGGGCATTTTTCCAAACCAGTAACAGCCCTGCCACCAACACATGAAAACTAATCGCCACTATCAGCACAGGGGCAATTACCCAGCGCCACAACCATTTTTTAAAAAATTTCATCGCCACCTAAGTTATTTTATGCTACCATCAATACAAACACCCCTATATTAGGGCAATTTTTAAGTCTAGCATGAGTTTATCAACTAAAACAATCCTTTTTATGCCTTGCTTTTATTTTTTGTCGTTTTTTGGTAAGTTTTATGACCTATGCCCCTTCTTGTCATCGCAGTCACCTTATTATCTCACAGCTAAGCCAAGGCGCATTTGATACCCCAAGCGCTCAAGCACTTGCCCATCTTCGCACCCTATTTATTCAAGCCCATCCTGATTTGCCTCTAGATGGGTTTTGGCTTATGGGTACTGAAGGATGTCATTTATGTGAAGAATCTTGGGTGATGCTCACCACTCTCAAAGAACGACTTTTGTTGCCGCCTCTGTATTTTCTTGACATCATCAACCTCAATGACACACTACTTGACATCTTAAGTCTGCATATTCCTATCCTGCTTACACCCACAGCGCTACTGGTGTATCCTTTTGGGCTGATGGACATTATGGCATTACAGCAGCATTAGCTCCTGCACCATTAACCCTCAAAATAAGATTAACACCAAAACCAATACACCTTAGATAACGTTTTTTTGACCAAGGGCGCTTTTGTTTGTGATAAAAAAGCTTTACAATAGCGTCACACAGCCACAATAATAATTAGGGCGTATTGACATTTCACACGCCTTAAAAAACAATGCTTGATGTTAAATAATGAGTATGCTTTTGGTAAAAAAAATAAGCCAACTCTTGCCTTTCGTTGTTAATAACCTTGCCAATATAATGATATTGCCTTAAGGTTGTTGCCTAAAAAGACTAGCAACTTAGCCAAATTTTCACTCAAATTGAAACGTCAATACGCCCTAGGGAAACCCCATGAAAGACTTAAGCAAAATCACAGAAATTGAAGATTTACGCCGTATTGCTGAGCGTAAAGTGCCCCGTATGTTTTATGACTATGTGGATTCAGGCTCATGGACACAAACCACCTATCGCAACAACGAAACTGATTTTGACCGTATCAAACTGCGTCAGCGAGTCTTGGTAGATATGGAAGGCAGAAGCCTTGCCACCAAAATGATTGGTCAAGACGTGTCCATGCCTGTGGCGATTGCTCCAACTGGCTTTGCGGGCATGATGTGGGCAGATGGCGAGATTCATGCTGCTCGTGCCGCCGAAAAATTTGGCATTCCTTTTTCGCTTTCTACCATGAGTATTTGCTCCATTGAAGACGTTGCCGACAACACCACCAAGCCTTTTTGGTTTCAGCTTTATGTCATGCGTGATAAAAAATTTATGGAAAATTTAATCCGCCGTGCCAAAGAAGCCAACTGCTCTACCCTGATTTTGACCGCAGATTTACAAGTGCTTGGACAGCGCCACAAAGACATCAAAAACGGTCTGTCAGCGCCACCAAAACCCACCCTAAAAAACATCATCAACCTGATGACCAAGCCACAATGGTGCTTTAATATGCTTGGCACCAAACGTCATACTTTTCGCAACATTGTCGGTCATGCCGAAGGGGTGGGCGATTTGTCAAGTTTGTCATCGTGGACGGCAGAGCAATTTGACCCAAGCCTAAACTGGGACGATGTGGCTCGTATCAAAGATCTGTGGGGTGGCAAGCTCATCATCAAAGGCATCATGGAGCCTGAAGATGCCATCTTAGCCGCCAAAAGCGGAGCAGATGCGATGGTCATCTCCAACCACGGCGGTCGCCAATTAGACGGCGCACCCAGCTCTATTGCTGCTTTGTCTGACTGCGTGCAAGCGGTACAAGCCGAAAATTCAGCCTGTGAAATCTGGCTAGACAGTGGCATTCGTTCAGGTCAAGACGTTCTAAAAGCCATCGCTCTTGGCGCAAAGGGGACGATGATTGGGCGTTCTTTCTTATACGGCTTGGGTGCTTATGGCGAAGATGGTGTCCGTCGTGCCCTAGAAATCATCTACAAAGAATGCGACATCACCATGGCGTTTTGTGGGCACACCAACATCAACACCGTCAATCCTGACATTTTTGTGAAAGGCACTTACGAAAACCTAAAAATCAGCACGCCTTATATCAGCCCAATTCGCTGGTAACACATTGATTTTTCTATTTGTAGATAAGAGTATGCATACCAACACCATCTTTGATAACATTCAACACATCTTGGCACGCATTCAGCGCGCCTGCGAGTATTCAGGACGTCACGCTGATGATGTCAAATTACTGCTTGCCACAAAAACAGTCAGCCCTGAACGCATCAAACTTGCTTTGGCTTCAGGGTGCTGTTTGATTGGTGAAAATAAAGTACAGGAAGTCAAAGAAAAGTTTGACGCCTTATCAGACACGCCACATATCAGTCATTTTATCGGGCATTTACAAACCAATAAAGTCAAAGATATTTTAAAATATGACATTCGTTGTATTCAATCAGTTGACCGTTTAAGCCTTGCTCAAAAACTTCAAGAGCGCTTGACACTTATGGACAAAAGCATTGATATTCTCATTCAGGTCAATACCTCACAAGAAGACAGCAAATTTGGTGTCGCCCCTGATGAAACCCTAACACTAGTGAGGCAAATCGCCACCATGGATAGACTTAACATCAAAGGATTGATGACCATTGGTGCTTTAAGTGATGATGAACAAATAGTACGTGCTTGCTTTGTTCGTCTGCGTACACTCAAAGAGCAAATTCAAGCCCTCAACCTGCCTAATGTAGCGATGGATGAGCTGTCTATGGGAATGAGTGGAGATTTAGAAATTGCTATCAGTGAGGGGGCGACCATTATTCGTGTGGGCTCTGCTATTTTTGGTCAGCGCACCTACACCTCCGCCTAAATAATAATCAGCTCAAATCATCATACCATCTTTTGACAACATACAGTATCACCAAGGATATGCAAACACAAAAGATGTTTGATATTGCACACTGATTTTAAAAAAAATCAGCCCATCAATATTGATAGGCTGATTGTCAAAATAAAACACCCGCTCACTAAGTAAATATTAAGCATCAGTGCATTTCACAGATTAGCTATAATGCGCTGGCTCTTCATCATAAATATGCGCATGCCAACGCTCAACTTGACGACTCATCACTGCCGCCATCGCCGCTTGAATCATATGTTCACCAATAAAATGAGTATCCTCACCCAAGACACCTTTGATTTTTTCACCAAAATCAATCGCCACAAGCATTTCATTTTTGTTGCGACTTTCGCGCAATACTAAGCGACCGTCCTCTTCTTGTACAAACTCCAAGAACATTTCAGTGACATTTATTTTTTTCATACCCATCCCCAAGCGTGTGTTAGTGTCATATCACAATTTTCCTATAATAGCGTTTTTTTGTTTATTTTCAAGTAGTAAGTTACCAACGCTGACAATTAGCAGACAAAACCAAAAGCGCAAGGTTAATCAGCGCCAATATCGTAGTTTTGCTAACATAAATAAAAACGCCACAAACATACCAAGATAATAAGCCATCTTAACATCAAAACTGTCATCACGATATTTGATGGGCATCGCAAGTAAAGCGGTGCAACAAGGGATAATCCATAGCATAATCAACCAATTTTCAACGACATGTAGCCATCCTTCCAAGCTACTTGCGCCGCCATACCGCAATCCTGATAATCCAATCAACAAGCAAGCAATGATCAACGTAAGAATCAGCCCCTTAGGCAAATCTTTAGGCACAAACCTATCAGGCAGCATTCTACCTAGCATCAACTATACACTCCCATGATAGATAGCATTGCCACCACGGACAACAGCCACCCTAATGTCCATGCGTTGCGCAAATGGATGTTGGCATGTGCAAATCGGTTCATTAAATACGCGCCTGCACAGCTTAGCAGAGGAATCGCTATCATAAATGCAGGCACGACTTTAGCAGCATGGCTTAAAACCTCTGCCACCTCATCGCCCATCAATAAGCGCATACCATAACCTGCAATTGATAAAATAAAGGCAAATAGCCCAAGCCCAATGGTCACACCCAATGGTACAACGGTACGTTTGTTTTGTGCAGTCATGATGCCAATGCCGCCCCAACCTTGGATAGCTCATGACGCATGGCATCAATCACTTGCTTATAATCAGGCTGATTAAAAATAGCAGACCCCGCCACAAACATATCTGCCCCTGCTTCGGCAATGGCGCGAATATTTGCCACATTAACCCCACCATCAACCTCAAGACGAATATCAAATCCACTGTCATCAATACGTCTGCGTACTGCTTTTAGTTTTTCTAGCGTGCCATCAATAAACCTTTGTCCACCAAAGCCTGGATTAACACTCATCAATAAAATTTGGTCAAGCTTATCCAAGGTATAATCCAAATAGTGCAATGGGGTTGCAGGATTAAATACCAATCCGCATTTGGCACCACCATCTTTGATTAACTGCAAACTTCTATCAATATGCTCGCTGGCTTCAGGGTGAAACGTGACAATATCCGCCCCCGCGTTCAAAAAATCTTCAATCAATCTATCTACAGGCGACACCATCAAATGCACATCAATGGGTGCTGTAATGCCATAATTTTTTAGCGCTTGACACACACCTGCACCAAAGGTGAGATTGGGTACATAATGATTGTCCATCACATCAAAATGCACCACATCTGCTCCTGCCTGAATAACTCGCTCAACCTCCTCACCTAGACGGGCAAAATCTGCTGACAGAATAGAGGGGGCAATTAAATAAGGTTTGGTCATGATGACATCCAGCAATACAATTTAACCAACAATGAATAAGAGGCTTATCATAACAAATTTTTATTAGTATCACAAATCACAAAAAAAACAGCTCAACAAAAGTGAGCTGTTTTATCAATCAGTGATTGGGATGGTTATTTTGCTTGATATGCCACTTTAACACCCACAATAAACCCATCATTATCACTAAATTCACCTGCGGTCATGCCTGTAGGTAAGTGAGCAGTTGCATCACCAAACATCAAATACTTGCCACCTGCAGACACCGACCATTCAGGGGTCACGTTATATTTAGCACCCAATCCCACACTATAATACCCCTCAATCGGTCCTAAAGAAGTTGCTGGATTGCCTGCGCCACTATCCCAACCCACATTGCCTGATACTGATAGCTTATCGGATAGTTTTTTGCCCAAGCCAATTTCTGCTGACCATTGGTCATCGCTATAACTCACAATTGGCAAGCGCTCACCAGCACTACGCAATGTCGCATCGCCATAAGTTGGTGGTCTGATATCAAAATCACTCCAAGGCACATAGCGTGCTTTGGCAGTCAAAAGCATTGTTGGACTCACCCCTGTTTGAAAATCTAGGTTGTAAGATTCTGGCAAAGTTACTTCAAACGGACGTGTTGTAATGCCTGTAGAGCCTAGCGCTGGCATCACTTCAGCAATCTTGGTGTCATGCTTGATTTCAGAGCGATAAGTCAAGGCTGCCTTTAGGGCAATTTCAGGCTTACTATAAGCAAACCCTGCAAGCCATCCATAAGCAGTATCTGTGCTAATTTCGGCATCATAGCCTGTTGCAGCCTGATAAGCAATCCCTCTTAAATGCACCTCCCCTGTCAAACGCTGTGCTGTAGGACCTGCATAGACTTGGAAATTTTTGTTTGTGCCTAATTTTAGACCCAAAATCCCTGTCAGATTGTTGGTGCGGATTTCTACATTGGTACCCTCACCTTTTTGGGCTTCGGCAGTGGTGGCTGCATTAATGACGGCACCTAGACGGGTTGCTTGTGTTACCAAAGTTGCCAGCTGCGTTCTAAGAGCTGTTGCATCACCCCCTGCTGCTTCTGTTGCTGTAATACCTGCTTGCACTTGGCTAATACCTGCCTGAAGACTAGTCATTGCAGTGGTAGCAGCGCTTAATGTTGGAATGGGTGTGGCATTATTAGCTGTCAAGGCGGCAACCGTTGCATCCCCCCCAGCGGTGACAAAATTGCTTGTACCACCATATTGCACTGCTGCACCAAATGGTTCATCATACAGCACACCCACACTTAGGCGGTCGTTAATATCTGTCTTGGCACCATAGCGAAAAAAGTCATAACCTTCAGCAGCATCACCTGTGGCTTTGCCTTGGATATAAGTGCCTGTTGCTGCGCCTGCTGCCACACCATTATCATATCCTGACACATCTGCATCAATATAGGTATAGACCGCTTCAGCATAAGTGCCATCTTGCAAAAAAGCAGTGACATCTTGTCCTGAACGGTCAAGACCTGCCCCATAAGCAGTGCTTGCTGCACCCAAACTGGCAATGGCGATGGCTAATGTTTTTAATTGACTCATTGACTTTCTCCTAATACACATCCTTATTGTTTCAACCTATGGGCAACACCAAGCCCATCTAAAGTTGCGCCTTTATCTTAAAACAAAACATCAGGTAACACAAGAGAAACTTAGCGTTAATTTATAGAAATTTTATAGCCAGCTCATTTACAAGCTTTCATTAATAATGCGGCGGTCTATCTGCCAACAAATCAAATGGCGCAACTGTAGTATCGGCACGGCTCTCTAATTGTCTATACAGTAGGCGCAGTTGGTCTTGTAAGTCTTTGATGAGGCGGTCTTGTTGCACAATCACATCATTGAGCGCCTCCAAGGTGTGTTCTAGATAAGCCACTTTGATTTGTAGCTCAATTAAGGCAGTCGTATCAGTCATATGGGTAGATTACAATAAACAATGGGCATTTTTATAAAAATTTGCTAAGATGGTAGGTTTATTTTAGCAGATTATTTTTATTTTAAATACCATGTCACTTATTCAGTTAAAAAACGTTCAGCTTGCCTTTGGGGTAGCACCTATTTTAGACAAGGTCAATTTTAGCCTAGAAGCAGGCGAGCGTGTCTGTCTCATTGGGCGCAATGGCGAAGGCAAATCCACCCTACTAAAGCTCATCACCCATGAAGCGACTGCCGATGATGGCGAGGTGCTTATTGCAGATGGTGCTGTCATTAGTATGCTTGCCCAAGATGTGCCCACAGACAATAGTAGCGTGCTAGAGGTAGTAATGGGTGGCAATGAGCCTGTCGCAGCTCTATTACGCGCTTATCACGATGCCAGCGATGCTTGCGCCCTAGGCGATATGAACGCGTGTGAGCGCATGGCTAGCCTACAGCATGATATTGACTCACTCCAAGGCTGGGACTTGGAGCGTCAAGCTTATGCACTGATTGATATGATGGGGCTCAATCCTTTGGATGATCTGGCTAAGCTGTCAGGTGGGCGCAAACGCCGAGCGCTATTGGCACGCGCACTGGTCGTCAATCCCGATGTCTTGCTGCTAGATGAGCCTACAAACCACCTAGATGTAGAAAGCATTGCATGGCTTGAAAACTTTTTATTATCGCAGCGCTTAACAGTGCTATTTATTACTCATGACCGCACCTTTGTCAATCGCCTTGCCACACGTATTATTGAGCTTGACCGTGGGCAGTTGATGAGTTTTGATGTCTCACAAGGGGTGGGTGGTTATGAGCGTTATCAAGAGCTCAAAGAACAGCAGCTTGCCAGCGAACAAAAAAGCTTTGCTGAATTTGACAAAAAACTTGCTCAAGAAGAAGTCTGGATACGCCAAGGCATCAAAGCTCGGCGTACACGCAACGAAGGGCGAGTGCGCGCCTTAAAAGCCCTGCGTGAGGAGCGTAAAGCTCGCCGTGAGGTGGTTGGCACAGTCAGCCTAAGTCAAAATGTTGGCGAAAAATCAGGTAAAATTGTCTGTGAAGCAACCAACCTTCGCCTAGAATATGACAATAAAGTGCTATTAAAAGACTTTAGCACACTGCTGCTGCGTGGTGATAAAGTTGGGATTATTGGCAAAAATGGGGTTGGCAAAACCACCTTAATCAAAACACTGTTAGGGCTAGATGATAGCGCCAAAACAGCAGGGATGGTTAAACTTGGTACCAATCTAACGATTGCCTTTTTTGACCAACTCAAAGACCAATTAGACCTTGAAAAATCTGTTGCTGACAACGTTTCAGAAGGTTCTGATTATGTTGATGTGGCAGGCAAACGTACACATATTTTGGGATATTTACAAGACTTTTTGTTTACACCCAATCGTGCGCGCACGCCCATCAAAGCGCTTTCAGGCGGAGAAAGAGCTCGCGTATTGCTTGCCAAACAACTGCTCAAACCCGCTAATGTGCTCGTGCTTGATGAGCCTACCAACGATTTAGATATGGCAACATTGGAATTGCTAGAAGATTTTGTGGGTAATTTTGATGGCACCATCTTACTTATCAGTCACGACCGCGCCTTTATGGACAATGTGGTCACACAAACGTGGGTATTTGACCATGACAAAGAGGGTAGCGGAATCATATATGAATATGTTGGTGGCTACAGTGACTATGTGGTGCAACACGAACGAGTTTTGACCCACCAAAAGCCCATCCAAAAAGCTGAACCTCAAAAAACAGATAAGCCAAAGCCTGATAAAACAGACAAACCCACCCCCCAAAAGCGCAAGCTTAGCTACAAAGAACAACGCGAATTAGACAGCTTGCCTGATGAAATTGCCGCTTTGGAAGCAGAACAAAACGCCTTACAAGAGCGTCTTGCTGATGGCTTGTGGTTTAGTACCAATTTGGCAGGTGCCACAGCCGCTAGCGAGCGCCTAGCCGAGCTTGATGACTTATTGTTAGAAAAGTTAAGCCGCTGGGATGAGCTAGAAAGCATTTAAGTTTTACCTATTACTACCAAGACAGCTTATTCAAACCACTTAGGAAGAGTATCTTTATTTAAGAACCTGTTCACGATTAATTTTTTAGGCAAAAATGAGATAAATCACAAGCTTTTAAATCTCAAGCTTTTCAAAGAAAAAACTTGAGATTAATAGTGATTCTACTAAGCAAATTTTTGACAAAGAAAAATCAGATTTAGCCATTTTTGACAAAAAAGCAAGCACTTTTCATGAACTATTCTACAAAAAATATGAAAGCGTCATTAATTATGAATAGATTCTAAGAAGATAACCTTAATCATGAGTCTTATATGAGTGTCCATTATCACAACCCAAAACCTAGCCACAATCGCACCTCCCAAACGTGCGCCAAGCGTCCTAGCATGAAAGAGGTGCACAAACAAACCCATCTAGCGGACAAAAAACCCTTTGAATGGGCATTTTTGCACCCACGTTATTGGGGGATATGGGTCATCATGGCGCTGGTATTGCCCTTGATTTTTTTGCCATTACGCTGGCAATTTTGGCTTGGTAAGTGCTTGGGGCTGTTGATTTTTAGGGTGGCAGCGTCACGCAAACAAGACACCCTGACCAATCTTAGCCTTGCCTTTCCCAATAAGACAGCTGATGAGCGCTTATTGCTTGCACGCCAAGTTTTTATTAATCAGGGCATTGGTATTTTTGAAAGCTTATGCGCATGGTTTCGCCCCGAATATTTTGCACAAAGCTTTAGTATTTCAGGATTGCAGCACCTAGTAGAAGCCCAATCCCAAGGCAAAGCAGTACTCCTACTTGGGGCGCACTTTACCAGTTTGGATTTGGGTGGTAGATTGTGTACGCAATTTTTTGCTGCTGACTGTGTGTATCGCCCACAAAACACCCCTTTGCTTGAGTGGTTTATTTACAATGGGCGCCGACATATTTTTGATGAACAAATTGCCCACAAAGACATGAAAAAACTTGCCACGCGCATCAAAGCAGGCAAGGTTATTTGGTATAGTCCCGATCAAGACTTTGGCTTGGAACATGGCGTGATGGCACCCTTTTTTGGCACGCCTGCCGCTACCATCACCGCCCAACGCCGCCTTGCCAAACTAGGCGACAAAAAAAATCCCCCTGCGGTGCTCATGATGAGCATGATTCGCACCACACCTGATATCATCCCTCGTGGCAAAAAACCTCATTATCAAATCCGCCTAAGCCCTGCGCTAGACAATTATCCAAGCGCCGATGAATATGCCGATGCGGTGCGTGTCAATCAATTACTAGAAGAAAACATCTTACAAGATGTCACGCAGTGGATGTGGTTTCATCGCCGTTTCAAAAGCCAAGCCGATGGCACACAGTATTATACAAAAAAGCGCTAGGGGCTACTTTTCACCTCTGCGCTGCGCCAGATAGCGCTCACGCACACTTTTGCGACAAAATACCCAATGATAAACGCTTGCCAACATCACAATAATCCCAATAGGCAGCACCAAGGCTTGATATTCAAAGCGTACAAACAATACTGCACCCACCACCGCACCCCCACAAAAGCAATACCAAATCATCGCCTGAAATACAAACATGGTTTTATTGATAGGGCGACCCGCCAGCCAATTCCCCATGGCTGACCCCATATCACTGGTCAATCCTGTCAAATGCGTGGTACGAATAACCGCCCCACTATATGTTGCCACCATGGCATTTTGCAAACCACACGCCATCGCTGCAAACAGCTGCCCCCAAAACAAATGTTGACTAAATAACCCCAAACTAATCAACAATAAAGCCGCTTCAATGCCCAAGGCAATTTCATAGCGCCTGCCTACTCGCAAAGAAGTTGCACCCACCACAAAGCCACTAATCACACCCCCTGCCAAAAATGCCAATAACGTCAGGCACACCATAATAAACATGCCCAAATTCATCTCAGCAATGGCTGTTGCAAACAAAGTCACATTGCCTGTGACGTGTGATACAGACAAATGCGTAAACCCCACAAGGGTTGTGCTATTAATACACCCTGCACTAAACGCCAAGATGCCCCCACCCCAACGTATCCATTTGGGTAATTTATCAATCATAACCGCCACCCAATTAACGACAAAATAAGTATTTTACTTAGTTTTTGCTGATTTGTTAAGGTGTTGTTATCTTCAAAAAACTCATTAATTATGATTCACATATTATTCATAGTAAATATCATTATTTGATAACATATTACCACATCAAAACAAAACCCCTGACACCATGGCATCAAGGGGGGTAAACAAAGCGACAACAAAACAACGTGGCAAGATGTTATTCGTCACCCTCATCCATCATAATGCGCTCGCTCATACCCACAGTATTAAAGCCAGCATCCACAAACAAAATTTCGCCTGTAATCCCGCTCGCCCAAGGTGACAACAAAAACAAGGCTGCATTACCCACTTCTTCTTGGGTGACATTGCGCTGTAGGGGTGTGATTTTTTCGTTCATATCTAACATACGGCGAAACGACTTGATACCACTGGCTGCCAAGGTACGAATAGGACCTGCACTAATGGCATTGACACGAATACCCTCACCACCCAATGAGCTTGCCAAATACCGCACAGAGGATTCAAGACTTGCCTTTGCCAGTCCCATAACATTGTAATTTGGCAACACCGAAATACTACCCTCATAAGTCAATGTCAATAATGAGCCTTGACGCTTAGCAAGTAAATCACGGCTATATTTGGCAAGCGCCACAAAGCTATAGGCGCTAATATCATGCGCAATCGCAAAGCCCTCACGCGTAGTTGCTGTGGTAAAATCTCCATCCAACTGTTCAGCAGGCGCAAAACCAATGGCGTGCACCACCCCATCAATTCCATCTGCCCAATGCTCTGCCACCACCTTAAAACACTTATCAATCTCATCATCAGAGCTGACATCACAAGGGATAACCGCCAAGGCATTAAAGGCTTCTGCTGCCATATCCACGCGTTTTTTGATTTTGTCATTTGGATAAGTCAAAATCAACTCCGCCCCTTCACGGTGCAAGCTTTCGGCAATTGCCCAAGCAATAGACAATTTGCTAGCAATGCCTGTAACAACAAAGCGTTTTCCTTTAAGTAGCATGACATGGTTTCCTTAAAATACAAGAAAAAAGAAAATGAGCATTATTATACCACATATTTTTTAAAAAACAGCAAACTTGTTACACTTGTAAACGAACAAAAAGAACTCTTGTATAGCGCCATTCATGCCATTTCAATCATTTTTTTAGCATCATTGTCCAAAAAATCACTTTACAAAATCCGTTTTCACGGTATGCTATGCGTTTATTTATACCCTTTTTAACATGATGAGTACCATAATGTTTGATGTTGATGACAGCGCCAAGCACTACGCCCAATTGATTGCAAATACAGGTGAAGATTTACAAAGAGCAGGATTGCTTGATACCCCCACTCGTGCTGCCAAAGCTTTTGGTTATCTGACTCAAGGATATCACCAAAACTTACACACCGTTGCCAATGATGCCATTTTTCCTTCGGACAATCCTGATTTGGTCTTGGTACAAAATATTGAATTTTATTCTTTGTGTGAGCACCATTTATTGCCATTTTTTGGGGTGGCGCATATTGGCTATTTACCCAATGGCAAGGTATTGGGCTTATCCAAACTGGCACGCATTGTAGATATGTATGCCCGCCGCCTACAGATTCAAGAAAACCTAACCAAACAAATCGCCGAAGCCATCATTACGCTCACTGACTGTCGTGGTGTGGGTGTTGTCATGGATGCTAGCCATATGTGTATGATGATGCGCGGTGTGGGCAAACAACAATCCACCACACGCACTACCTTTATGGCAGGTCAACTACATCACGACAAAGAGGCTCGTGCTGAATTTTTGAGCGTCATTCCAAAACGCACGCCTGCATTTGGGTAGCAAAAGCACCTACAGTCACAATATACACCACTAGGACGCATCAACTTCAATTTAAGCGAAAAATTTCGCTAAACGCTCGTCTTTTTAGGTGACAACCTTGTCAATATAACACGATTGGCAAGGTTACCAACAAAAAGAAAGGTTGATTTTTCACCAAAAACATAAGTCATCCCAACACTTCATAACATACTTACGATTTAGAAAGTGTTTAGAAAAAAAACATAGCGTTTTTGCATTAAAACTGGCTAAATTTTGATGGTCATAACACATACAAAATATCAAGATGTCCTACTTATTTTGTTATAGAACGTCTTGCCAACCTCTTTCATCTATTTCATTTTCCCAATCAGATAAAACTTCTTCCAAATCATAATTGTGATGAGAGTCATAGGAGCTATTTTCTGCCTCCAAACTCGTAAAATAGTAACAAAACACACCATTTTTAGGCGTTTGATGCACCATCATTTTATAAACTTTTTCTTGGTCATTGCACGCAAACGGATTTTTTACATACCCTAAAAATTTTCGCTCTTTTTTTCGTTTTTTGCTCATTATCTACTTATTACTTCCAATTTTCCACATCAAAATCGGCTATTCCCCACCAATTTTTCTCTTTCGTATTAGGATATTTGCCGACAAGTTCCCAATACTTAAAAATCATTTTGCCATCGGCGTATTCCATACCGCTGATGTTTGAGGAGAACTCACCTTCTTTATCCATCACAGGTTCGTAGCCCAACACCACGATTTCATCAATAATTTGCATCGCTTGACTATCAAAAAGATAGTGCCGATGGCTGCATCCATCAGTCAGAAGCCAAGTGTTGTCAGTAATTTTTTGTAAATCGCCATAAAACATATCATCAGGAAATTCAAATTGTCGCAAAGGTTCCAAA
>JBHBMT010000047.1:0-10407 GCA_041773075.1 Moraxella sp.
AAACGCTGGGGCGGTGATGGACGAAAAGACCATACGAGCAACTCAAGAGCTTAATGCCAGTACCAAGTTGCTTGAACTGACTTATCAAGGAGCAAAAAACCAATTTACACAAGCAGTTATCCCTGTGCTTAGCGATATGGCAGGTAAATTGGTAGGCAATGCCAATGCTGCCAACACCGCAAAAGCCGCAGGAGAAGGCTTGGTAACTGGATTAAAGGTGGTTGCTAAAGTAGGACTTGGTGTGGCTAGTGTTTTTCAGGTAATGGGTGAAGCCATTGGTGGATTTAGTGCAGGTGTGGCGACATTTTTTAGTGCATTAGACACCAAAGACCCGCTTTCATTTATCATGAGCTTAGGGAAGGCGAGCACCGCTGCCGCCCATGTGCTTGATGATATGATAGAAAATATTGATAAACGTTTGCAATCTGCTGCTAATACTATGGCTGATATTGACAGACTTGGCACAGGGGCGACCAATGCCACGGTTGCAAAAGTGATGAGTATCACCCAAGAGCAAGAAGAAATCAAAAAACTAGGTATTACAGGCGCAGAACAGGCAAAAGCTCGTGAAGCCACTAAAGAAGCCACCAAGGAGAAAGAAAAAGCCAAGGCTAAATCTGAAAAAGATAAATTAAGTCAATCGTTTAAACTTAATCCCAATGATCCAAACTCTCTAAAATTGGGTATTTATTTAGCGTATCTTAATGCAGGACTAAATCATAAGCAGGCAACCACAATCACAGCTGAAGTAGGCAGGGAAAATGATTTTGATCCACGTTATATCTTTGGCTATCATAACGACCTTAATCAAAAGGGTGTCAGACGAGTTAATGTTGGTATGTTGTCTTGGAATGGCGGTCGTGGATTAGCTTTGGAGAAGCAATTAAAGACACAAGGTCATTTAAAAAATGGCATGATGTCAAGAACGCAAGAAAATCTAAATGCGCAGGCACGTTTTAGCGTTGCTGAAATGAAAAGCAATGATTATCGTGGACGTTTAAAGAATTTTTGGAATAACCCCAATGCTGATCATGAAACCATTGCTAAAGAAATGGGTGGTAAAAATGGTTATGTAGGCTGGGCAATGTACCAAAATACTGTAGATGGAAAGCCTTTTGACTGGTTAAAGCATCACAACAAACGCAAAAGATATGCCGAACAATTAGATAAGTTGGGTAGAAGCTATCAATCAGGTGTTGGCTTTAATAAGGTAAACCTTGATAATGCTTTAAGTGATATTAAACAAGATGAAAAAGATTTTCAAGAAGCCCAGCGCATAGCACAAAAAGAAGCAGACGCACGCCTTGCCATTCAAAAGTATTATGCTGATGAAAAAGCCAAGGCTTTGCATGAATTAACAGAAAAACAAAAAGCCATTCAAGAAGCTAATTTTAATAAAGACGAACATGATAAATACATGAAGTTGGCGGAAGATTGGTATCAAAACAAAATTGATTTGATTGATTTGGCTCGAGATAAACAAAAGCACGCTGCGACTGAACATTTAAAGACAGAAGAGCAAAGAATAGTTGATACTGCTGATTTGGAAAGACGCACGGTGGCTTTGACGCTGGACATGAGCGAAGAGTTGCGCAAAGCAAAAATTGATGCTATCACTCATGCTGAAAATAATGCTTTATCAGCGCTGCGCTTAGAGCAAGACAAAGCATGGCAAGCAGTTAATGAACAATATCAGACAGAAGAAGAGCGCATTAAGGCGAATGCCGAGCTTGAACGCCGTACAATCATGGCAACTGTTGGCATGGACGAAAAGCTACGAGAAGCTAAGATTAAAGCGGTTACGGATACAGAAATAAAGGCATTAGACGACATTAAGAGCGCTTATCGTAATGAACTTGATGAGTTGACAAGTCATAATAAGACTGAATTACAAAAACTGCGTGATGAGTTTGAGAATAAGCGTTATGCGCTTAATGAGCGTACAGACATTAGCTCTGAACAAAAATGGAAGTTATCAAATGCTATGGACGGTCAGGAGATACACGCTGTCAAATCTTTACAAGACCAAGCACGCAAAGATAAATCCATGTTTTATGCAGAGATGGGTGGTGTCAGTGAACTGCAAAATATAAAAAACCAACATCAAGCAAGATTGGACACTATTAAGGGCTTTTTGGACGCTGAAGTAATGACAGTGGAAGAAGCTGAAAAAGCAAAACAGCTGATCAGAATGCAGTACGCTCAAGATACACTAGGTGTCTTATCAGAAAGCTCAAAAGCCGCTTTTGGCGAACAGTCAAAAGCTTATCAAATGATGTTTGCTATGCAAAAGGGTATGGCAATCGCACAAGCAAGCATGGCTTTATGGCAAAATATTTCTGAAGCGTCAAAAATTGGCTTTCCGCAGAATATACCCATGATTACTCAGGCGATGGCTCAGGGCATGGGGATTATTGCAAACATCAGAGCAATTAAAAACACTGTAGTCGGACAAGCCCACGACGGTATCATGTCCGTACCAAAGAGCGGTACTTGGAACTTAGAAAAAGGCGAGCGTGTACTGCCACGACACACCGCCCAAAACCTTGATAATACGTTAAACCGATTGCAAGGGCGTGGAGAAACCAAAGTCATCATCAATAACTACACGAGCGAAAAAGCACAGGTGCAGCAACTACCAAATGGCGATATGATAGTAACTATTGGCAAGATGATTGACGCTAAAGTAGATGCTAAAGTCAATCAACGTTTTTTACAAGCCCGCCGACAAGGCGGTGAACTTTATGGGAGATAGTTATGAATGAACAAAATATAAAAGAGCTGTTAATTGATGGCGTGGTTAGCCCAATCGCCACAAACTTACACGCAAACAGTTTAGCGAGTGCTGGCACGGTACTTTACTTGGCTGAAAAAGGCATTATTGATTTAGATGATTATTTAAATTATATGAATGATTTAAAAGAAAGATTGATGAAATCACCTGATTACAGTCAAGAAACCAAAGACGCTATTGAACAAGAATTTGATTTTTATCAATCTAAATTCAAAGAATAGACAATGACTTAAATCAAAAATCCTGTCATTTGATAGGATTTTTTATTTTGGAACAGTATATGGAAACCTTTAAATGGCAAATGAACATGGGCGCAGCTGCCGACACCAAACACAGCGTAACAAAAACCCAATTTGGTGACGGCTATGCCCAACGTGTCAGCCACGGCATTAATAATAAGCGAACAGACTGGAGCGGTACAAAGACAGGCGATTTAGAAACCGTCATCAAACCCATCATGGCGTTTCTTGATGAACATAAAGGCGTGATACCGTTTTTGTGGACAAATCCACATGGGCAAACCAAAAAATATGTCTGCCAAGACTACGAAGTCAGCCAAAGAAAAGGCAACTTTTGGCAAATCAGTTTGAAGTTTGAACAGACCTTTTAACTTTATCTCGACGATATCAATGTCGTTAACATCTCGACAAAATCTATTTCGCCGACATAGCAAAAAACCCAAGTACGGCAAATACTTGGGTTTTTCTATTTACCCCTTTAACCATCACTTAAAAGGATAATCTGTGAGCGATTTTATCACATTTTTACAATATATTGAAAGTGAGAAATTATAACCATGAGTCAATTTTTAATCTTAATGGCAACATTAATTGTCTTGATGATTATTTATAAATTGCCTGAGATGTATCGTGCTTATAAAGAATTTAACCACCGCCCCAAATAGGGGCTTTTTTAATGGAGCAAACCATGAGCGAAACACAAGTAGCAACCCCCACCTTAACCACCTTTACCAAGCTTGAAGCCCAAATCATGCAAGGCTTTATCGCACAGGTAGACTACTGGAAAACTTTGCACGGCGAAAAAGCCGACACCATTGAAATCATCTATTACCCTGAAGATGATGGCTTTGAAGTGATTAATAATGAGCCTAACAATGGTGTATTAAAGCGTAACCGTGCGTCAATTTTCCGCACAGAGCTATTAAGCTGGGGCGTACAACAAATCAAAGATCTAGAAGGCTGGAACAAAGAAAACGCCGTCAAAGCTTTTACCGTTGTGTATCACGGCAGTGAATATGGCGTGGCGGTGGAAGTTGCCCCAAGGTTGCTTGAAACTGCATTAGCGGCGGATGTAACCACTGATGAAAGTGTCGTTGGGCAATGATACCAAAGGATTATGCTATTTTTAAATTGGAGTAAATTATGCCGTTAAATGCCGATTTTCAAAAGCTGTCTGTTGATGGGGTGATTACCCTGTTTGAGCTGGACGCAAGCCGTCTTGGTGCAGGGATTTTGCGTTTTCATGGGCATAATCATGAGCGTAATGATGGTAATATCATCTTTCGTGGTCAAGAGTTTGTCCCACAAGCTTTGTCAGTGACAGGGCTTGAAATGCGCTCTGACGGCAAAGCAAGCACGCCGACCTTGACCCTTGCCAATAACATTGGCGGCGTTCAAGGGGCGGTGTCGGCGTATTGCTTACGATTTGATGATTTTGCAGGGGCAAGTGTCAAGGTCATCACCACCTTGGCAAAATATCTGGACGCTGCAAACTTTGATGATGGCAACCCACAGGCAAGCGATGAATGCAAAGAACAGCTGTGGTTTGTGGAACAAAAAACATCAGAAAACGCTCAGCAGGTAACCTTTGAATTATCCAATCCCATTGACTTTGAAGGCTTAAAAATCCCTGTACGGGAAATCACCAATTATTGTCATTGGGCAATCACAGGCAACTACCGTGGTGAAGAATGCGGCTATACAGGTGTTGCCATGTTTGACGAGCACGACAAGCCCACCGATAACCCCATCAATGACAAATGCGCTGGACGTATGAAATCGTGTGTCTGCCGTTTTGGGCGCAATAAGCCTTTGCCCTTTGGTGGTTGTCCTGCCAGCAACTTAATTGGACGCTAATATGAGATTAACCAAAAGTTTAAAAGCTGACATCTTATCCCACGCCCTAGACTGTTACCCTGCTGAATGTTGCGGGGTGATTGTCGGTGGCAAGTATCTACCCTGCATCAACACCGCCAAGGGCAATGAGCAATTTGTCATCTGCCCCAAAGACTTTGCCAAGGCGGAAAGCATAGGCGACATTCAAGCCATCGTACATAGTCACCCCGATGGCGGTGTGTTGCCGTCTGATTTGGACAAATTACAGATTGAATTGCATGGTGTGCCGTGGGTGATTGTGGCGGTATCAAAACAGGACTATGCAGACGAACCCGCTTTTGGCATTTATAAGCCTTGTGGCTATAGACCGCCCCTACTAGGGCGAAATTATATTCATGGGGTGCAAGATTGTTATGCCATTGTCCGTGATTTTTATAGCCGTGAACTGGGTATTATCATCAATGACTATGAGCGCACAGACGCTTGGTGGGAAGACGCCAGTCATGAGCCACTGTATGAAAAGCACTTTGCCAAAGAAGGCTTTATTGCGGTCGATATGCAAGATGTGCGTTATGGCGATGTGCTGCTTTGTCGTTTAGGGCGTACACATCATATCAACCATGCGGTGATTTGGCTGGGCGATAATGGCGCATTAAAAAGCGAAACCACAGAGCCTTGCGTGGGCAATGCCCTAATCTTGCACCACCCCTACGGACGCCAAAGCGTGCGTGAGATTTTTGGTAAGGGGTGGGCGGATAGGGTGGCTTTGGTGGTGCGTCATCATTCGCTCATGAAGTCTGCCCCCACGCTTTGACAGCAGTTATAATGATGGCGGAGCGTGAAAGCCCTGTTTTTTCGGATAAAATGGTAAGCTCGTCAATAAATTCGGTAGGGAATTTATAACTTGCCACTTTTACGCCACGCTTGGCATCGCTGTCAGCTTGAATTTGTGCTCTTGTCTTTGGGTTTTTGACAATCTTAGGCATTTGACAATTCCTTAAATTGTTGGTAAGATAATCATAAGTTTTAGGAGTGAAGCGGTGTGCTTGCCCACCGCCCCAGCCTTTACAGGCTACCTGCTGTTAGTAAGCATTATTGCTTAGTAGTAGCAGGATAACAATGATGATTAGCTTTACGACTGCTTTCATTGCCTTATCTCCTAAGGTCGCCACCACTTGACTTAGGTCGGCGGCGGTAACCTATCAGGGCTTGGTATGCCAGTACCTTGCCTTGATAAACATATTGTAGTAAATACTACATTAAAAGTCAAGTAATTATTGCAGTTTTTTATAAAATTGTTGTAATTATTTGGCTTTTTTGTTATCCAAAAATAAAACATTTTTAACCGCTCGTGACTCATCATGGGCGGTTTTTTGTTGGAAAAATCAAGTCATGAAAACCATCATCTTACACGGCATTTTGGCTAAAAAATTCGGTAAATCCTTTAAATTGGCGGTGGGTAGCACAAAAGAAGCCATGCGTGCTTTATGTGTGCAATTGGCTGGCTTTGAACAGTTTATGATGAATGCCCATAGGCAGGGCTTACGCTTTGCTGTATTTCATGATAAGCACAACATTGGCGAAACTGAACTCGATATGACTCACACCGCTAAGATTGTCCGCGTTGTGCCTGTGGTAGAAGGCTCAAAGAAAAGCGGGCTTTTACAGACCATCATTGGGGCGGTGATGGTAGTAGCTGGGGTTGTGGTTACGGGTATGACCTTTGGTGCAGCAGGAGCTGTGGGGGCTGGTTTAATCGGTGCAGGTATCGGCTTAATGGTCGGTGGCATCAGTCAGATGATGATGCCAAAGGTAGACACCCAAGATAGTAACCAAGATGGCAACAAAGCCAACAAAGGCTTTGGCGGTGCAGTAACGACTGTGGCTCAAGGCAACCCCATTCCGATTTTGTACGGTGAGCGAGAAATTGGCGGATTTATCATGTCAGCAAGTCAGTTCCCAGAAGATATGTTATAAGTTTTGTAGGATAAAACAATGCAAATCATTGGCTCTAAAAAAGGTCAAGGCACACAAAGACAGCCTGTTATCGCCCCAGACTCTGCCCAATCTAAAACCTTTATCAATATGCTTTATGGGCTTGGTGAAGGTGAGATATTAGGCTTGGCAGATGGGTTTAAATCTGTTTATTTGGACGATACGCCCCTACAAAACGACAATGGCGAGTTTAATTTTTCCAATGTTAAAGTGGACTTTAGAAATGGCACTAACGACCAAACCTACATTGATGGTTTTCCTGACATTGCCAGCGAAACCGCTGTGGGTGTTGAACTAAAACACGGTACGCCTTGGGTTAAGGCATTTAACAATCTTGATTTGGACGCTCTGCGTGTGCGTCTAAAATGGGGCGCTCTGCGTTCACAAAACGCTGAAAACGGTGATGTCAGTGGCGTTAAGATTGAGTACGCCATTGATATCAAAACCGACAATGGCGGCTGGGTGCAGGTGCTGTCCACTGCCATCAATGCCAAAACTTCAGACGCTTATGAGCGCAGCCACCGCATTGATTTACCCCCTGCGACAAGTGGTTGGCAGGTGCGTGTCCGTCGTATCACCCCAAACAGCACGTCTGATTTTGTCAGCGATAAAATGTATGTGTCCGCCATCACTGAAGTGATTGACCTTAAATTACGCTATCCAAACACCGCTTTACTCGGTTTGCGCTATGACGCAACAAGTTTTAGCAATGTTGCCAAAATGTCGGCTCGTTGCAAAGGCTTAATCATCAAAGTACCGACCAATTATGACCCCGAAACACGCACCTACACAGGGTTTTGGGACGGCACATTTAAACAAGCGTACACCAATAACCCTGCATGGGTGTATTATGACCTTTGCACCAATGCACGCTATGGGCTTGGCAATCGCTTAACCCCTGCCATGATTGATAAATGGTCATTATATCGCCTTGCCCAGTATTGCGACCAAATGGTGGACGATGGCATGGGCGGACAAGAATCACGCTTTACCGTCAATGTCTATATTCAGTCGGCGGAAGGGGCGTTTGAATTGTTAAGCAAATTGGCTGGTGTGTTTCGGGCGATTAGCTACTGGGACGGTAACAGCATTGTGCTTGATGCCGACATTCCCCAAGACAGCATTTACAGCTTTAGCCGTGCCAATGTCATTGATGGCGCATTTGAGTACACAGGCACACGCTCCCGTGACCGCCACACAGTGGCAAAAGTGGCTTGGGATAATCCTGCCAATCATTTTAAGACCGAATACGAACGCGTCAGAGATGAAAAAGCCATTGCCAAGTTTGGCGTGCGTGTGGCGGATATTGCCGCATGGGGTTGCACCAGTCGTGGACAAGCCCAGCGAGCAGGACTTTGGGCATTAAAGTCTGAACAACTTGAAACACGCATGGTAACATTTAAGGTGGGCTTAGACGGCTATATTCCTGCCCCTGCCAAAGTGATTGAAATTAGCGATGAGTTATTTGCAGGACGTGCCAATGGCGGGCGTGTGCTTGCCATCAATGCTGATAAAACAGTGATTACGCTTGACCGTGCCATCACTGCCAAAGCAGGCGATATGTTGGTCATCAATGGCGATGATGGTGTCAGCCAAAGACGATTGATTGAGTCAATCAATGGCGATAAAGTTACCGTTACCAAAGCCTTTGCTAATATCAGCGTTGAAAATGTGTGGGTGCTAGACAGCACGGATTTAGCAACAATGAAATTCCGTGTCCTGTCGGTAACCGCTGATGACAACCACCAATTCACCATCACCGCTGTACAGTACAATCCTGATAAATACGATGCCATTGACACAGGGGCGTATATTGACGATGTGCCAATCAGCGTAATTAATCCGACCGTGCAAGCCCCTACAAAGTCGGTCAATTTGTCGTCATACCACACCACCAATCAAGGTGTAAGCGTAACTACCCTTGTGATTGGTTGGGAGCAAGTACAAGGTGCGGTCAAATATCAAGTGGAATGGCGAAAAGACAATGGCAACTGGCAAGCTCTGCCGCCCACAGGCACAAACAGCATTGAAATTAATGGTGTGTACGCTGGGCAATATGAAGCCAAAGTCACTGCCATCAGTGCTTTTGGTCAAGCGTCCACCGCCACACATTCTGCTTTGACACAAATCCAAGGTAAAATCGGCAAGCCTAATCGCCCTGCGTTTATTCGTGTAGTAGGTGTATTGTTTGGTATGAATTTAACTTGGGGCTTTGCTACCAAATCAGATGACACCAATTTTACTGAAATCCAAGTATCGCCAGACGGTCGCTCAAATATCACAACGCTTGGCACCTTTGCCTATCCGACAAATAAACACGAAATCACAGGCTTACAAGGCAACTTGACCCAATTTTACCGTGCTCGTATCGTTGATAAGCTTGGCAATACAAGCGATTGGACGGCGTGGGTATCGGGTACAACATCAGCAGACGCTAGTAAAGTGCTTGATATTCTGTCAGGACAAATCAGCCAAAGCCATCTTGACCAGACTTTACGCACGCCTATCGCTAAAATTGGCGGCATTGAAAGCGGTTTGGCACTTATTACCCCAAAAGTAACATCGCTTGAAAGCAGTATTGTAGCGGTCAATAGCAATCTATCTAGCCTAAATGCCAACATGACTGCCGCCAAAGCTGATATTGCCAAGGCTAAGACTGACCTAAGCACAGCGATTGGCAATATCACAACAGAGCGTAACCGTATCACATCAGCAATCCGTGATATTACCGCCTTGCAGACGGCGAATAATGCAAAAACGCAAGAAATCGCTAATCTTGTGCAAACAGTGGGTGGTCATACAAGCTCAATCCGTGATCTGGCGGTAACGACTGGCGATTTGTCACAGCGTTATACACAGCTTAAGACAGCGTCGGACAATGCCAATAGCGAGATTACTGCGATTAAACAGACACAGGTAGGGCAAGCGACGCAGATTGATACACTTGGTAGTCGTTTTGATAGCTTAAGTGTGGGCGGCCGTAACTTATTACTCAGCACAGCAAGCCCGTCTTATCAGCGCTGGGGCAAACGTGGTGTGCTAAGTGGTACTCGTCTTGATGTCTCAAGTATTACAGATAATGTCAGCATCGGTGTATATACGCGATTTGCCAATATTAATCTTGATGCAAATACTGATTATGTACTTAGCTTTGATGTTGATACTGACTTAGCAGTGTTAGATTGTGTCTATATACTTGAGTCAAGCGGTAACATCAGGCTTACTAGCACAACGCCCAAAATTGGTCGCACATCCGTTAAGTTTCGCCCACCGCGCGCATTACAAAATGTGCGTGTGCTTGTTGGTGCGTTTAAGGGCAGTGCTACTTATCTTGACGTGCGCAATCTCAAGCTTGAGCGTGGCACAATCGCAACAGACTGGACGCCCGCCCCTGAAGATGCGGACGCTCAATTTGTACAGACCAATGCCAATATCAGCACACTTGAGCAAACCGCTACCAATGCTGACCAAGTGTTATCACAGCGCATTGACGCACTTGATGCAAGCTATAAGAGTGCTGACAATGCACTCAACGCTAGTATC
>JBHBMT010000004.1:0-4445 GCA_041773075.1 Moraxella sp.
CACTTGGTTTCGTTGCGATTTTCCTAATGTGGCTAGAAGTTGACGGCACGACCTTTAGCGTCGGTCTATTCTGGGCAGCACTAGGCTTTATCTGGCTAGGTATCAAGACTCGTGGCTTTAAAGCACCAGTACCACAATATAAAGAAGAAGATGTATAATCTTTGATAATACACACTTCATACAAAATATCCCCGATGCTTGTCGGGGATATTTTTTTATTCTGCTTATAGATAATCTTATAGATTAGTTGTTATTTTTCCAAATTGTAACTATAATATAGCAATTTATTTCAGATTCCTAAGGGTTAAGTCATGCTATTTCCTACCGTGGAATATGCTTTATTTTTCATCGCTGTATTATTCTTATCATGGTATGTATTTCGTGGTAATACCATAAAAAAAGCTTTTTTGCTCATCGCTAGTTATATTTTTTATGGCTTTTGGGATTGGATATTTGTACCGCTGTTGATTGGCATTTCGCTGATTAGCCATGTTGCCGCTTATTATATTCAACAAAATCCAAATTCACCCTATCGCAAAAAAGTGCTCATTGGCGGTATTGTAATCTGCCTTAGTATCTTGGCGTATTACAAATATATTGGGTTTTTTATTCTCAATATCGTCAATATTTCCAATTGGCTAGGCTCGCCACTGACCATCGATTTTGAATCACCGATTCTACCTTTAGGTGTATCATTCTTTGTGTTCCATGCAATCTCTTTGATGGGTGATGCTTATCGCAATAAAATTAGTGTCAAAATCACTACACTTGATTCATTGTTATATATCGCATTCTTCCCCCAGCTGATTGCGGGGCCAATTTTGCGTGCATCATCCTTTTTACCACAACTTGCAATCACACCGGATGAGAATCGCATTCGTACCAATTTGGCGCTAATGCTTATTGTGGCAGGCTTGTTCAAAAAAGTTATTATCTCCAATTATCTTGCCTCAATGATTGTTGATGATGTTTTTGCCACACCGACCGCTTATAGCGGTATTGATATTCTTTTTGCTGTTTATGGTTATGCTGCCCAAATCTATTGTGACTTTTCGGGCTATACCAGTATTGCAGCTGGCTGTGCTATGTTGCTAGGCTATAAGTTTCCAAAAAACTTCAATGCGCCCTATACTGCTGCTAGCCCTCAGGAATTTTGGCATCGTTGGCACATCTCACTTTCAACATGGCTAAGGGATTATCTATACATTCCACTAGGCGGATCTCGCATTTCTGAAGGTCGAACGTATTTCAACCTATTCATCACCATGGTGCTTGGTGGCTTGTGGCATGGTGCAAGCTGGACTTTTGTCATTTGGGGTATCTTGCACGGTGGTTATCTAGTTGTGCATCGCTATTGGTCAGGATTGGATATTGAATGGGTGCAGTCACTACGTGCATCAACTGCATGGCTTTGGATTTCTCGCTTACTCGTATTTCACGCCGTTTGTATTGGTTGGGTATTTTTCCGTGCAACATCTTTTGAGAATGCATTCGACATCTTCAAGGGGATATTATCATGGGGAAGCTCAGAACTTCTTAATCCAATCGTCCTACTGCTAATCTTCTTAGGATTGTTTGCGCAATATCGTCCACGTCGCTGGGATCGCTTGGTTGAGTTTGAATTATCACAATGGTCACCTGCACTGGTTGGTGTCTTATTGGCTCTATTTATTTTTGCCATTGAAGTGCTTGGCCCAACAGGTGTTGCACCGTTTATTTACTTCCAATTCTAGGGGGCGATATGAGACGTAAATATAATTATAAAACCGTTAAACAATTAAGCGTTACTGTGCTTAGCTTTATGGTAGTGTCTGTCTTATTAGATGCTAAAGGGTTGGTTGCATGGGCTGAGCGATTAGATCCCGGTGTCATTCGCACACTATCACTTCCAGTTGTTACAAAATTGGATCAAATGACCGAACCGCTAAAACTCTCAAGCATTCGCCAACCGATTGTTGCATTTTTGCATGATACAGCACCAAGCGAGCCACAAGGTGCAGTTAATCAAGGCGAAGCTACAGTTGCACAAACCTTGCCCACCAACATTACCACCACAGCACCAAAGCAAAAGGTAAGCGAAACAGACTTTGCAAGCATCAATGTCCCAATAAACACAGCGTTGCCAGCTGAATTTGCACAGCTTAATAACAATACACCAATCACAATTGCATTAGCGGGCGATTCGATGATGGCGGTTGGTTTGTCGAGCAGTATCCAAAATCACTTTGCCAACGACAAAAATCTAAAATTTGTCAAAGCAAGTAAAGCTGCCACCGGTCTTACCCGTCCTGAAATTTTTAGTTGGCCGATTAATTATCCGAAAATGATCGGTCAAAACCAACCCAATTTAGTCATTGTTGCTATTGGTGCTAATGACGCTCAGGATATTGATATTCAAGGTCGGGTAATTCATTATGGTGAGCCTGAATGGTTTGCCATCTATGAAAAACACATGACTGAATATTTAGATATCATTAGCCAAAATAACGCAAAAGTTATTTGGATTGGCCTGCCCGTCATGAGACTACAAAAGTTCAACAAAAAACTTGAGTTGATGAATAAATTCACTTATCAAGTAACTAAGAATTACCCAAATGTAACTTGGTACAATCCAAATCATATTTTCGCCGGAGAAAATGGTGAATATAAAGAATTTGGTACAGGCATGGATGGCAAAAACATCCAGATTCGTAGTGGTGATGGCATCCATTTAACCAATGGCGGTGCCATGCTCATGGTACCATCGCTATTTTCTTGGTATAATCCACCCACTCATTCAGAAGATACTGGTACTTCACCATGAAATTTTTGACTAAATTATTACCATTTGCACTACTTGCCTCATCATGGGGAGTTATTATGCCCGCAACCGCAGCCGAGCCATATAGCAAAACTTATTATAAGCAAAAAGAAGTCTATCCTGCAGTAACCGCACATTCTATGGGCGAGGGTGCACAACGAGTCTATGTATTTTTGCCAACTGAGACACCTGCACATGTAAACACAAAAATGCCGGTGGTGTTTTTGCATCATGGCTGGCTTGGCATGAACCCAATGAACTTTGGTGCATTGATTGATCATCTTGCACGATCAGGCCATGCAGTCATCTATCCTGTATATCAAGAATCAGAAGCTACTAATCCTGCAACCATAACCAAAGAGGCTGTTGACGCCGATAAGCGTGCATTAACCTTCTTGCAAGAGCAAGGATACACGATTGATCCCGATCGAGTGATGTATGTTGGCTTTTCGATGGGTTCAGCAATCAGTTTAAACATTGCATTAGATCCCACCCATTTTGGTTTGCCAAAACCAAAAGGCATGGTGTTGATGAATCCAGGTGATGCTTACCATGTCAAAAAAGGCGAACAAGCCAAAAGTATTATCTCAGACATCAGCCATTTTCCAACAGATATTCCGATTGTTGTTATGAGCGGTGAAGGAGATACAAGTATTGGTTTGCCAACTGCTCGCAAAATTGCAAGCAAGTTATGTCATCTACCAAACACTCATCGGTCTTTACTGATACTACCTTCGGATAGTCATGCAGGCAAAACCGTAAAATCAGGTCATGGCTCTGCTGGCTCACCTGATTTTCGTTATAATTTTGAATTAACATCACACGATTACCCAAAAACCTTGATTGGTAGAGGGGAATTTGAAGATACCGTCTCACTAAACCAGTTGGATTTTCATGGATTTTGGCGTGCAATTGTTGATCTCAACGACAGTTTGACACATGGGTCGCCAGTTGTTTTGGGTGCACAAGGCGCTAAAGACTTACCATTAGGCACATGGGATGATGGTACGCCATTCAAACCCATGCGAGTTGAAACTCCTTGTAAGTAACACAAAAAGGGATAAAGTTTACTTTATCCCTTTTTAAATTCGCATTGCTAATTACATATGATTTAAAACATCTAAATACTCATCTCCACCCGAGCGCCAATCGCATCGGCGATTTCTTCGATGTCCACCGCTTCACTAAGCTCAGTGCTAAACTGCGCATTTTGCAAATCTTGCTCGGCATCGCTCTCACACTTAGGATACAGCTTTGGCAAATCAAGCATCTGCTTAACCAGTGCTTGCTTGAGCGTATCACGACGACCAAGGTAGCGCTGATAAAAGGTGGAGTTCAGCAAACTCGCCCCACCTTGCCCCACTGCATAAATTGTCGCCAGATAGTCTCTCGTGGTCATACCGCTATTTTGCTCTTGCAGATAGGTTTCTACAATCATTGCAAGGCGTACCATCCGCTCACGACGCACCGTATATAACTCACCAAACATCTTATTGAGCCCAGAGGTCGTTGATGATAATCGCTCTTCAATATGATTAAATAGCACCGCACGATGTGGCAAATTCAACAACTGAAGTACAATACGTGCCACGCCTGCACCTGCACCATCACCCACATCATTCATCAAAAACATCCGCTGTTCATA
>JBHBMT010000048.1:0-2545 GCA_041773075.1 Moraxella sp.
AGGTAGAATAATGCTCTTGCCAATCAAATGGGCATAGCGTTCATCTTCTGGGTGAACCGCAACGGCTGTATCGCCAAGTAGTGTTTCTGGGCGAGTGGTCGCAACGACTAAATGGTCTTTGCCATCTGCTGTTTTTAAACTTTTATCAGCAAAATAATATTTAAAATGCCAAAGTGAGCCTTGCTCTTCGTGGCTTTCTACTTCTAAATCAGACAGAGCCGTGTGCAGTTTAATGTCCCAGTTTACCAAGCGTTTGCCACGATAAATCAAGCCTTGTTCGTGTAATTGTACAAACACTTCTTTAACCGCATTGGATAAACCTTCGTCCATCGTAAAGCGTTCACGAGACCAATCCACAGATGAGCCTAAACGACGAATTTGCCCCGTAATCGTTCCGCCTGAATGTTCTTTCCATTGCCATACTTTTTGCACAAACTTTTCACGTCCTAAGTCGTGTCGGCTAATACCTTCTGCCCCTAATTGACGTTCTACCACCATTTGCGTGGCAATCCCTGCGTGGTCGGTGCCGGGTTGCCAAAGGGTGTTGTAGCCTTTCATACGATGGTAACGGGTGAGTGCGTCCATGATGGCGTTGTTAAAACCATGTCCCATATGCAGACTGCCTGTTACATTTGGCGGTGGTAGTGCAATAGAAAATGATTTTTCTTTGTCTAAAGTCGGTTTAAAATAGCCGTGCGTTTCCCATGTGTCGTACCATTTTTTCTCAATGGTCGATGGGTCGTAGGTGGTGGGTAGGTCTTGAATGCTCATAATACGCTCTCTTTTTTGCAAAAAATAGGGTAATTTTACCTTAAAATGGGGATATTTTGGGATTTTTATAGTAAAAAAAATCAAAAAAACACCCTAAAGCAATGTCTGTTTAGGGCGTATGTTTGAATAGATGTTATGGATTGGATTGAACAATTTGACCTGTTTTGTCAATCAAAAACCATTGATTGTCTTTTTTAACTTTTGCTACGCCATTATCAAAATAACCAACGCTATCATATTGTAAGGGGATAACAACTTTTCCTGTTTTGTCAATAAATCCCCATTTGTCATCATTTGTAACTATTGCCAAGCCTTCATTAAAATCATTAACACCATCATATTGCAAAGGGATAACGAGCTTACCTGTCCCATCAACAAAACCCCATTTATCGCCCTTTTTGACCGCCGCTAAACCCCCTTTAAAATGACCAACATTATCGTATTGCAAAGGGATAGCTATCCTACCTGTTTTATCAATAAAGCCAAATTTATTATCTTTGACAATTACCACTAGGCTTTCATTAAAATAACTCATATAATCATATTGTAAAGGAATAACAATTTTTCCTGTTCTATCAATAAAACCCCATTTATTATCTTTTGCGACTATTGCCAAATCTTCACTAAACTCCCCAACAATATCATATTCTAACGAAATGACAATTTTTCCAGTTTTATCAATAGAGTTCCATTTATTGTCTTTTTTGACTATCGTCAAGCCATCACTAAAGTCCCAAACATCGTCATACTGCAAAGGAATAATAATTTTTCCTGTTTTGTCAATAAATCCAAATTTATCATTTTGTTCAACACCTACCAAACCTTCATTAAACCACCCAACATTATCATATTCTAGCGGAATGACAATTTTTCCAGTTTTATCAACAAATCCCCATTTGTTATCTTGCTCAACTTGTACTAAACCCTCGCTAAAATCCAAAACCCAATCATATTCTAATGGGATAACAATATTACCCGTTTCATTAACAAAACCCCATTTATTATCTTTTTCAACCCTTGCCAAACCTTCGGATAAACAATCCACATTATCATATTCATCATCAACTGGTGGTTTTTGACACGCCCACGCCATCTGACTGGATAAAACAGATAACACAACACTTAGACCCAAATAACGAACTACTGAGTTAATTTTCATAAGATTTTCCTTGATAAATGTTTGATACTGACACTTTGATACCGCTACTTAAATAGCTTATTAGATAAGTTAGCATAATTTTAGAATATTTCAACTTAACTTTACATTGATCACAAGACACCCCCAACAAAAAAAGAGTGAAAGTTCTTCTCTTTCACTCTTTTTTTGGTTATTTGACAATTAGCTATTCATCATCAAATATTCAAAGGCCGACAAGCCTGCTTTACTACCCTCACCCATAGCAATATTGATTTGCTTATAAGGCACGGTGGTTACATCCCCACAGGCAAAAATTCCTGCCTTGTCCGTGCGGCAACGTGCATCAATCTCAATCTCACCTTGGGCAGTGGTTTTGACCAAGCCTTTGACCACATCCGAGTTTGGCACCAAGCCAATTTGTACAAAGACAGCTGATAATGGCAAAGTTTTGTTCTCGCCAGAAACACGGTCTTGATACACCAAGGCATTAACCTTGCTACCATCGGTGGTAATCTCTTGGGTAGCAGCAGATTTGATAATGGTAATGTTATCACGGCTTTGGGCTTTATCCACCAGCACTTTATCGGCACGTAGGCTATCGCCAAATTCAAGCACGGTCACATGATTGACAATACC
>JBHBMT010000049.1:0-18752 GCA_041773075.1 Moraxella sp.
TATCAGGACTGTTGCCTGCTGCTGGGTTACTAGGGATTGATGAAGCAGTTAGGGCAATTGATGAGGCAATTGACCAAAAAAAACGGGTGCTGGTGGTGGGAGATTTTGATTGTGATGGCGCAACAAGCACTGCGCTGGTGGTGCGAGTATTAAAAAAGCTTGGTGCGGTGGTGGATTTTTTGGTGCCTGATAGATTTAAGTTTGGTTATGGATTAACACCTAAGCTTGTAGAGTATGCAAACGCTGTTTATGCACCACAAGTTATCATCACAGTAGATAATGGCATCTCAAGTCATGAAGGTGTGCAAGTAGCGACAGAGCTTGGTATTGAGGTGGTTATCACCGACCATCATTTGACCACCATGGCATCACCCAAAGCAGTGGCGGTGGTCAATCCCAATCAACTTGGTTGCACTTTTGGTAGTAAAGCGCTGGTGGGGGTGGGGGTGGCGTTTTATGTGATGGGCGCACTTGCCAAGCACCGTCGGCAGCAGGGTAAGTCCACGACTCAAGTGAGTGAATATTTAGATTTGGTGGCGCTAGGAACGGTGGCGGACGTGGGTGTTTTGGACAAAAACAACCGTATCTTGGTCAATGCAGGGCTTAATAAGATTCGTCAGGGGCGATGCTGTTTGGGGATTTTGGCGATTTTAGCACAAGCAGGTAGGCAGGCGCACAAACTGACAGCAGCGGATTTTGGTTTTGCGATTGCACCGCGTATTAATGCTGCTGGGCGTATGGATACCATGCGCATTGGGGTGGAGTGTTTATTAAGTGAGGATTGGCAAACAGCAGAACAACTAGCAAGACAGCTGAACGCCCTAAATCAAGAGCGCCGTCACGTTGAAGTGCAGATGAAGCAGGCAGCGGAACAGATGCTGCAAACACTGCCTTTGTCGCATGTGCATGGCGACAGGGCGGTGATTTTGTATCAAGATGACTGGCATCAAGGAGTGATTGGTATTGTGGCGGGACGTATCAAGGAGCGCCTATATCGTCCAACCATTATTTTTGCGCCCAATGATACCCATTGTGTGGGCGATGATGATTTGATTAAGGGGTCGGCACGTTCTATTGAGGGGGTGCATATACGAGATGCGATTTTGGCAGTGGCAGAGGCACATCCTGAGCTGATTTGTCATTTTGGAGGGCATGCGATGGCAGCAGGCTTAACCATTTACAAAAAACATTTTGCTGCCTTTGCGCAGGCATTTTATCAAGTGATGGCACGCTATGATGAAGATGTGTTTAACGAAACTAAGGTCAGTGATGGCGAGCTGACACCTCAAGATGTCAGTTTGCAGTTTGCGCAAACTCTAAAGACGCTAACCATTTGGGGTCATGGATTTGCGCCTCCTGTTTTTGATGGGGTGGTTCAAGTGGTACAAGCAAAAATACTGCAAGATAAACATCTAAAACTGTCTGTCAAAATGGCAGGCGTGCAGTATGCCATTGATGCCATTTGGTTTAATTTTGATGCAAGCAAATGGGATTACCGTGCAAATAGTGTACACTTATTATTTGAGATGGATATTAATGAGTGGCAAGGCAATCAAAATGTACAGTGGGCGATTAAGGACTTATCGGTACTGAATACCTTGCCCTAAAAAAAGAACCCATCCGAAGATGGGCTTGAGGAAAAAGAGTATGATTTATTGGTCTTGTTATATTATAAACTATGCAAATTCTGTGCTAATTTGTGCAAAAAATGTAAAATTTGATAAAAAGTTAATAAAAAACAACAAGTGTTTATTTTTTGGCGATTAATCATAATTGCTTATCAATAAAGATGGGGATAGGTGGGTGTTTTTGCAAGTGTTGAGTATCCCAAAAATGGCATTATGTCAAAAAATGGCAGGCTATCCACAAAAAATGACCAATTGCACAAAATAGGTGTCATATTTTGTAATTTGGGGTATTATAGTCACATCTTTTTTATGTGTTTTTGACATGACCAGTCGTTCTAATTCTCAATCCATTTTTAATTTACCAAATAATTTAACCATCGCGCGCATTGTGATGATTCCGCTGTTCGTGGCAATTGCTTATTGGCCGCCTGCTTTGGGTATTGGCGTACCTGCCATTCCTGATAATGCCATTGCTCGTTTGGGTATGATGGAGTATAGTGATAGTATGCTGCGCCATCTGTTATTAACATTTGTGTTTATTTTGGCGGCAGTGACGGATTGGCTGGATGGTTATTTGGCACGGCGAATGAATATCACATCCGCATTTGGGCGATTTTTGGATCCTGTGGCGGACAAGCTGATGGTGGCGGCAGCATTGGTGATTTTGGTGCAATGGCACCCTAATATTGTGATGGCAACGTGTGCTACAGTGATTATTTCAAGGGAGATTGCAGTATCAGCGTTGCGAGAATGGATGGCAGAGCTTGGCGAGCGCACCAGTGTGGCGGTCTCTTATGTTGGCAAGCTAAAGACAACATTTCAGATGGTGGCAATTACGGTACTTTTGTTAAATTGGCAATCACTTGAGACGGTTGGTTATCTTTTGATGGTGGTAGCGGTGATTTTGACATTGTGGTCAATGTTTATTTATCTTAAGGCGGCTTGGCCATATCTAAAACGCCCCTAACTTAGGGTGGATTGATACAGTATTTAAACAAACTAGGGCGTGTTGACATTCTACACGCCCTAAAAGTTACACGCCCTAAAAATGTTAAATGCTAAGGCTGTGGATGCGCTTTTGGTTAAGCATAACCTTGTATTTTTGTGTTGATAATCTTGCCGATAGAAGGATATTGCCTAAATTTATCACCTAAAAAGGTGAGCAACTTAGCTAAATGTTTCATTCAAATTGAAATGCCAATGCGTCCTAGCCTATTTTTACCAAAAACATATTAAAAAGGTCTAAACCTACCGCTGGGATGTATAACACATCAATACATCCTAATCAAAATACAAAAAGTAAGTTAATCCAAAGCTATCATCTGTGGTATCGTGATTGTAATCGCGCTGATAACTTAGGCGGACGGCTTGATATTTGCCAAGGTCATATTGTGTGCCTAGGCGAATGCTTGGCTGAAAGTACTCTGCACTCCCTTCATTACCTCCATGATACCAATAGGGTAGCTTGGCATCAGCAAGCAAGCGAAATTTATCATTGATATGACGCACACAACCCAACTCTGCGCCCACACCAACACGATATCCTTTGTAGATATGTCCCGCTTGGGCAGTACCATTGGCAAGAGCATAACACAAGGTGTCAGAGGGTTCGCCTGTGGGCTTTGGGGTGCCAATTAGCCATGAGGCACCATAGCCTGCACCCAAGCTTGCAACGCGGTGTGTGGCGTTTTGAGTGTTGCTGGCATCGGTAATATGCGCCATCTTTAAATGCCCGCTCCAACTTGCCATAGGGGTGGTACCATTTTTGGGATTGAGTGCCAAAATATCCAAAAGGGTGATGTTGTCAATATAAGTTTGACTGTCATCAAATGCGATGTCGGCTCCCATTAAGTTAACATTGAGATAGTTGCGCTTGCCCATTTGGCGATCCAACAAGTCCTGATAGGCACCTCGTGCGCTTAGCATCGCAGTGGTGGTGTTATCGCTGTTATTATGGCGTACGCCCACACCAACACGATGGGTAAGATAGGCATGCAAAGGATTGTTGTGACTACTGGCTAGGGCAGTTAGGGTGTTGTGTTTGGCATTGTCTTCATAGGCAGTCAAATAGGCATTGTCAAAGTGGATGTGTTGATTTGTCAGCTTGGCTTTGTATAAGTCCATGCCCATACTGGTACGCAATGAAGGAATGAAGCGCTCATCTTTTAATAAACCGTGGGCATTTAATAGGCGCACCACCTCTGAGGGCGCCACAATGCGTCCTGCTTTGGCAGTAAGGTGACTATGTTCATCAGCAACATCAATTAAGCGCAAAATTTCACTGGCGCAGTTGTTGTTTAAAAAATTATAGTAGCGTTTTAGGTCTTTGACTTCCCATAGATGACGCATGATGGTGTCAATTTGGGTTTGTGGTAGTACTAGGGTGTATTGCCAAATGTCGCGCTTATCACCAACCAAATAATGCGCTTGTTTGTCGGTGTAGCGCCCAAAAGTCATCGCACCTATACCGCGTCCACGAAAGGCATTAATGCTAGAGGTGGCGATATTTTTTTGGCTATTCTCATCGGTAGCAAAATTAAAAAAATTGGCATCATCATTGTTGTTGGTTTGTAGGCTTTTTTGGGTATCTACCTTGATTAAGGTATGCGCCATCATAGAGCCTAGGCGATTGACGTGCTCTTCGGCATGGATTAAAGAAAATTGACGCGCATCCATGAGGGCAAGCCATTCATTAAGTTCTGGGCAGTCAGCGGGGGTAGTGGATAGCGTGGGTAACTGTGCTTTTATCCAAGCGGTGCGCGCAGGAAATTGACACTGATATGCTGTGCTTGTTTTGGGATTGGTGAGTGCTTCTAGGTTGGCAACCAATTCAGCATAAGCATTGGTATGACCTGCTGGACTAATAAAAAATTGCGTATCAGGCGCGCGACTTTTGTCTTGACCATCGGGGTATAATAGCAGTCTGCGCCATGTAAGGTGGTTACTTAGGGCAGCAATGGTGCTGTCGTTATTGGTAGGATTGAGTGCGGCTGTATTGGCGGTTGTTAAATCAGTGGTATCAGCTTGGGTTACTGCTGGCGATAAGTCTATACTCTGAGAGGGCAAGGATGTAGAATGCGCCATAGCTCCCAAAGGCAGAAACCACACCAAGCTAAGCCCTAATTGATGCCACCATATATTACGCATAATTTATACCTACACATTGATACTTAAATAAATAAAAACAAGAATAAGAGTAGATGGCATCTTTGTCTTTATGACAAACTATGGGCGTTTATCCACTGGGTGATATCGTCAAATACTTTGTTATGCTCTTTTTCGTGCAAAATTTCATGACGCATATTGGGATATAATATCACCGAGGTGGATAATTTACCTGCCATAAGCAGTTCATGTTGTAAATCTAAAATATCTTGCCCCATATCGCCAACAGGATCATCTTTGCCACTGATGAGTAAAATGGGGAAGTTAGGGGCAAGGTGTGCGTGCCAATGAGCACCAGAGGCTTTTTGGATTAAGGTTTGTAGGGTTAAAAATCCATTATTACTAAAAGCAAAACCGCACAACTCATCCACCTCAAAAGCTTTGATGGTATCGATATTTTCAGCAAGCCATGCAAAAGGTGAGGGTGAAATGGGTGAGCGCAGCTTGGCAAGCAGATAGTTATTAAGTGCATTGGCAATACGGTCATTACGCTGTTTTGGACGTAGATAATTAGCAAGTACCAAATACGCACCCATGCCTTTGGTAATGAGGCTATCATGATTGCCTGTACCCATCAAAATAGCACCATCAAAACTGGTGGCGTGATGAATTAAGACGGTGCGTACCACAAACGATCCCATAGAATGCCCCATGATAAAGTGGGGAAAGTCATGAGCGCCCAATTCTACGGCTTTGGCTTTTAGGGCGTCTGCAGCAACCACAACGTCTTTACAAAGGGCTTGTACGGGGTGTTTTTCATCAATAAAACCCAGTTCGTATTTGTCTTTGACGGTTTGACCGTGTCCAAGCTGATCGTAAGTCAAAACCAGTACACCATGATCAGCCAAAAATTGAGCAAATTTTGCATAACGTCCACTGTGTTCACTCATGCCATGCACAATCAGCAAAGTGGCGATGATTTTGCCTGTTGGCACAAAAAATGTGTGATGTAGGCGGTGAACACCGTTCGATGAGAGAATGTTTTTGGAAGTCATAATGGTATACAAATAGTTTTTTGGTATTATACAAAATTTTACCAAAGAATGCCTGTTCAATTTACATAAGTATGTACAGTTTGATTGCCCAGTAAATAAAACTCATTACACGCACTTAAATTTACCGTTTCATCTAAAATTACCTTACCCATAACATCTTTAATGATAAGTTTGGTTTGAACTTTGTCGTAATACAGTACATCAACAAAAGCCTGTCTTTTGGCTTTGCCTTTATATTTTAATTCGGCTGTGCTAATAATTGACCAACAACTCATATGTTTTTCAAAATCCATAGAAACTGCTGGTAAAAGTTCCGCATTATACTCTTTAAAGTTCCCCTGTATGGTAATTTGATATTGTGGATAAGATAATTTACCTGTTATAATGGGGTTTGGTATGACATTTGCTATATTTGTAATGTCAGGTTTTAAAAAGTCAGTGGTTTTTAACTCTTGACGAATATCATCTTGTAGGGCTTGATTTTTTATTTTTTGGAATTTTCCATAACCAAAATAACCTGCTATTGCCAAAAAATATAAGATAGTAAAATATTTCATTTTTAAAAAATTATTAAAAAAATAATAATCAACTTTATATAAATATGAATAGGCGTAAATATCATCAATAAAACTTCCGCCTATTGTTTTATAAATTTAAATTAGTCGTTTAAAAACACCCACTGATTTCACCACGTTCTGCCTTGGCAAGCTTTTCTTCTGCCAACGCCTTAGTGCTGCGAACCACAGGCGGACACTCTTCGCCGTAGTATTGGCGGTCGGCAAAGTAGCTAGAGCGTACCATCGGATTTGCCCAGATGTTAAAAAAGCCCAATTTTTTGCCGTATTCGGTATAGCGGGCAAATTCATCAGGGTGTACATAACGCTCTACAGGGGCGTGGCTTTTGCTGGGGGCAAGGTACTGACCGATGGTGATGATGTCCACATCGTGCGCTTTTAGGTCGTCAAGCAGTGCATAAACTTCTTCTTCGGTTTCGCCAAGCCCGACCATAAAACCGCATTTGGTGGCGATGTCGGGGCGACGTGTTTTGTAGTCTTTTAATAATTTTAAAGAATGTTGATAGTCAGAACCAGGGCGAAATGCCTTATAAAGGCGTGGCACGGTTTCAATGTTGTGGTTAAACACATCGGGCGCAGTTTCGCTCAAAATGTCCAAAGCAAGCTGCTCACGCCCACGAAAATCAGGCACCAAAATTTCTATTAGGCAATTTGGGGATAGGGCACGGCTTTGGGTGATGACTTCGGCAAAGTGTCCTGCGCCACCGTCTTTTAGGTCGTCTCTGTCCACGCTGGTGATGACGGCGTATTTTAGTCCAAGACCCAAAATGGTTTCGGCAGTGTGGCGTGGCTCGTCCACGTCTAAGGGGTTGGGGCGACCGTGTGCCACATCACAAAACGGGCAGCGACGTGTACAAATATCACCCATAATCATAAAGGTGGCAGTGCCATCACCAAAGCATTGGGGCAGGTTGGGGCAGGCGGCTTCTTCGCAAACAGTATAGAGCTTTTGGCTACGCAAAGTGGTTTTAATGCGCTCAACTTCGGCAGGACTTGAGAGCTTAACACGAATCCAGTCGGGCTTTTTGGGGGTTTCTACGGTAGGAATGACTTTGATGGGAATGCGTGCCACCTTGTCATGCCCACGCAGTTTTTCGCCTTGCACGGCTTTTTTTGGGGCAGGGCGAGCTTCGGGGGTAAAAGTTTGAACGGTCATAATTCTTTTGCGGTTAATCTAAAAATATAGCCTATTTTACGCTACTTTGACACAAAAAGCGATAGGGGGTTGGGTGGGTTATTGCCAGAGGATTTTGTGAGGGTTGGGCTGTGAGCGTGCGCATATTTCATGTGCTTTATTAATAAATTGTATCAGTTAGCTCTTTGTGGGACACCTGAACAGTTGCTAGGGTATTCTGATACTTCGTATTTGCTACTAAACTTAAGAAAAACACAGCATTTCAAGAAAAATTGTGCTGTTGATATTAGGGTGTGCCGACATTTCGTATTTGCTATTAAACGCAAGATTTAGCCAGTTTTAATACAAAAATGCTATGTTATTTTTAAACCATTGTTAAATTATTGTTAAATCATTGTTAAATTATAATGAGTTTTATAAGGTGTCAGGATGTCCTAGATGTCTTAAAATAAGATTGGGTGCTACAGATGGGCTGTTTTTGGAGTGGCAGGAGTATCAAAGTTAGTGATTTATGCTTGTTAAATATTAAAAATATCTATAAAATAAAGTTTATGATTCATGCTTTGTTTGCGATGATGTTATTAAGCAGGCTTTTGTGGTGCTATCAGTGGCATGGCATGATTCATAATACACTCAATGTCAAAAAGGAGAGTTCTATGAAAAATTCCATTACTGCTTTTATATTGGGAATTATGATCATGAGCGCCAGTCAATCCTCTTATGCTTTGTATGGCAATGCAGGAATTGGCGATAGTTGGTGGCAGTCAAGCAATGCTTACCAAAATAATATTGATGAAAACAGACGCTATTATCAAAAGCTTAAAGAATCAAATGGCTCAAAAAGTACAAGCAAATCCTCGTCCAAATCTAGCTCAAAGGCAAGCAGTAAATCTGGCACAAAAACAAGCTCAAAGAGCACAAGTCAGACCAAAAAGTCCACCAAGGCTTATCGTTATACCCATTCTGCCAGCATCACACGACAGGTGAATGATGAGATGATTGGGGTGCTGCGCAGTCAGATACAGCGAAATGGCATGCTAAACGCTCAAATTGAGCAGGAATTAAAACAGCTCAAAAATGCAGACTTAGTAGGAAAGGTTCGTAAAGCACTAAGCGCAGAAGGCTATGATACCAACAGCATCGCCACAGCAATGGCGTATTATTTGGTTATGAATTATGCGGTTGCTACCCAAGCAGATGCGAGCACACTCAAGGCGCATACCTTTGTTAAACAGTTGGAAGACACTATGGCAGAGGATGGCAGTTTGGCAAACATGAGCAATACTGACAAACAGCGAATGGCAGATATGCTCTATTGGGGCGGTAGTCTGATTATAGCCAAATACTCAGAAGCTCAAAGAACTGGCAATCGCGCGCATCTAAATACGGTTATTAAAGAAGCAAACTACACGCTATCGCAGATGGGATTGTCCACAAGCCAACTGAAAAATGGGGCAAATGGATTAGAATTGCGCTAAGATAAGATGGCTGTTGGATACACTTTTGGGAGTGCTCCAAGAATTGTTGAAAAATGTTGTTAAAACAGGCTATCGTGCTTTTTTTGTTGAGTCTTCTAAATGAGCTGAATAAGTGATTTTTGAAAATGCAATCAAAAAAATGCAAAAGTTTGCTTGCTTATTTTTGTTAATTGTTTAAACCATCGCCACATCTTTAAGGTGTGGCGATGGTGTTTATCAACTTAGCTATTCATCATCAAATATTCAAACGCTGCCAGTCCCGCTTTGCTACCTTCGCCCATAGCAATATTAATTTGCTTAAAGGGCACGGTTGTTACATCGCCACAAGCAAAAATACCTGCTTTATCAGTGCGACACCGTGTGTCAATCTCAATCTCACCTTGAGCGGTAGTTTTAACCAAGCCTTTAACCACCTCTGAATTTGGTACAAGTCCAATCTGCACAAATACCGCTGACAAAGGCAAGGTTTTGTTTTCGCCCGAGGTGCGGTCTTGATAAATCAGCGCATTAACCTTGCTACCATCTGTGGTAATTTCTTGGGTGGCAGCTGATTTGATAATGCTAATATTGTCGCGGCTTTCGGCTTTGTCCACCAACACTTTGTCAGCGCGCAAGCTATCACCAAACTCAAGAACTGTCACATGATTGACAATCCCTGCCAAATCTAGCGCTGCTTCTACACCTGAATTACCACCACCAATCACCGCCACATCTTTGCCTTTAAAGAATGGACCGTCACAATGTGGGCAATATGCCACGCCATTACCAATATTCTCATCTTCGCCCTTAACACCCAGTTTGCGCCATTTTGCCCCTGTGGCAATAATCAAGGTGCGTGTTGCAAAGCTTGCGCCTGTATTTAATGTGACTTGATAGCCACCTTTGATTTCTTCAATTTTGGTGACGCTGACGTGCTCTTTGACGGTGATGTTATAGGATTTGATGTGAGTTGCTAAATTTGCTGCCAAGGTATTGCCATTGGTAAGCGGTACTGAAATCAAGTTTTCAATGTCTTGGGTGTCTTTGACTTGTCCGCCAATACGGTCAGCAATCAAAGTAACGCGCAAGCCTTTGCGAGCTGTGTAGATTGCTGCAGCGCTACCTGCAGGACCACCACCAATCACCGTCACATCTTGTGTTTCAAGTTGTGGCTCGTCATTGGCTGACAACAAATCAGGATATTGCTCTTGGAGTTTTTCAATCAATTTGGCGGTATCAACTTTACCATTGGCAAAGGGCTTGCCATTTAAAAAGACCGCAGGCACCCCTTGGATGTTCTTTTCGCTCACCAGTTCTGGAAAAACACCGCCATCAATCATTTCGCTACTAATGCCATCATTTAATAAAGCAAACTGATTTAACGCTTGCACCACATCAGGGCAGTTATGACAAGATAGTGATACAAAAACTTGAAACTCAAGTGGGGCATTAATGCGTTTGACCAATGATTGAATGCCTTCATCAAGCTTCATGGCATGACCACCTGCCTGCAAAATTGCCAGCACAAGCGATGTAAACTCATGACCTCCTGGAATGCCACTAAAAACAATGCCCGTGTCTTGGTTGTTGGTGGTAATCTTAAAGCTTAATGCTGATAAATCTGTATCCACCACCGTGGCATCAAACCCAATCTTGTCACTGGTACTGGCAATTTTACTCAAAAAATCAATCAATTCAGCGCGTTTTTCGTGTTCACCTTGTCCAATCACCAAGGTGATAGGACGGGTCATATTGGTGCTGTAAGATTTAACTGCGTCTAAAGTTGCTTGGTCTAACATAGGCATTCCTTATTTTGTGTTGCTTGGCATGATGCTCATAAGACATAAAGCCATAGAAGTTAGTAGGATATTTTACTCATTTACCCCCACTTTGCAAGGCAAAAACTTTAATCAATACCATTAAAAAAACCAAATGTTTATTTGTCATCATTTTGTTTTTTGAAACAAAAAAACCCCCACTTAGGGTCTTTTTTTTGTTAAAATAGATAATAACAAAGACAGAAAAATCATTTAACCTAATGATATTTTTCTATTTTGTGGGTATGTTGCCCATTTTTTATTCCACCCAACTTAAAGGATACAATCATGCTTCCAGAATATCGCGAATTGATGACGCAATTAAAAACAGAAGGTGATGCCCATTTTCTTAAGCTATTTGATGAGCACAATGACCTTGACACCGAAATTGACAAATTAGAGCGTGACCCTGTTGCTTCTGTTAGTCGCGCCACTGAAATTGACCAAATGAAACACAGAAAGCTACACCTAAAAGATGAGTTGCGCCAATATTTAGAAAGCAAAAGCGCCTAAGCCACCCATCTTTTAAAAAAGCCAGTCATTCACTGGCTTTTTTGATGTCACATGGTAATTTAATCATCTCAACAATATACAAACATTAAGGCTTAATGACTGCTTTAGTTAATTAATACACAGCGCTGCCAACACCATCCATGTCTGCCAACGGATGGATATCTGCACCTATTTTTGTAAAATGCGACAAAACATACCCTGTAGGCAATGATGATAGAGTGTAGCGCCATGCAGGGCGCTTATCTTTGTCAATTAAAAGTGCACGCACTCCTTCGGCAAAATCACCGTTGGCGCAGCAGTGAAGGGCGATATTATATTCTAGCGCAAAAATATCCTTTAGCGACCATGTGCCCACTTGATGATAGATTTCCCATGTCAAAGCAGCAGTAACTGGACACCCTTGGCTATAATTTTGGGCGGCTTGTTTAAGATACTCGCTGGATGTGTCATCTATAGCGCACGCTCGTAATGCACCATCAACCGTCATCAAATCCCCGCTCATCAGGCGATTGATGGTATCTAGGTTGTTGAGAATTTGACTAGGCGCACTCACTGTTGTATCGTGCAGTGCTGACAGCACTTGGCTTGCCACGCCATGATTGTTGGCGACATCGCTTGTCCAAGGGGCGTTTTTCAGTGCTAGTACAAGGCTATCATACTCACTTTGGGGCAGTTGATAATCACCCAATCCTAATAGGCGCGCATCTGCTGATGTGAAGCGCGCGCCCGTCAATCCCAAAAACAACCCCACTTTGCCCATCATGCGCGTCAAAAAATAAGAACCACCTGCATCAGGAAATAACCCAATCAAAATTTCAGGCATCGCCATCAAAGTAGTGTCTGTCACCACTTTATGACTAGAGGCTGCAAGTAGACCCAAGCCGCCTCCCATGACAATGCCACTACCCCAAGTAATGATTGGTTTGGCATAAGTGTGCATCTGGTAATTTAGCTGATATTCGCTTGCAAAAAATTCCCCCACCTCAGCATGAACAGCGCCATCCAAAGCATCACTTTTGCTATTAATCGCATGATATAATGAACGAATATCACCGCCTGCACAAAAGGCTTTATCGCCCTGACCACGCATCAGTACCGCAGCCACGCTGTCATCTTGCGCCCATGCGGTCAATTGCTGATGACACTGCCGAGCCATCTGTGTATTTAAAGCGTTGAGCGAGCGTTCATTATTAAGCGTTAATACGCCAATGCGTTTTTGGGTGGTTGTAGTCAAATAACTCACATCAACTGTCATTTTGTCAATTCCTTTTATAAAAAATATTAAAAATAAATTTATTTAAATAAAATAAATCCAGTTAAGTCTTTATTGTAGCGTAATTTTGACAAAAAGACAGTCTATTTTTAAAAAAACCTTGTCAGCTTGTGCTTTGGCGCTTATACTGATAAGGTTTGGTCATTTAGGGCAAAAATGAGTAACAACTCTAATTTTAAATCAATATCAAGATTAAAATACTGTAGATTGTCAATATACCCTAATTTTTGTGATTATTTTTTAAGGATATGCTATGTCAAATGCAACCATCTTACAATCAGTCCCTGTAGGCAAAAAAGTAGGTATCGCTTTTTCAGGCGGGCTAGATACCTCAGCTGCGTTATTATGGATGAAACAAAAAGGGGCGCTGCCTTATGCCTATACCGCCAATTTAGGACAGCCCGATGAAGAAGATTATGACGCTATCCCAAAAAAAGCAGAGCACTATGGCGCAACACAGGCACGTTTAATTGATTGCCGTCAGCAGTTGGCATTGGAGGGCATTGCTGCCATTCAATGTGGCGCATTTCATATTAGCACAGGCGGTATGCCGTATTTTAATACCACGCCTCTTGGACGCGCGGTGACAGGCACCATGCTAGTCACCGCCATGCGCGATGATGATGTTCATATTTGGGGTGATGGTTCAACTTACAAGGGTAATGACATTGAGCGTTTTTATCGCTATGGCTTATTAACCAATCCCAACCTAAAAATTTACAAACCTTGGCTTGACCAAGTGTTTATTGATGAGCTAGGTGGTCGCTCTGAAATGAGCCAGTTTTTGATTGACAATGGCTATGATTATAAAATGAGCAAAGAAAAAGCCTACTCCACCGACTCCAATATGCTTGGCGCAACCCACGAAGCCAAAGATTTGGAGTTTTTGGATGCAAGCATTAAGATTGTAGAGCCTATTATGGGCGTTGCCTTTTGGCGTGATGAGGTGCACATTGCTCCAGAGGTGGTGAGTGTGCGTTTTGAGCAAGGTATGCCTGTTGCCATTAATGGTGAGGTTTTTGATGACCCTGTCGCACTTATTTTAAAAGCCAATGAGGTAGGTGGTCGTCATGGTCTTGGTATGACTGACCAAATAGAAAACCGCATTATTGAAGCCAAAAGCCGTGGCATTTATGAAGCTCCTGGTATGGCGTTATTGCATGTCGCTTATGAGCGCTTGGTCACAGGCATTCATAATGAAGATACCATTGAACAATATCGTATTAATGGGCTGCGCTTGGGTCGCTTGCTGTACCAAGGTCGCTGGTTTGATTCGCAAGCATTGATGCTTAGAGAAACAGCTCAACGCTGGGTTGCCAAAGCCATTACAGGGGAGGTGACGCTTGAGTTGCGCCGTGGCAATGACTACAGTATTTTAAATACCACATCGCCCAACCTAACTTATGAGGCTGACCGCTTATCTATGGAAAAAGTAGAAGATGCCGCCTTTACACCTATGGATAGAATTGGACAGCTGACCATGCGCAATCTGGACATTGCTGATACACGTGCCAAACTAGGTATCTATAGTGGTGCAGGCTTGCTTGGTTTGTCAGCAGGTAGTAGCGTACCCCAGCTTGATACCATTACCAAAAAATAACCCTCATGCCCAAAAACATAAAGTGCTTGCAGAGTACCCCTGTTTTGGGCTATATTAGTTAGGCTTTTTGCATTATTTTTACAAGCTCTGATAGGAGAATACAATGAGCGCACATGAGCGTATCCGACACGAAGGTTTAAGAAGTAAAATTATGTCGGCAGAACAAGCTGCCGAGTTTGTTAAAGACGGTATGATGCTTGCCATCACAGGCTTTACAGGTGCAGGCTATCCTAAGGCGTTGCCAACTGCCATCGCCAACAAAGCCAAAGCCGCTCATGCCAAAGGCGAAACGTTCAGTATCGGTATGGTAACAGGCGCATCAACTGCTCCTGAGTGTGATGGTGTACTTGCCGAAGCAAATGCGGTGCATTTTCGCTCACCATTCCAATCTGACCCAACGCTACGCAACAACATCAATGCAGGCAACACGCATTATCAAGACATGCATTTGTCGCACGTTGAACAGCAAATGCGTCAAGGCTTTTATGGTCAATTCGACCTCGCCATCATTGAAGCAACTGGTATTACTGCCGATGGCAAAATCATCTTTGCTATGGGCATCGGTCATGGCGTGGAAGCGGTCAAAAACGCCAGCAAAGTCATCATTGAAGTCAATGAAGCGCTAAACGTTGGCTTAGAAGGTATGCACGACATTTATGGTGAGGTAGGCTTGCCACCACACCGTAAGCCGATCCCTATCGTTGGGGCGTTTGACCGTATCGGTACACCCACATTAGAAGTGGACGCTGACAAGATTGTCGCCATCGTACCGACCAACGCCAGCGACCGTAACTCTAAGTTTGCAGAGCCTGATGACGTGTCTAAGCGTATCGCTGCGCAAGTGATTGATTTTCTTGACCATGAAGTCAAAGCAGGTCGCTTGCCCAAGAGCTTGCTACCCTTACAATCAGGCGTGGGTAACGTTGCCAATGCGGTGATGGCAGGACTGCTTGACGCACCATTTGATGATTTGACGGGTTATACCGAAGTATTGCAAGATGGTATGCTTGACCTAATCCTTGCCAAAAAAATGAAAACTGCGTCAGCAACCGCATTATCATTTAGCCCAGACGCTCTACAACGCTTTAACGACAACATTGAATTTTTAAAAGACAAAATCGTTTTGCGTCCGATGGAAATCAGCAACAACCCAGAGATTATCCGCCGTCTTGGTATCATCGGCATGAACTCCATGATTGAAGCGGACATCTACGGCAACGTAAACTCAACGCACATCATGGGTACCAAGATGATGAATGGTATCGGTGGTAGTGGCGACTTTACCCGTAACGGCTTTTTCAGCTTCTACGTCAGCCCTTCTACCGCCAAAGGTGGGGCAATTTCTGCGATTGTACCCATGGTATCACACCATGACCACACCGAGCATGACGTGATGTTTATTGTAACAGAACAAGGCATGGCAGATTTGCGTGGTAAATCACCCCGTCAGCGTGCGAAGCTTATCATTGAAAACTGCTCACACCCTGATTATCGTGATATGCTTCGTGATTACTATGACCGTGCCGAAGCGGCTGCCAAAAACGCCAAAGGCTTGCATACCCCACATCTGCTGTTAGAAGCGTTATCATGGCATCAACGCTTTGTAGAAACTGGTGATATGCGTATTAAGTAAGTTGGGCATTGTATGAGTTGATAAGGGCAAACTAGGTATTTTTTGGTTTGTCCTTATTTTTTTGTTCATTTTTGACAGTTTTGGAGAATATAAATGAAAGCTGCAGTTTGTTTGACGCTCCTCTGTGGTATGACTGCGCTCAACGCGCATGGCTTAACTTATGCACAAAAAGAGTATGTCTGTCCTATTGGTGGCGAGGCTTTTTTGGCATCCATACCCATGTCGGGCACTTCATTTGGTATGCGTACAGATCTGAAACAAATAGGCGCTATCAGTTCCCCTTGGGAGCTACCAAAGTGTCCAAGCAACCATTTTGTTATTTTTAAATCAGAATTTAGTGATGATGAACTTGCTAAGTTCGCCAGTGTTATTAAGTCCAAAGCCTTTCAAGCCATTCCCAAAGAGGCTAGCACTTACTACTATTTGGCAAATATGCTAGAGATGGCAGGTTATCCAAGTTCAGAGGTGGCGTATCGCTATCTGCAATCTAGCTGGGAGCTTGAAGGTAGTAATCCCACTCTAAGACAGCAAGCCTTACAAAAATCTTTGACACACTATGAAATTTCGCTTAAAGAGCTATCAAGTGCAACCGATGATGAGGAAGAAAGACTTGCCTCTGCCATTGTTCTTGTTGGTGAACTTAATCGTTTGTTGGGTCATTCTGATGTTGCCAAGCAGCACTTTATAAATTACCAAAATCACCCTCTCATTACCAAGCATGAGCACCTAAAAAAACTGGTCACTTTTGAATTAGAGCTCATTGCCAACAAAGACAGCAATCCTTCAATAATCACACCATAAAGTTGTTAAACCCCAAAAGTAGTCCTAAGCTTTTGGGGTTTTATTTTTTTGAACAAATTATAATAAGCACCTTGACAAAACAGCCAATCCCTAGAATAATGGCAGACTAACCTTGGTTATTTAGCTAGCTTATCATGCAAACTCTTACTTTACTTCAGCCTGATGATTGGCATATTCATCTGCGTGACAATGACGCGCTTGCTACCACCGTTCCTCATGCCGCTGCAAGCTTTAATCGCGTTATCTGTATGCCAAATTTGGTGCCGCCTGTCAAAACCGCTAAAGACGCTATGGCATATCGTGAACGCATTTTAACAGCACTCAATCAAAGTGCACTACAAGAGGAGCGCAAGGCTGCTTTTGACCCTAGAATGGTGCTTTATTTAACTGACCATACCACCACTGAAGACATCGCCCAAGCGGTTGCTACAGGGGTGGTTAGCGCTGTCAAGCTCTATCCATCAGGTGCTACGACCAATTCTGCCGATGGCGTTACCAACATTCAAGGGCGTTATGCCATCTTTGAAGCCATGCAGCGCCACGGATTGCCATTGTTGGTGCATGGTGAGGTGACACATCATGATATTGATATCTTTGACCGTGAAAAACGATTTTTGGACGATGTTTTAAGCGCTATTGTTCATGAATTTTCTGCCCTAAAAGTGGTGGTGGAGCATATCACTACCGCTGATGCAGCCGACTTTGTGTTGGCAGCTGGCAATCAAGTCGCTGCTACCATCACCCCGCAACATCTCTTATTTAATCGCAATCATTTGTTGGTAGGGGGTGTTAAGCCGCACTTTTATTGCTTGCCCATCCTAAAGCGCCAAAGCCACCAAAGCAAACTATTAGAGGTAGCCACTAGCGGTAATCCTAAGTTTTTCTTGGGAACAGACTCAGCACCACACGCAACGCACACCAAAGAGGCGGCGTGTGGCTGTGCAGGGTGTTATTCCGCCCCACACGCCCTACCTTTGTATGCCACAGCTTTTGATTCTGTAGGAGCGCTAGATAAACTAGAAAACTTTGCTAGTGTCTTTGGCGCACGTTTTTATGGATTGCCTGTCAATACCAAGACCATCACCTTAGTCAAAAAACAGATGACCATACCTGCCAATTACCCTTATTTAGATGGCAAAACGCTGACACCTTTACAAGCAGGCGAAACGCTAGCTTGGGCATATCAATAAGCTTTTTATTTTACCCAAGATGCCAAAAATTAGATTTTGGCATTTTTTTAACCATGATACTTTATGATAAATATATCCAAACCTACCACACTTGCCGAACGTTTTCGCGGATTTTTGCCTGTTGTTGTTGATGTAGAAACTGCAGGATTTAATGCTCAAACAGATGCTTTGCTTGAGATTGCCTTTGTGCCTATTTTAATGGATGATGCAGGTGCGCTATACCAAGGCGAAGCTCTGCATGCCCATCTTGAACCTTTTGTTGGTGCTAATATTGAGCCATCCTCATTGGCATTTACAGGCATTAAGCTAGATAGTCCGCTAAGAAAAGCCATTAGCGAAGATGAAAAAGGTGCTTTGCGGCGCATTTTTAAAGTGCTTAAAATCATCAAAAAAACACATAACTGTCGTCAATGTATTTTGGTGGGGCATAATGCTCATTTTGACTTGGGATTTTTGAATGCTGCCATTGCGCGCACCAACAGCAAAAATCATTCGCCATTTCATGCCTTTAGTGTTTTTGACACAGCAACCCTGTCCGCACTTGTCTTTGGACAAACCGTACTGGCTCGTGCGTGTAAATTGGCAAATATTGAGTTTGATAACGCTCATGCGCATTCAGCATTGTACGATACTCAAAAAACCGCTGAACTTTTTTGTTATATTGCCAACCGCACACCAATGCTAAACAGCATTCAAGATGCTAGCAGTCACCAGCAAAATGATGAAGAAATAGCATCCAACGAACCATCTGTCTAAAAAATAAAAAAAGGGGCTTGACAGCTCTTATTTTTGTGTTAGAATAGGCACACTTTTTAGCCAATAGCAAAAAGTCAACGTAAGCACCCTAGGCACGTTCTTTTGAACATTTCTTGCGTTGTAAAATAACTTAGTTTGAAACTCAAACTAGATTGCGTCCCGTTCGTCTAGTGGCCTAGGACCCCGCCCTTTCACGGCGGTAACAGGGGTTCGA
>JBHBMT010000005.1:0-3412 GCA_041773075.1 Moraxella sp.
AGGTGCAATTGCACCCATGACAAATTGATTGGTTTAAATTTTACCTGTGATACTGTAAAGTGGTTCAAGCACCCATTCATATAATTTGCGTGTCTCATGCATGACATCGCCCTCCAAGGTCATGCCAACTGCTAGGGGCAGTTCTTTGCCGTAAGCTGTTATGGTTTGTTTATCTAAATGTACTTTGATGACATACATCGGCTCATTGGCGATTTGTTCAGTAGCAGATACTGTACCAATGGTAGGTAGGCTTTGTCCCGCATGAGCAGTTTTGGCAACAGAGATAATGCGCCCCTTGGCGTGCCCAAATTTCTGATAAGGATATGCGCCATAGCGAAGTAGCACCCGATCATTTGTATTAACAAAACCAATAGCACGACTGGGTACATACATCACTGCAATCAAATGGCTATCATCAGGTAAGATACTTACAAGTGATTGACTGCCATCTACAAATTGTCCCACGTCAGCATGAGCGACACTTGCTATACCATCTACTTGGGCTTTAATAAACAAAGTATCGTTGGCTTGGTTTTGGATGCTATCGCTTTTGTTGTCAGACAATGTGCGTTCATATTGTAGAAGTGTTGCTTTATGCTCATGCTCTAGACGGGATAAAGCTATGGTTTGCTCTTTGATTTGTCTGGCAATGACTTCTTTTTCTCTCTCGAGGGCGGTTAAACTATTTAGCTGTGTATTGTATGCCATTGTTTGTGATTCTAGCTCTTGCTTGGATACAGCCTCACTTTGCATGGCAAATTCATACCGTGCCAAAGTCTCTTTGGCAATGGCAACCTGATGTGCCTGTAAATCCATTTGAGCTTGTAGCTTGTCCATGTCTACTTGTAGACGCTCTATGGTGTTTGCGATATTTCTTTTTTCGGCAGATTGAGCATGCTTAGTGCGAGTGACTTCATGTTCTATCAGCTGTCTTTTGAATGCCAGTTCTTTGTCTAGCATGCTTTGTACATTACCAGCACCAGTATGGCGAGCAGTAGAGATTTTGTACAAAACATCTCCTGCCTTAACTGTCTGACCTTCAAAAACATGTTTTTCTATTATCACACCTGCTGTTGTGGTATAGACTTGTACCAACCCTTTGTCGGGAATGAGTTGACCTTTGACTGTACTACGCTTGGTATATTCACCCCATACCAAAAATATAATCAGTACAAGCCCTGCCATAAACGCACAAAACGTCAAAAAAGCAAAGCTAATCGGCGTTACTATCACAACCTTACCCGCCCAATCTATTTTTTGGGCGGATAGGGCTTCAGGACGGAATAGACTGGACATGGTTTAGTGCTCAACTACTTCTATAATGTCATTAAGACATAGATGATATAGGAAGTTAGTTAATTTTTCTTGATCTATATGTTTGAATCTATTAATAATATCTGATACTGATAACATTAAATGATTGGAGATATATAAGATAATATCTCCAAAATCATTATCTAATGATAGCTTAACACCATTAGCAATAATATGATCGCTATTTTTATTGTAAGACTGGTTGGAGTTTAAACGCAAGACAGCTGTTATTGGTAATTTATTGACTTTACTATTGCCTAGCAATTCTAATGCTAAATTACTCTCCACTCGTTTTTCACCAATAAATTCTTGCATAAATTCATTGTAAGTAGATTGGTTTGTTATTAAATCTCCGATATGCTGTGCAATTATTTTTAAATTATCACTATCGTTTTTCCAGTTTGACATTGGTTTTCTGACTTCATGCAAGTCTGGCAGCTTTTTGAATAGCCATTCTACATAATCCAGTCCAAAAGCAGGGAAAGTACCTATTGCCAAATGTACTGTTTCTTCTCCTAGTGGAGAAGGGTTGTGCCACCATCCGCAAGGAACGTACAGCATATCCCCTTCTTCCAAAATGACATCCATGTAAGGTATATTTGGGCAGGGATGTGCATTCTCAAAATATTTGCTTTGTTGCATATATAAAGGATTTGGAAATGTCGGTTTATAAATAACCCAACGCTTACGCCCCTTAACTTGAATGGCAAATACATCACGAGTATCCCAATGAGCTTTGTAGGAGTCTTTATCTCCAAAAGCAACATACATACTAGTAACAGTTTGCCTGCCTGTTAACTGAGCAATTTGACGAGCAAATTTATCAATATCTGGCTCATTAATAATTTTGTTTACAATAAGTGTTGCGCCATTTTTAAGTAGTTTATAAACTACTGGCTTAATTAGGCGGTGGCGAACCAAGCCAACTTCATTAAAAACCTCTGTATAATGATGTTTTTCTATAATACCTTGATAAGCAAGCTTAAAATCATCAGCATGGATATTACTTCTCTCTATGATTTCGTTGATTTTGTTCCAAGATAACTCACTTACATCAAAACAGTTTTTAATAACAATAGGGTTCTTGTCTTGATAGTTATTGAGAAAATCTGATTTGTTAAAATTTTTATTCATAAAAAACATTCATAACAATAGAAGCTAACCATTTTTATAAATGGTAAAATAATAGACTTTCTATAAAACTGCCATTTTGCTAGTTTGAAAATTTAGATAAACTCTGTAATACAGCATTTTTTAAAAACTAAATTAAGGTTTCATAGAAAATATAATCTATTAAATATATTCACGCAAAAAGTAAATTATTGATAATTTGTGCCTGCTTTATCCGCTTCACCTTTCGCAATCAAGGCTTGACAATCCTGATTGTATTTAATAGCGCCAAGCATGCCAATAAGAGCACCGGTTGCACCACCTGCCGCAGCCCCTAGACCAGCACCAATAGGACCTCCTGCTGAACCAAATGCTGCTCCTAGTGCAGCACCACTACTTCCTGCAAGCCCCATAGCGGTATTAATATCACTTTTACAGGAGGCTTCAATTGCTTTTTGGTTGTTGCTATTTCCACCGCCAGATACAGTAATTAATTCACTAAGATTAAGCACTCTCATGATTTATTTCCTTTTTTCTGTTGAACTTTATGGCTAGCAATAGTTGCAATTAGCCCGCTACTAATAGATGCCATTATTGCATATTTTAAAAAACCTTTAATATCTTCTATATAGTTTTCTGTAAAGTTTGTACCAAAAAACCAATACATAAAAATAGACCAAGTAATGAAAAATACAATAATCATTAAAAAAGTTAATATTAAAAATCGTATCAAAAAACACATAATAATCCTAATACAAAAATATTTAATAATTAATTTACTAAAGAAAACATCATTCTCAGCTTTAAAATGTTTTTTAGGTTATTACTCCGTAATAGCGAAACCCAACATTTTTAAAATATTTATTTTATTAGACTTCCTGCAAAACCCCTTTTATGCTAAAATACCCCAATGAACTACGAAGCATCCACACACTTATCTGATGAAAAATTCAAACGCCTAGTAGGTGTTGAACGAATTGTGTTTCAT
>JBHBMT010000050.1:0-14826 GCA_041773075.1 Moraxella sp.
ACATCAGCACACCACAAAACAGCCGCCCTAAAAGCCAAAACACAAACCCAAAAAAAATCAGCCAAGACGGTACCAGATGCCCCTATAGCAACAAAACAAATGCCCACTCAAACCAATGCCAAAACCACAAAAACACCCAAAGTAGCAAAGTCATCCAAAAAAAATGAACCTAAGGATATTTTTGATACCCTGCTTGACGAATTAAACGCTGAAGTATTAAAAACATCCATTCACTAACCCAAACATTGCTGTTTAGGCATCACTCTTAGTCAAAGATGCTTTGTTGCATCGCCCTTGTGCTTTTATTTAGGAAATTTCATGTCTTTTACTCACCTTGCTGTGCGTACCGAATACGCCATTGTTGATTCTATTGTACGCATAAAACAGCTTGTTAATGCTGCCAAAGCCGACAATCAAACCAGCCTTGGCATGGCGGATATGTCCAATTTGTTTGCGGTGGTTAAATTCTACAAAGCGTGTGTGGGTGCGGGCATTAAACCCATTATTGGCACAGAGGTGGTCATCGCAGAGCAAGCAGACGCAGGTATTTTGGATGACAAACACAGCGTGATTTTGTACGCTATGGACAATGAGGGCTACAAAAATTTATTAAAAATTGTCTCAAAAAGCTATACCGATGGATTGGTTTATGGCACGCCCATTGTGACTTATGAAGAGCTTTTTTCACATCACCAAGGGGTGATTGCCATTTTGACAGAGCGTAGTGAAATTGGCTCACCTCTCAAAGGTATGCACCCTGAGCGCGCCTTAGGACTGCTTGAGCGTTGGCAAGCGGTGTTTGGCGATAGGGTGTATATTGGCATTAAGCGCACCGAGCGCAAGGGCGAGGATTTGTTTATTGCCAATGCCATTGTCCAAGCCAACAAGCTTAATATTCCTTTGGTGGCGTTTAATGATGTGCGTTTTTTGCAGCAAGAAGATTTTGATGCGCACGAAGCAAGGGTGTGTATCGCTAGTGGCTATGTGCTGTCTGATAAAAACCGTCCACGCCTGTATTCTGAAGCCCAATATTTTAAGACACAAAGTCAAATGCAAGCTTTGTTTTCTGACATTCCTACCGTGATTGACAATACCAATGCCCTAGCCAGTCGCTGCAATGTGACATTGACACTTGGCATCAATGTATTGCCTGACTTTCCCATTCCCCAAGGCGAAACCATTGATAGCTTTTTTAAAAAAGTTTCTTTTGAAGGACTATACAAACGCCTTGACAAACTCTACCCCATAGATGCCCGAGATGATACATGGATAGCCACCAAAGAGCGCTATGAAAAGCGCCTAAGCTATGAGTTAGACATCATTATTCAAATGGGGTTTCCTGGCTATTTTTTGATTGTGATGGACTTTATTCGCTGGGCAAAAGAAAATGGCGTTCCTGTCGGTCCTGGCAGGGGCTCTGGCGCAGGGTCATTGGTGGCGTACAGCCTTAATATTACCGATTTAGACCCTTTGGCATATGATTTATTGTTTGAGCGCTTTTTGAATCCAGAACGTGTGTCTATGCCTGATTTTGATATTGATTTTTGTATTGAAGGGCGTGACCGCGTGATTGAGTATGTGGCTCAAAAATATGGACGTGATGCAGTCAGTCAAATCATCACCTTTGGTACGATGGCAGCGCGGGCAGTGGTGCGCGATGTGGCGCGTGTACAGGGCAAGTCATTGGGGCTGGCTGATAGAATGTCAAAAATGATTCCCAAAACCCCCGGTATTTCCCTAGCGGATGCTGTTGAACAAGAAATGCAGCTTAAGGATTTATTAACCAATCCTGATGCCTTTGACCATGAAGATGCGCTAGAGATTTGGGAAATGGCAGAAAAGCTAGAGGGCATTACCCGTAATGTCGGCAAACACGCAGGCGGCGTTTTGATTGCCCCTAATCGTATTAGTGATTTTAGTGCGGTATATTGTGATGATGAAGGACATCGCGTCAGTCAGTATGACAAAGACGATGTTGAAGCGGTTGGGCTGGTTAAATTTGACTTTTTGGGACTTAGAAATCTCACCGTCTTAAAAGCGGGCGTGGACAACATCAATGAGCGCCGCACTCGTGAAGGCAAGCCTGCGATTGATTTAGATGAATTACCCCTAGATGACCATGATGTTTACAAACATCTATTGCAAGCAGCAAAAACCACGGCAGTATTTCAGCTAGAAAGTAGCGGCATGAAAAAATACTTAGCCCAACTCAAGCCCTCTAACATTGAAGATGTGATTGCGATGTGCGCTTTGTATCGCCCAGGACCTTTGGAGTCTGGCATGGTATCGGATTTTATTGAGCGCAAGCATGGTGTGCAGCCTGTGGCTTATCCAACTATTGAATATCAGCACGACAGTCTAAAGCCCTCACTTGAATCCACCTATGGTGTGATTGTCTATCAAGAACAAGTGATGCAAATTGCACAGGTCTTATCAGGCTATACGCTTGGTGGAGCAGATATGCTAAGACGCGCAATGGGCAAGAAAAAGCCCGAAGAAATGGCAAAACAAAAACAAATCTTTGTAGAGGGGGCGATTGCCAATCATGTAGATGGAGAATTGGCTGCCAAAATCTTTGAATTGATTGAGTTTTTTGCAGGATATGGCTTTAACAAGTCGCATTCGGCAGCGTATGGCGTGCTCGCATATCAGACGGCTTATCTTAAGTATTATTATCCCGCTGAATTTATGGCGGCGGTATTGACATCGGAAATGGACGACACAGACGCGGTGGTGTTTTTGATTTCAGATTGCAAAGATAATTTTAATCTCAAGGTTATCCCTCCCTCAGTGAATCATAGTCAATGGCATTTTGTTGCCAAAAATCCCACCACCATTGTCTATGGTTTGGGTGCAGTCAAAGGGGTGGGAGAAGGCGCGGTAGAGTCTATTGTGGAGGCGCGCCAAGAAGGGGAATTTAAAGACTTATACGATTTTTGCAATCGGGTGGACATCAAAAAAGTAGGCAAGCGTGCCTTAGAGGCACTGATTATGGCGGGCTGCTTTGATGATTTGGCGCGGTATTTGCGCCCTGAATTGGTAGATGTGGCTGGCGAGGATTTAAGCCATGAAATCCGCGGTGCTTTGTGGGAACAGCTGCCTTTGGCGATGAAAGCTGCCGAACAAAATCGCAGCAATGCATTGACAGGCACTTTTGATTTGTTTGCCAGTGTTGATGATGGATTATCAGTTGCACCGCCTTTGTCGGACATTATTTGGAGTAGTAAAGAGCGATTAAAAAATGAAAATGCCACGTTAGGACTGTATTTGACAGGACACCCCATCAATGAATACAAAGATGAGCTAAAACATTATACCAAAGTGTCGCATTTAGCTGCTTTGAGTGAAACAAAATTCAAAGAATTTGTTTGGATAGCAGGTTTGGTGATTGATGTTGCCAACTTTGGTAATCGTGTGGCAGTGACTTTAGATGATGGCTCATGTCGGATAGAGGTGAGTTGTTATACCGATAAATACACCCAGCTGCGTGACACATTGACCATTGGTGAGGTTATTATGGCAAAGGTCAGTGTGCGCGAAAGCGAGGGGCGCTTTTTTACTCGTATGCAAAATGCCATCACCATCATCCAAGCAAGGCTGCGCTGGCTTAAACGTGTCAATGTCAAATTATCCGCTTATGACACCCAAAATCTAACACAGGTTTTATCTTTATTAAAACAGTCTGATGCCAATCACACCTTGATAGCACCTGTTTATGATGAATATGATGAAGATGGCAACCCAATTGATGACTTTGACAAACCCATTAACGATGGTTGTGTACCAGTGTCATTATTTATTTATGATGAATTTGGATTGGCAAAGGTAGCCACCAATGAGCGCTTTCGTCTTGTACCAAGCGATGATACTTTGCACCATCTAAAGCAGCTATTGCCTGTGGGTGATGTGTTGATGGGGTATAAGTGATGTCTTTTGAGTTATTGACGCATATTGACATTGTCATGGTAGAAACCACACTGCCTGCAAACATTGGCAGTGCTGCACGCGCCATGATGACCGCAGGACTGACACAATTGATTTTGGTCAATCCCAAACATCCCATTGATGATACCAGTTATGCCCACGCCAAAGGTGGTGCACCGATTTTGGATAAGGCGGTAATAGCTGATAGTTTGGATACAGCTTTGGCAAATCATCACCTTATCTTTGCTGCCAGCAGTCGCACTCGCCACCTTCCTAGACCTGTGGTGTCACCTAGTGAAGCTTTTGTGTTGATGTCGCACTTTGTGCAAAATCAGCCCAAGCCGTCCAGCCCATCGTTAGCACCCCCTACCCCAAAAATTGCCATCTTATTTGGACGTGAGGCTCATGGGCTTAATAACGAAGAACTTTCTTGTGCACACTACCATTTACAAATCCATGCCAATCCTGACTATCCTGTGCTAAATATTGCCAATAGCATCCAAGTAATTGGTTCATTTATTTATCATCAACTGTGTGAAACTACCCAAAAAGCAAGTCCACCGACCACACTAAATATTTTGCCTCGTCAATTTTGGGACGAACCTGCCATTACTTATGAGCAAACAGATAAGCTTATCACAGCCTTATTGTCTTTATTGACCAATCTTGATTTGGCAGACGAAGCAAACTTAGCCACCTTGCCCAATCGCTTAGCGCGTCTCACCAATCGCCTACAGCTTGACCAAAAAGAATATGCCCTACTCATGGCGCTTATTTATACTTTAAAAAAGCGCCTCACTAGGACTCTCTAAAGCCTTTTAGATTCAAAACAAAACAAGCCAGCTATAGTGCAAGCGTGCAGTAAAGGCAAATCAACAATGGGTTGTTTTGAAATCAAATGACGATATATGATCATCAGATCACCAACACATTCTGGTTAACAGCACTTTTTTCTAATTTATCACAAAAACTATTTTTAACTTGAGTTTTTGTGATAAATTTGAGAAACTGCCATTATCGTACTTTACTACTATGTTATTTACTACTATGTTAATAGGGGGAATGATGGCAGAAATAGGCATGGTAAGCGAACTTGTCAAAGTGGTGACTCTTCTTGGGGCAGCTATCATTGCTGTACCTATTTTTAAAAAAATAGGATTAGGTTCAGTCCTAGGATATCTAGCAGGAGGTTTGTTAATAGGTCCTTTTGGTTTAGGTGTTTTTACCGATCCAGACACCATTATTCATGTGGCAGAATTGGGCGTGGTGATGTTCTTGTTTATCATTGGACTTGAAATGCAGCCTTCACATCTTTGGGGTCTGCGCCGTCAGATTTTTGGTTTGGGCGCATTGCAAGTTATTGGCGCCACCCTATTGATGAGCGCTCTATTACTACTGTTTGGTTTGGCATGGCAAGTTGCCTTTATTGGCGCTGCTGGATTTGTACTAACCTCTACCGCCATTGTCATGCAAAGCTTGAATGAATCAGGAAGCTTAACAAAACCCAATGGACAAAGCATGGTTTCTATTTTGTTATTTGAAGATTTACTTATTGTACCCTTGTTGGCAATAGTCGCCCTTCTTGCACCCATTGCCCGCACCGAAGATGTCCCGCTTTGGCAATCCATTGCCTTTGCCTTAGGTTCATTATCCACCCTATTGTTTGCAGGGCGCGTCCTACTCAATCCTTTATTCAAAGTACTTGCCAAAACTGGTGTGCGTGAAATCATGACTGCTGCTGCCCTACTTGTGGTATTAGGCTCGGCACTACTGATGGAGCTTGGCGGCTTGTCTATGGCAATGGGTGCCTTTATGGCGGGTGTTTTATTGTCCAATTCAAGTTTTCGTCATCAACTTGAGGCAGACATTGAGCCTTTTAGGGGGTTATTGCTTGGCTTGTTCTTTTTGGGTGTGGGTATGGCATTGGACTTGGCAACCGTCTTTAAACATTGGCAATTTATTAGCATAGGCGTATTAGCACTAATGCTAACCAAAGCGCTATGGATTTATGTGGTTGCTCGCCTCACTCGCTCATCCCATGCTGTTGCCACTGAACGCGCAGTAATGATGGCTCAAGGCGGCGAATTTGCCTTTGTGCTATTTTCAGCAGCATCAGCACAGTCTGTTATTGATAGTACCACACACGCCAATCTTACTGCCATTGTCGTCTTATCTATGGTGCTTACGCCTATCTTTTTGATTATATATCAAAAAATTGAGGGGCGCTCACAACCCTCTGATGAGCAAGCAAATGATACCATACGTGAAGAAAATCCCATTATCATCTTAGGGCACGGTCGCTTCGGTCAGGTGGTCAATGGTTTAATAACAGCGACAGGATATCAAACAACCTTAATTGATAGCGATGCCGATCATGTGGCAGGCTTGGCTTCTCTTGGTATTAAAACTTATTACGGCGATGCCACTCGCTTTGATTTACTAGAAATGGCAGGGGTTGCCAAGGCATCTTTGGTGATGATTGCTATTGACGATCCTGAAAAATCCTTAAGTATTATCAAGCACTTGCACCATGATTACCCCAACTTACCAATTGTTGCGCGTGCCTATGACCGCATTCATGCCTATCAGCTACATCGTGCAGGCGCAACGGCTGTCATCAGAGAGACTTTTGATTCAGCCCTTAGAAGTGCGCGTACAGCTTTGGAAATTTTGGGATTGGACACAGATACCGCTGAACGCATTGCTCATTTATATCATCATCGTGACCGCGATGGTGTAGCACTTGCTGCACAAAGCTATGATCCTAATATTGGTCGCTACAAAAACAAACATATGATCAGTATGCTAACTGATCATCGCAGTGACACCAAAGCCATGATTGCTGCCATTTTAAGGGGTGAAGACATACAGTGGCAACCCAAAACAGGCACATATTTAGTGCCCACTAAGCGCAATTCATCATAAGCTTAAGCCATCTTGTTATTTGTCAAAAACACCTCATTTATGGCAAAATAACGAAAGAAACTGTTTGGACATCCTGACACCTCATAACATTCATTACAATTTAACAATGATTTAGGAATAATACAGTGTTTTTGCCTTACCTGTTTGTTAAAAAGCGGGGCTAAATCTTAAGTTTCATCGTCACGTTGTTTGTTGATATGTTAATATTAACAGCACAATTTTCCTTGAAACTTTTGCGATTTTTTTTGAGTTTAATGGCAAATATAGATGTCAGGATGTCCCAATAAAAACAAGCGCGGTACACTGTTAATCACATTTTTTCATTTGAGTTATCTTATGTCTATTGTAAAAAAATTAACCCAGCTTAAAAACGCCATCGCTGATGATATTGACAATGTCATGCAAAAAGACCCTGCCGCTAGAACCCCGTTGGAGGTACTGATGACCTACCCTGGTATTCATGCGCGTACTTTGCATCGCGGTGCACACGCATTATGGCAAGCAGATTATAAATTTTTGGCACGCAGCCTATCACACATCAGTCGCGTCACCACAGGCATTGAGATACATCCAGCTGCCAAGATTGGTCAGCGTTTTTTTATTGACCACGGCATGGGGGTGGTTATCGGTGAGACCGCTGAAATTGGTGATGATGTGACCATTTATCATGGGGTAACTTTAGGGGGTGTTTCTTGGGAAAAAGGTGCCAAACGCCATCCCACCCTTGGCAATAATGTGGTTGTGGGCGCTGGTGCAAAAATTTTGGGGGGATTTAGTGTTGGCGATAATGCCAAAGTTGGTTCAAATGCCGTAGTAGTCAAGCCTGTGCCCGCTGGTGCAACCATGGTGGGTAGTGCTGCACGCATGATTGTCAAAGACGAAACCCCTGCTAAGCTAGATAATGAGGCACAATCTCAACATTTGTTCAATGCTTATGGCTTAAAACCTGATGCCAAGGACCCTGTAGCAACCAGCATTGCCGCCCTACTGGCGCACATCCAAGAACAAGACAAGCAAATTGAGCGCCTTATCAAAGCAGTAGCAGCACTTGACCCAGAGTTTTGCAAAGAGCACATGTCTTCTATTTGTGAAAAAGACTTGGATATTTTAAATGATGGCTCTGTCAACGAACCTGAATTTTCAATTTAAGATTATTGTACTTTTAAGCTTGTTGTACTAATGGCGTAAATGATGCTTTTAGCAACCACTTATGATTAAGTGGTTGCATTAAATAGCTTTAGTCAAGCACTGTATTTGGATAAACATAACACACATCAATACTTTCATCTTCTGCGCGATAGCATTTCATGACAGACTCTGCATGCATACCTTTGGCAACTTTTAAGGCGCTATCACGCTCATACTCTAGTGCAGGCTTGTCATCAACATAAGAATAGCTGTCGTCCCCATTAGCCAAAAAATGCGTGCCGACACTGTACTTTTTGCCATTGGGCAGCAAAATATCCATTTCATAACCGCCAACGCCACCACCGCCTTCAACCATACAGACTGAAGTTTGTGTCACTTGGTTATTTTTAAAAAAATGACACAGCGTTTCTGCCTTGGGGTATACTCTTGCTTGCCCCAAAATCGGCATGAACAACACCAAAGTCAAACCCAACACCATTTTTTGTTTCATTTTTAACCCCAACTTTTCAGCACACAACAAAAACAAAGTTCACATCAACTTAGTGGCATTGTATTAATTTCTCACAACCAATACAATACGACCAAATTAATAAAACCCATCCGTATCATAACCAAAACTTGTCAATGCCACAAGAGCCATGTGGTCGTTTTTGTGCAAAGCATCCTGACCATTTCATATTTGCCATTAAACTCAAGAAAACTTGTAAAAGTTTCAAGGAAAATGAGCATCATCACCAAAGTTGCCATAAAATTTGGCAACCTTGGGCTATTTTTTAACCCCTAGGCAGATTGTGCAATGTTTTGTCGCGGGCAAACTTTCAATCAAACTATGCCAGCCCAAGCACTCGTAGCCCTGCCATGCCTGCCGCCATCGTCAGCATACCAAAGACAGTTGTAAATCCCAAAATATTTGCCGCCAGTACTTCGTTACCACCCATTGCTCGCGCCATCACATAGCTGGCTGCCGCCGCGGGGCTTGCCACCATCAAAAACAGCACCCCCATTTGTAAGCTTGGTAAGGCAAATAGTAACCCCACCACCACAGCACAAATAGGTGCAATCACAATCCGCCCAAGACTTGCTTGCATAGACAAGCCCGATGGTGCCAACATGGTTTTAACCTCCAGTGTCGCCCCCGCACACATCAGCGCCAATGGCAATGCCACCGCTCCTAATAAGCTGCCTGTTTTATTAACAAAATCAGGTAACACTGGCGGTGCCAACCCTTTGTACACAAAGGCTGATACCAATGCGATGATAAGTGGGTTTTTGATAACCGCAAGCACAATGGTTTTGGCTTGTGACAGTGCACCTCCTGAGGTTGCCAAGGTGCGCGACAAAGTGATTACCGCCAAAATATTGTACAAAATGGTCACAATACCCATATACACCGCGCCAACGCTCAAGCCTTGTTCTCCATAGGCATTGGCAACGACTGCCAGCGACATAATTGCCATATTAGAGCGAAACACCCCTTGTACAAATACTCCTTTGTCTTTGACATCGGGCACAAAATATTTGGCATAACCTTCTGCCAAAAAGAACAGCACAAAGGTTGTGACAAATCCTGCAGTCAATAAGGGCAGCTGCTCGCTATACACCACCTCACTTTTTAGTACACTAAAAAACAACAGGCACGGCAAACAATAGGTAAAGACCACATGAGACGCCACCTCGATAAAACCTTCATTAATCAAGGCGCGCCTTTGCATATGATATCCAAGTGCCATCAATAATAAATTAGGCGCAACAATATTAATGGCAAAAATAATCGCCTCTAACATATCAGTATGTCATGCACGCTGCATTTAACACACCAAATGCCACTGACATCACCGCCAAAAATAGCGCTTTGGCAATATTATTTTGGCTAATCCCTTGGGTAAGCGCAGGAAACAAAAGACGCACCGCCAAAAACACCAATAACTGCACTATCATCGCCACCACACCCCATGCCAACATATCTAGCAAATGAATGCTGTTTTTGATAACAGAGCCCAAGGCAATCACAAATCCAAGCAGTGCTCCTGATAAGCTTAATGCAGGCGCAACCATCCCTTGCTTGATTAACTCCAGTTCAGAATAAGGGGTTGCTTTTAGATAAATACCCAAAAACATGGCAGTTAATACACTTGCCAAGGCAAAATACGCCAAAAATAATGGCAGTGATTCCAAAATCATCATCACACTTCCTTAATAAAATACATGAGGGACAAACAAACTACTGTCCTTGGTAATCAAAGAGCTATCTTCACGAATGCCAATACCTGCTGGTGTATGCTCAATTACCCAACTACCAATCACCGCATATACCGCTTGTCCTTGAGTGTTAACAAATTTAGGTAAAGGCTTAACTGCTTGATACACATAGCCTTCTTGACCATAGTCGCCTGTACTATACTCTACAGATTGTCCATTTTTTAGGCTAATGTTAGCACCTTCACGAGAAAAAAATGGCTTTTTGACATAATATGCCCCAAGCTTTGTTTCATCAAAATAGCACGGCAATAAATTAGGATGCCCTTCAAACATCTGCCAAAGCACACACAACATCGCTTTGTTGCTTAGCAATAATTTCCATGCAGGTTCAAGCCACTGCGTCCGTGTCGTGTCAAGATGCACTCCAAATGGCTCTTCGGTTAGCCACTCCCACGGATACAGCTTAAACACCGTCTGCATGGGTGCGCCCACCAAGTCCACAAAATCCACACCGTCATAGCCAATATCTGTCATATCTAGCAAACTGGTCTTTATGCCTGCTTGTATGGCAGTATCTTGCAAATAGCGGCACGTCACCAAATCCTCAATAGAGTCTGTCACCGCACAAAAATACACTTTTTGCCAATGGTGGGTTTGGCTCAAAGATTGCCAAGCCAGCACCAATTGTTCATGAATGCTATTAAACTGGTCTGCATGCCAACTTAAGTCTGGACGCTCTTTTAGCCAATACCACTGCGCTACGGATGCCTCAAACAATGCTGTAGGCGTATCAGCATTGTATTCCAAAAGCTTGGGTGCGCCAACGCCATCATAACTTAAATCAAAGCGCCCATACAGACAGGGGTCTTTTGCCAAAAAGCTTTGCTCAATCAGTGCCGCTTGATGCTCTGTGACACCCAAATGCTCATAATCACCCACTTGCACAATCTTGGCTATCGCCTGTAAATACATGGCATGCAATTCTTGGGTTGCTGTTTCAAGCACGTCAATTTGCGCATCATCAAAAGCATAATACGCAGTTTCTTGCCAATAATTACCATCTATACTGTGATAGCTAAATCCCAAACGCTCAAGACTGGCTTGCCAATCTTGCCTTGGGGTAATCGCACAGCGCTTCATGAGCTACTTTTGGCTTTACCGCCAAACCCACCACGCTGAATATTGACAGCATGGGTTTGGGATTTGGCTTTTGCCTTATCTTCATAGCGATAATAATGATACATACCAGAGCCAGTACCAGAACCAGACCCTACGCCCTGTGATTGTGGCGGACACTGCTGCCCCCAGTCTTTGACGCATTCATCACGATGACGATAGTCATAGCGTGTTTCGCCTTTGCTTGGCTTGCGCACCCCCCCATAAGGATCGTCATCACACGCCACCAGTGAACCACCTAGCAACACCAAAGATACTTTTAGGGAGGATTTTAAGGATTTTTTTGTTACATACATAATCATTCATCTGCTTTTATGCTGTGTTACCACTTGTGTTGTAACTTTAGAATTTGTTCAAAATTCATGACACCTTCATATTTTTTGTAAAATATTACATTAAAAGCACTTGCTTTTTTTTGTCAAAAAATGGCTAAATCTGGCAACTTGATGTCAAAAACTTGCTTGATAGACCAACCATCAGCCTCAAATTTTTTCCTTGAAAAGCTTGTGATTTATCTTATTTTTGCCAAAAAAAAAAAATTAATCATGAACAGGTTCGTAGAAATTTTTGGCAACACTAGGGCGTGTTGGTGTTTCAATTTTGCTCCATCTTGCTTAGCAAGCTGTCTTTATGAGGATTTGGCAGCGGTCAGCACAGGTTTGTACCCTTGACCCTCTTTTTCCATCGGATACAAGATGCCACTTGCCCCTTTTAGTACGCTGTTGTTGTTTTTTAAAAAGAACAATCGTTCACCACCAATAATATCATCATCGGGCACAATCATCACATCAGTATTATCAAACCGCTCGCCACCAACACGCTTACTGGCAATCTGACGCAAAATTAAGCCTTGCCCGCCTTTTTTGGCAACCACCTTAAAAAAAGCCACCTGCCAAATGTCTGCGTGAATCTTGGGTTTGCCTTGATAGACCGCCCCAATCTCTATACTTTCATTACTGCTGGTGTCAACATAGGTGATCAAAAACTGCTTTTGATCTACAAAAACAGTCTCATTTTGACTCCCCACACCCATCCAATGACGTATCATATACTTTTCTTGATAGGTTGGCAAAACGTCCATGCCCTCAAAGCTAATAGCGCGTATGCCATCCTCAAAAAGCATAGCGCCACTTTGACTATCCACCCCAATTAAGGTTGCATCAAGCCCTGCCAATGCTTGTTGGCGCGCTCGCCACACCTCTGTCGCCAAGGGCTTATCCTGCCAAAGCTTATAGGCTTCCTTGACACGCTCTTTGCCAACCCCATCCACTGCGACTGCAATCATAAGCTACCCCTCATGTTTTAGATTTTTAGGGCGTGTTAAACTTTGGTCGTTGCAATAAAAAAATAAGAAAAATCGTTTTCTAAGGCAAAAACTTGAGGTTGGTAGTTAGTCTATCAAGCAAGTTTTTGACAAAACACCAAATTTAACCATTTTTTGTGCAAACATTGATAAAAAGTTTTCATCAGTGTTTATAAAAATGCCATCAAGGTTTAGCACGCCCTAAAGCACCTCTTATTTTTTTGCCAATTTTTTTATTGTCATCGCCAAAAGACTAATTGCCGCCGGCGTAACCCCACTGATACGACCTGCTTGGGCAAGCGTGGCAGGACGAATGTGCGACAGTTTCTGAACGATTTCATTAGACAGCCCTGACACCGCCGCATAATCAAAATCCAGTGGCAAAGGCGTATTTTCAAGGCGTTTCATTTGTTCAATTTCTTCATATTGGCGGTCAATATAGCCTTGATATTTCACTGCAATTTCAATTTGTTCGCCCACTTCATCGCTGACTGTACTGTTTGATACTTTGGCAATGTCTTTAAAGGTGATGTTAGGACGCTTTAATAAATCCAACAAATGATTTTCTTTGCTTAACACTTCGTTTGTATGCGCCATAAAGGCTTTGCCGATGGTGTTGTTGGGGGCTGCCCAAATGTCTTTTAGGCGGGCGGTTTCGCTGGCAATGGCTTCTTGTTTTTGGTTAAATTTCGCCCAACGCTCATCATCAACCAAGCCCAGTTGTCGCCCAATCGTGGTCAGGCGCACATCAGCATTGTCTTCACGAAGTAATAAGCGGTGTTCGGCACGACTGGTAAACATACGATACGGCTCATTGGTGCCATGTGTAATCAAATCGTCCACCAACACCCCCAAATAAGCTTCGTCTCTTCGTGGTGTCCATGCGTCTTTGTCTTGCACAGATAAAGCGGCATTCAGCCCTGCCAACAGCCCCTGCGCCGCCGCTTCTTCGTAGCCTGTAGTGCCGTTGATTTGTCCTGCAAAATATAAGCCATCAATGGATTTGGTTTCAAGGGTTGGTTTTAGGTTTTGTGGGTCAAAATAATCGTATTCAATGGCATAGCCTGGGCGGGTGATGTGGGCGTTTTCAAGCCCTTTCATGCTGTGAATAAAGTCCACTTGCACATCAAAAGGCAAACTTGTGGAAATGCCATTAGGATACAGCTCATGCGTGGTCAAGCCTTCAGGCTCAATAAAAATTTGGTGGCTGTCTTTGTCAGCAAAGCGGTGAATTTTATCTTCAATGCTGGGGCAATAACGGGGCCCTACCCCTTCAATTTTGCCGCTAAACATGGGGCTTCTGTCCAGATTGGCACGGATAATCTCATGCGTGCGTTCGTTGGTGTGGGTGATATAGCAAGGGATTTGGCGTGGGTGCATCTCCACACTGCCCATATAACTCATCACAGGCAAAGGCGTGTCCCCTGCTTGGATTTGCATGACGCTAAAATCTACTGTGCGTGCGTCAATACGGGCAGGCGTGCCAGTTTTTAGTCGTCCTACAGGTAGTTTGAGTTCACGCAAACGATCCGCCAGCGCAATAGATGGCATATCCCCTGCTCGCCCGCCACTTTGGTGTGTCAAGCCCACATGAATCACCCCACCCAAAAACGTCCCCGAAGTCAATACCACCGCACGGGTATTAAAGCGCACCCCCGTTGCCGTAACGACCGCCACCGCTCGCCCATTTTCTACGATGACATCATCTACAGGCTGCTGAAAAATGTCCAAATTGGGCTGATTTTCAAGGGTGTGGCGAATGGCTGCTTTGTACAAAATGCGGTCAGCTTGCGCTCTGGTGGCTCGTACCGCTGCCCCTTTACGGCTATTAAGCACACGAAACTGAATGCCCGCCTTGTCGGTCGCCAGCGCCATCGCCCCACCCAAAGCGTCCACTTCACGCACTAGGTGCGATTTGCCAATACCGCCAATGGCAGGGTTACAGCTCATCTGCCCCAAAGTTTCAATATTATGGGTAATCAGTAATGTCGCCACGCCCATGCGAGCCGCCGCCAGTGCCGCTTCTGTGCCTGCGTGTCCGCCACCAATGACAATCACACCGTAAGTTTTGGGATAAATCATAACCTAATCATCACTTGCGCCCAATTAAAGCGCCCTATCAAAAACCAATCCACCAATCAGCGCACCAT
>JBHBMT010000051.1:0-12613 GCA_041773075.1 Moraxella sp.
AATTAGCATTTTATTGACAAACTTAACCACAGGCGCATCTTCAGTGTTGGCGCCATCGTCTAGGCTGGCACCCTCTTCGTTTTCCTGTGCTCCAGAATCTACATCCATTGATAAATCAATGTCGCCGAAGTTGCCAAAATCTCCACCCCCTGAAAATAAATTTTCAATGGTCTTTTTAAGCTTATCTTCTTCAACAACGACTGTTTCAACTGTAGCTTTGGCATTAAATGAAATGGCATCAATGGCATCAAGACGTGTTGGATCGCTCATAGCAACAAACAGTCTGTTGCCTCGTTTGTGCAAAGGTAAAACGTTATATTTGGTAATGATTTTTTCATCTACCAAATCTTTGGGAAGACTGTCGGGGTGGATGGCGTTGAGATCAAATAAAGGATCGCCAAATTCTTTGGAAACAAGCGCAGCTACTTTGTTTGCAGGGGCAAGTTTATTGTCAATCAGATAACTTACCAAGCCTGTATTTTGTTGTTGAGACTCTGTGAGAGCTGTTTGCATGGCGGTGTCAGCGACCACTCCTTCTCGCACCAATAAAGCTGCTAAGCCTCCAAAATTCATACCAGACATAATCAGTTACCTTTTAAAATTGTGCCATATCATATTAATAGTCACGATCTCATGCTGTGTGAGTGCCACTTTTGAGTAGCGAAGCAAGGATGTGTGGATAGTGAGTTGTTTGCCAAAGTCACATTCTCTACGCTTTAGAGGCGCTCTAAATGACAGTGATGCATATCAACCACACCAAAGAAAACAATAAGGGTTTTCTATGCTATAAAATTCAAAAAAAACAGTAAATAACAAACTGCCAAGCATGTTTAAATTGGCGATATGGCATGATAAATTTTAATTGTATGGCAAGTTTGTCATTAACATGGACTTTATATCTTGCAAAAATTATGCCATTTTTAACAAAATTACCACAAATTTCTCTATAGAAATGAACTAAGATTATTTTTTTAAGTTTTTATAAAAATAAAACAAATAATTACTGACATAATCTTAGAGGAATTGAGCGATGATAGCATTTTGTGTTGCAAGGTTGGGAGTTGGCGATTTTTGGTGGTGATATGATGTGCAAGAGATGATTTTTGAAAAATAAAATAACCTATTAAAGCTGGTTAATGGAATCTGACAGCACTTATGTGCTGCGACTTTTGAAAGATGGCGAGTCAAAATACACGGGTATGGCATTTTTTTATGAGAGTTTTTTTGATATAATAAAAAGGTTGTGTTATCAATTCATTCTAAGGATAATGACTTTATCAGAGCAATCATTGGCGACTGATGACTTAATGAGGTAGTGTGTTTTGGTTATGTTTAAGTGGTGGATATAAGGATTTTAGATGGCAAAGGCAGCTTGGGTAGTAGGCAATTGGAAGCAAAACCCTACAACAGACATAGAAGCAACTACATTGGCGCTATCATTGCGTGATGTCTTGGTGGATACAGACAGTGTCAATGTGATGATTGCCCCTAGTTTTGTACATCTTGAGTGTGTCATTGGTGTATTTTCTGGCAGCCCCATTCAAGTTGCATCACAAGATGTGGCGTACAAAAATGCAACCACAGGTGCTTATACAGGAGATGTGTCGGCAGCGCAGGTGGCAGGAGTGGGGGCAACATGGACGCTTATTGGGCATTCAGAGCGTCGCCAATATCACCATGAAGACAATGTTATGTTAGCACAAAAAATTTGTCATGCTATTGGTGCAGGACTTAGGGTTATTTTTTGTGTCGGTGAAACAAAAACTGACTATGACACCAAAGCAACTATGGATGTATTGGCATCACAATTGCAAGTATTAAATGAGCTTGGCGATACTACGCTGACAGCAGATAACTTTGTGATTGCTTATGAGCCTGTGTGGGCGATTGGAACAGGGCTTGTGCCAACAACACTTGAAATTAGTATGGTGCATCAATATATTAAGCGCTTTGTCAGCCCCTTTATTGGTGGGGTAAGTGTACTGTATGGTGGTAGTGTCAATGATATCAATGCCAATGAACTGGCACAATGTGCTGATATTGATGGTGTTTTGGTGGGTGGTGCTTCACTCAAGCCTAGCGCCTTTGCTACTATTGTTCAGGCGTTTAATGAGTTATAATTAATAAAGAGAATTTTTATGTTTGCTATTCTTCTTGCTGTGCATATTATTGTGGCAATTGCCATGATTGGCTTGATTTTGATTCAGCATGGCAAAGGTGCTGATGCAGGTGCGTCTTTTGGGGCGGGTGCAGCAGGTACTGTATTTGGGGCGGCAGGTTCTGCCAATTTTTTGACGCGTACTACAGCAGTGCTGGCGGGCATATTTTTTATTACCAGTTTGGCATTGGCAGCACATGCACGCAAAGAAGCAGCAGATCAATTGCGCTTGGATGTACCTGCTGCTCCTGCGACAGCACCAGCACCTACCACGCCAGCACCAAGCGGACAGTAGCAGCAAATCCTTCAATAGTGACAAATAGGTGTGGTGGCGACTATAAAGTAGCAAGACACACTTGCCATATGATTGATTTTTGTCTATAATAGGCGCTCTTTTGCGATTGTGGTGGAATTGGTAGACACGCCATCTTGAGGGGGTGGTGCCGCAAGGCGTGAGGGTTCAAGTCCCTCCAATCGCACCATGACTAAAATTTTTCCAAAAACACTTGACAAATATAAAAAGTAGCATATAATAGCCACACTAAATTGATGCGGGGTGGAGCAGTCTGGTAGCTCGTCGGGCTCATAACCCGAAGGTCGTTGGTTCAAATCCAGCCCCCGCTACCACTTTTCAAATCCTTAATATTGTACATATATTGACATGTCTTCTTTATCGTCAAAACTTCATATTAAGGTATCTGATGTATGTCAGATGTTCGGCTGGTAGATATGATTGCCCACCAACGTGTTTTGTGGGCTTTTTTGTATTTGTTATCTGAGCATATTCCTAAAACAGCTTATCAGGAACAATAGCCGTTTATGAAATTATCCACAAAAGTTGAAGAATTGACCAACATTATTGCCCCTGCAGTGGCGGTATGTGATGTGACCTTATGGGGGATTGAGTTTATGCCCCAAGGTCGTAAGTCGCTTTTGAGAATTTATATTGAAGTCAATGAGGCTGACCGCGCCGCAGGACGACATATCACCATTGAAGATTGTACTGCGGTCAATCACCAAGTCAGTGGGGTGCTTGATGTGCATGACCCGATTGCAGGTGAGTATATTTTGGAAGTATCAAGCCCAGGATTTGATCGTCCTTTGTTTAGTCGTGAACAATTGGCAATGTATGTGGGCGAAACGGTCAATTTACGTCTCATTCATGCCATTGGCACAGGCGATACTAAGCGCCGCAAAGTTCAAGGGGTGCTAAGTCAATTGATTGATGGAGGCGTGCAAATTGATACGGTTGATGGATTGTCTTTTGAGGTATTGTTTGACAATATTGATAAGGCGCATTTGGTGTATCAAGATTAAGTAATGCTGGATTTATTAAAAGTTAAGGGTGTAAGATGAGTCGCGAGATTTTAACTGTAGTAGAAACGGTTAGTAATGAAAAGGGCTTAAATCCTGAAGATGTGTTTTTGGCTATTGAGCAAGCACTGGTGGTATCTACCAAAAAGAAGGTCTATACCGAACAGCCTGAAGTTGCTATCCGTGTTGCCATTGACCGTAAGACTGGTAGCTATGATACCTATCGCTACTGGACAGTGGTGGCGGATGAAGACCATGAGATGCCTGCGTGCCAAAAAGCCATTAGTGATTTGGATGAAAATGAGTATCAGATTGGTGATGTGATTGAAGAGCAGATTGAGTCTATTGATTTTGGACGCATTGCTGCAACACAAGCCAAGCAAGTGATTATCCAAAAAATCCGTGAAGCTGAGCGAGCCTTGGTGGCGGATGCGTTTGAGGCGCGTTTGGGCGAAATGATTTATGGTACCATCAAAAAGGTAAATCGTGATGGCTATGTGGTGGATTTGGGAGATAATGCCGAAGGTTATCTTGCCAAAGACCAAACATTGCCCAAAGAACATCTGCGCGCAGGCAGTCGCATCAGTGCCATTTTGTATCAAGTCAATCGCGATGGACGTGGTAATCAGTTGTTATTGACGCGTACTCAACCTGTGATGTTAGAGGCACTGATGCAAAAAGAAGTGCCAGAAATTGGCGAGCAAATCATTGAAATTCGTGATGTGGCGCGCTTGCCAGGATTGCGTGCAAAGATTTCAGTCAAGACCAATGATCACCGCATTGATCCTGTGGGAGCGTGTATTGGTATGCGCGGAACACGCATTCAAGCGGTGCAACAAGAGCTTGAAGGTGAGCGCATTGACGTGGTGGTGTGGAGTGATGACCCTGCACAGTACATCATCAGTGCGCTTGAGCCTGCCGATGTTAGTAGCATTGTACTTGATGAAGACGCCAAAAGTGCCGACATCATTTTTGCGACCAATGACCAATTGGCGCGCGCAATTGGCGCACAAGGTCAAAACGTACGCCTTGCTTCTGAATTGACAGGGTACAAGCTTAATATGATGCTAGAGTCTGAATATCTAGAGCGTCAAGAAAGCGAAACTCAAGGCTATATTGAGCTGTTCTATGAGCGCCTAGAGATGGATAGAGATTTGGCAGAAGCGTTGGCAGAAGTTGGTTTTACTAGCATTGAAGAAGTTGCGTATGTGCCAGCAGATGCCTTTGATGAAATTGAAGGCTTGGATGAAGAAGCCATTGAGCTGATTCAAGCACGTGCCAAAGAGGTGGTCATTAGCGATGAGCTTGCCAAGCAGCAAAACCTAAAAGAGCCAAGCAGTGAGTTGTTGGCGCTTGAGGGCATGACAACGGCGATTGCTTATAAGCTGGCTGAACGTGACATTGTGACGGTAGATGACCTAGCAGAGCAGGCTGTGTTTGATATCGATGATATTGATGGCTTGGACAGTGAGAGTGCTGGTAAGCTGATTATGACTGCACGCAAGTCTTGGTTTGAATAGTATGACAGCGTATATATTGAGCGCATTCTCATGAGTGCGCCCATTCCTTAGATAACTGCCAAACTTACACCATTGGGGTTGTGAATTTGGCAACAAAATTTGGTAATTTTTTAGAAATCGTTAGATGATTTATAAACAACACACCTTTGCAAAATACCCTTGTTGTTTTTGAATTACTATGATAACTGCAATGAATTACCCCCAATGAGTAGGTGACATCTATTATGGCAGACAAAACCGTCAAAGAATTGGCAGCAATTTCAAAAAAAGACGTAACTCTTTTATTAAAACAACTTAAAGATGCGGGTATTGGTGTGCGCAATGAAACAGACCTTGTGACAGAAAGCGAGCAAGAAAAGCTCATCGCCTTTTTAAAACACAGTCATGGCGAAACCCAAAAAAGCCGTATTAGCCTAAAAGCAAAAACCACTTCTACTGCTCAAGTAACGGGCACCTCAGGTAAAGCAAAAACAGTCAAAGTAGTAACTGCCAAGAAAAAAGTCTTTGAAAAACCCGATCCAGCCAAAATTGCCGAAGAAATAGCAGCGCAAGCAGAACTTGCCAAACAAGAAACCTTGGCAAAAAAAGCAGCTGAAGAAGCGGCAGAAGCTGCCAAAAAAGCCTCAGAAGAGCGCCAAGCAGCAGCTTTAGCGGCAATGCGTGCTAGTGGTGGAGGTGATACTAAAGCTAAGCCAGCAGCCAGTGTGGTGGTGAAAAAAACTAAAAAAGCAGAAGAGACTCAACCAGTAGAAGTGGTCAAGGTAGAAAAAGCTGCCGCCAAAGCCGCTGACACCAAAGAGGTAGCTGCTCAAGAAGAAAGCAAAAAAGCAAAAGCCGCACCAAAAAAAGAAGTCAAGCCTAAAGAAACCAGTGTAGAAAAAGAAGCGCGTCTTGCCAAAGAAGCTGAAGAAGAGCGTTTGCGTCAAATTGAAGCAGCAGCGCGCCGTAAAGCTGCTGAAGAGGCGCAAGCACGCACCCTTGAGCAAATGAAACAAATGGCATCGCGCTATAGCGATGATGGCGAAGAAAGTGTGATTGTGCGCAAAGACGAACCCTTGGCAAAAGGCTTGGTGGGCGCTGCTTTGGAGGAGTCTTTTGAAAAAGAGCGCCGTGAAATTAAGCGTGGTACTGCCAGCGCCACCAGTGGCAAAGCCAAAAAAGGTGGTCGCAAAAACCAAGAAGAGCGTGAAATTAAGACGCGCACCAAGGGGCTTAAATCTTCTCAAGCTAATAAACATAAGTTTGAGATGCCCGTAGAAAAAATTATCTATAATGTAGAGATTGGTGAGCGTATTGTCGTTAGCGATTTGGCTCAAAAGATGGCGGTGAAGGTGCGCGAAGTCATCAAAGTATTGATGAAAATGGGCGAGATGGTGCGTGAGTCTGAAGTCATTGACCAAACGACAGCAGGGCTTGTGGTGGAAGAGCTTGGACATAACGCCATTTATGTGAGCGATACCAAGCTTGAGGATGATTTGCAAGAGGCGGTAGATGAAAAATCTAGCAATATCCAAGCGCGCCCACCCGTAGTGACCATCATGGGGCACGTTGACCATGGTAAAACTTCCTTGCTTGACAAAATTCGCACCACCAAAGTCGCGGTAGGAGAGGCGGGGGGTATCACCCAGCACATTGGCGCTTATCATGTGACAACTGACCGCGGCGTGATTACCTTCCTTGATACCCCTGGTCATGCTGCCTTTACGGCAATGCGTTCTCGTGGGGCGCAGGCAACGGATATTGTGGTCTTAGTGGTTGCTGCTGATGATGGTATGATGCCACAAACTGAAGAGGCAATTGACCATGCGCGTGCTGCAGGCGTACCTTTGATTGTGGCAATTAACAAGATGGATAAGGAAACAGCTGACCCTGACCGCGTATTAAATGAGTTGTCAGTCAAAGAGGTAGTAACTGAAGCATGGGGTGGAGATACGCCTGTTGCAAAAGTGTCTGCTAAGACAGGTGCGGGGATTGATGAGTTGCTTGAGCTGATTAGTGTACAAGCTGAAATCATGGAGCTACAAGCCCCAACTGATGGTGCAGCACAAGGGGTGGTGATTGAATCTCGCTTGGATAAAGGGCGCGGTGTGGTGGCTAGCCTATTGGTCAAAAAAGGCACGCTCAATCAAGGTGACCTTGTATTGGCAGGGGAATTTTATGGTAAAGTCCGCGCCATGACTGATGAAAACGGTCAGCGTATTCAACACGCAGGTCCTTCTATTCCTGTGGAAATTTTGGGTTTACCTGATGTGCCAGCGGCAGGTAGTGAGTTTTTGGTGGTGTCTGATGAGAAAAAAGCCCGTGAAGTGGCAGATTTCCGCGCTACCCGTGAGCGTGAGCGTTTGATTGAGCGCCAAAACAAAATGCGCCTTGAAACCATGTTTGAGCAAATGGGCAGTGAGGCAGCTACCTTGAATATCATCTTAAAAACAGATGTGCGTGGTTCATTAGAAGCCTTATTGGGTGCGCTAGATGAGCTATCCACTGATGAAGTTAAGGTGCGTGTGATTAGCTCTGGCGTGGGCGCTATTACAGAATCAGATGTGATTTTGGCGGAGTCTAGTGAGGCTGTGCTGCTTGGGTTTAATGTGCGCGCTGACAATGCAGGTAAGCGCAAGGCAGATGAAGCAGGCATTGATATTCGTTATTATAGTGTGATTTACGGATTGATTGATGATGTCAAGGCGGCAATGAGTGGTATGCTAGCGCCTGAACATCGTGAGCAAATCTTGGGCATTGCTGAGGTGCGTGACGTCTTCCGCTCAAGTAAGTTTGGCGCGGCGGCAGGATGTATGGTTCAAGAAGGTACCATCTATCGCAACAAGCCCATCCGTGTCTTGCGTGATGATAAGGTGATTTTCACTGGACATTTACAGTCATTGCGCCGCTACAAAGATGATGTGACAGAAGTCAAAGCAGGCTTTGAATGTGGCTTGGCAGTCAAAGGCTATGAGGTGGCAGTGGGTGACTTGATTGAAGTCTTTGAGATTCATGAAATCAAACGCGAGTTATAATTAAGTAAAAGCCTTTGAATATTCAAAGGCTTTTTTTAATGTTGAAGCGATGGCTGAAGTACGGGTGTGTGGTGTTTTGGGTTTTGTTGAGATAGCCTTTGTATTCAAATCAATAAACAACTTGGCATTTTTTACCTAGAATTGAGGTGATTTTAAGTTGAGGGTGGTATTGCTATATATACCCACTCAACTTCAGACTTGCTACAAGATGTAAGGTACGTATTGCGCACCGTTTTAAAGCAAAGCCCTTTAATCATGCGTAACACGCACTTGATGTCAAAAACTAACCTTGTGGTAATTTTCAAGTTTTTTAGGTATAAATTGATTGTATTGATGCCAATTGATGAAATGAGCATAAAAAGTTAAGCCACATAACACTCGTGGGGGTGGATGAGTGTTATGTGGCTTATGGGGAGTTTCCATGATAGCACTTTAGGTGGGTAAGTACCATCACTACGTCCATGCGTTGCATTCCATTGATACAGCGTATCGTCCTTGGTGACTCTATCCATGAGCCTATCCGTCTGCTGTGTGCGTATTATGCGTTATTTAGGGTGGGGACGCAAGACGCTAATTACGCCAATTTCTGTAAGATATGTCTTACAAAAGACAAAAGCGCTCATTGAGGGTAGTTGTGCTTTTTGGCGGTTGCTATGCAAGTTTGGTAGCGCTTATCCACCCGAGTGGCAAACCAATTGGTATTATAGTCTTTGGAGAGCTTTGGTCCTGAAATGGTAACTTTGGGCATGATGGCATAGGGTGGATACTTGCCTGTTTTTTTGCCATAGGCATCCTTGATGTATGTATAAGTCAGCGTGTTTTCAAAGTCTTTGGTTTTTTCTTTGCGTAAATCTTGGCGAATTTGACGCACGGTCAGCTCTGGGACGGTAGTGCTTAAGGTTTGCAGGGCTTGTTCGGTTTGTCCTGCTTGTGCTTTTGGGTTGCCATCACCATCATACAGCAGTAAGTCGCCATCTAAAGTCAATGATTTGCCAGTAACAGCAGCCAGTTGTTCTTGAAAAGCAGCATTGCGACTAGAGTACATACCAGAATTATAGTCAGCAAAGCGATATAGAGGCTTGTCATAGTCCGCCCTGTACAGCATTAAGCGGTGAATGCCATAATACAATCCACCATATTGACTATACAAGTCATCGCGCAGAGCATCATCCGTCATTGAGGTGCGGCGATGGCGCTTGGCGTAGTCAATATGTACCTGCATAGAGCCTAGCGTGGTGATGGGATTTAGCTTTTCGTCAATGCCGTTGCCCAAGAGCTTGGCGGTTTGATTGATGGCGCCAACTTTGTAGGTTTCGCCAAAATAAGCAAACATTTTGCGATAAAGTTCATCTAGCTCTCGTTCGGTTTTGACAGCTTTGATTTGTTTGATAAAGTTGTTTTTTGGGTCGGGTTTGGTGGCAAGCATATTTCTAAAATAACCTGCCATGGTTTTGCCAAGTTTGTCTTCTAGCTTATCTTCCAAGGCTTTTAAGGAGGCGCTGCCCAAATTGGGTACAGTAGGGTCGGCAACAAAGTTGGATTCTTGATCAATAACAGCAATGACTGTACAGACATTTTGAGTGGTTTTGGGAATATTGAGGGTGCCAAAAATAGTATCAATGTCTTTTGCCCAGCTGTGAGCGTCTTGTACACGTTTTGGCGGAATTAAGTTAGCCACTTGAGTGCTATCAAGTGTGGGCGTGGCAGTGGTAGACATATTTTCACAGCCTGCCATCATTAAACAAGGTATCAGTGTGGCAAATAGCAGTTTTTTCATAGATCACTCTTTGTCTAATAATCGCAAACGCATCAAGCCTTCTTGTTGTGTGGTGGCAATCAGCTTGCCATTTTGCCAAAATTGTCCATGATTCAACCCTTTGGCGTGACTGGTTGTATCACTCCACATATCATATAGCAGCCATTGTTCTATATCAAAAGGGCGATGAAAGTGCATGGAATGGTCAATGCTAGCTACCTGTAAGCCGCGTGTGATAAGATTGATGCCGTGACTAAGTAACCCTGTTGCCACCAAATAGTAATCCGAACTAAACGCCAGCAGCGCTTGATGTACTGCCACAGGGTGCGTACCAAGTTCAGAAATGCGCAACCATGCTGCTTGCTTGGGTTCTGTGGGGGTGGGTTTGATAGGATTTTGTGGTTGGCATGGCTTGATTTCTACATGACGCTGACGCAAAAAACGTTCCTTTAGGGCATCGGGTACATCTTTTAGGTAGTGTTGTTTGAGCGTCTGTTCATTCTCCAAGCTGTCAGGGGTGGGGCGATTGGGCATATCTAGCTGATAGTCTAGCCCTCCTTCCATCGGCGAAAAAGAAGCAATCATTGAAAAAATCACTTGCGATACTTGAGTTCCCTTACCATCATCAATGTCTTGAATGGCGGTGACTTCACGGGCGGATAGACTTCTACCATCGCGCAAACGGCGTACTTGATAACGCACAGGATAGCGAATATCACCTCCGCGCAAAAAATATCCATGCAAACTATGACAAGGTTTATCAACACCTAAGGTGCGAGCTGCCGCCATAAGCGCTTGGGCTAGCACTTGACCGCCAAAAATACGGGCACCCACATAATCACGACTTTGTCCAAGAAATTCATCGTTTGCCAGCTGTGTTAGGGTAATGGTTTCTAATAATTCTGCTGCCAATTGGGCATTGCTTTTTGGGATAAACATAAGAAATAAGCAAAGTTAAGAGAGATGATGGCAAATAATAGCAAATTTATTTAAGAAAAGGGAATGATTTTTTGTTAAGGTTTTTTGCTACTGATTGAGTAAAATGGCTTGTTGCAAAACAGTGTGTGGATGGTTTGCTAGGTGGGTATGGCTGCGCCCCGTTTGTCATGGTGGTTGCAAGTTTATCTAGATAGTTGTTTTAATATGTTCAACGCGCTGGCATCAACACCAATGCACTTTGAATGCTAGGCGCATTGGTGATGTTTTGGGGCGAATTTAAACGACTTGATTATGATGACTTGCTTAGGCTGATAAAGGACAGCCTGCTGGTAGATCGGTGTCATGTTCAGCTTTGCCTGTCATGGCGTTGATGATGTTGGGTTTTTTGGTGGGGGTTTGAGCGCTTAGCCCAAGAGTTTTCATGAGTCTGTTGTCATTGGCTTGGCTTTGGTTACCTGTTGTTAGGAGTTTGTCACCATAAAAAAATGAATTGGCTCCCGCCATAAATGCCAGTGCTTGCTCACTGTCAGAGAGGCTTTCGCGCCCTGCTGATAAGCGCACATAGCTTGTGGGACAGCAGATACGAGTGATAGCGATGGTGCGAATCCATTCCAAAACAGGTAATTGTCCTTCTTGCAAAACCTTGTCTCCTAGAGGAGTGCCTTTGATGGGGACAAGCAAATTGACAGGAATGGATTGGGGAGCAATGGGCATTTGGGTGAGCTCGTAAATCCAGTCAATGCGGTCGTCACGACTTTCGCCCATACCCACAATAGAGCCTGAGCAGACATTAATCCCTGCGCGACGCACATAATCAATGGTCTGCAAGCGGTCATCATAGCTTCTGGTGCTAGTAACGGTGTTGTAATAATTGCGCGAGGTGTCTAGGTTGTGATTATAATAATCCAATCCTGCTTTAGCTAGAGTTTGGGCTTGCGTGGGTGTGAGCATACCCAAAGTCATACAGGTTTCAAGTCCTAGTGCCTTGACTTCACTAATCAGCTCGGTCAAATAGGGCATGTCTTTGTCATTAGGATGTTTCCATGCTGCTCCCATACAAAAACGCGATGAACCAGAGGCTTTGGCAAGGCGAGCTTGGGCGAGTACTTTGTCAATTTCTAGGCGTTTTTCAGGGGTTAATCCTGTTTTGTCCCTGTGATGTCCTGATTGTGAGCAATACCCACAATCTTCGGGGCAGTTGCCTGTTTTGATGGATAATAAGGTGCTGATTTGTACTTCATTGGGGTTAAAATGCTGACGATGCACTGTTTGTGCTTGCATTAATAAATCCATAAAGGGCAACTCAAATAACGCTTTAATATCGTCACGACTTATAGGGTGGGACATGGGAATAATCCAACTAAACAAACGGTGTATCAGCTTACTATGACTGCCGTGTCAGGTAAGCTAAGCTCATGAAAGGGCAATGATATTCTATATAACAAGAACATTTGTTGTATTATAAAGTTATCTTCTCAAAAAGCAAGTACACATCTGTACAAAGATGGGTATTGTGTTGATATGAATGTTGTGCTGATATAAAAAACAAGACTGACAGCGATTTGGTCAAACATTAAAACCAAACATTAAAAAAGACATACATAGCTTGGCTATATATGTCGTATTGACGTTAAAAATAGATTATTTAGGGCATCCTGACAATTATAAACAAAAGAAAAAACGATTTTGGTAAAATGGAAGCTCTGACCCAACCAAGGTACCAAAATCGTTATGGCTCGCACCTTACTCATAGATGAACAATGGCACAAGTTAAAGATTATTTTACTGCAATTAGGAATCTACAACAAGCACAATCTAAGATTAACAATAGAAGGGATATTATTTCGTATTCGTACAGGTATACCTTGGGAAGATTTACCAAGTGAATTTGGTAAGTCTGATAGTATCTACC
>JBHBMT010000006.1:0-6562 GCA_041773075.1 Moraxella sp.
CAGGACGCGAGCCAATCGCACACCCTCCTGGCAAACTCACCTCTGCTTGACCAAAGCGCGCTAGCAAAGGACCAAGCACCAAGATAGAGGCGCGCATCGTACGCACCAATTCATAAGGCGCATAATAATTCTCAACCACACTGGCATCACACGTCACTGTATGCCCTTGTTTATCAATCTTAATGCCCATGCCTGCAATCAGCTTAATCAGCGTTTGCACATCTTTTAGACTAGGTACATTATGCAAGACGCTTGGGGTTTCAGGCAAAATGAGCGCTGCCAGTAGGGGCAATGCTGCATTTTTTGACCCCGACACCACCACTTCGCCAGCAATGCGCGCACCACCTGTAATCAAAAATTTATCCATATCCAACACCTCAAAATTAACAAAACACGCTCAAAAAACTCAAAAACACACCTTAAGATTTTGCTTGATATTCAGCAGGGGTCAATGCATGAATGGATAGCGCATGAATTGTGCCATTGGCAATATGGTGATTGAATAACGCATACACAGCTTGCTGACGCTGCACAAGGCGCTTACCCTCAAAACTGTCATCCACAATCAACACATCAAATTTATTCCCCTCATTTGCTGCATCAATCTTGACAGCTTGAGTAAAGTGCGCTTGCAAAATGGCGATAGCATCGGTATGGTTCATTTAGGTATCCTTAAAAGATAATTAGGCTTAATATAAGCCCACCTGTGTCAAATAATCAATAACCCTCCCCGCTTTAGGGGTTGTCGGTATTTTGATAGAGTTGTACATAGCTGCTTTGTGCAGATGATTGAGAGACGGCAGCCTCGTTGTCAGGGTAGCTACCTGTTTGAGGGTAATTACTTTCTTGGGTATAGCTGCCTGCCTCCAACTCCTCTTCTGTTAATAACAAAGTTGATAACAGATACAATCCTGCCAGTCCATCTGTGCTTGTCACCGCCTCGATCACCTTGTCTTGTTGCGCCTTGGTCAAATATCCCATCACATAAGCAATGTCATTGCGCACAACAATATGGTATTGAGATGATTTGATTTTGCTGGTGACAAGCTTGCTTTCAATCTTGGTTTTTAGGTAATTTTCATGTACGGTATGGCTTTGGCTTTTGGGAGTGTCTGCAACAGTTAGGTAATTAAACACCTCCGTCACCTCTTTGATGGATTCCACCATCGTGCCGATGCGCTGCTTAATATCCTCACTTGGCACCTCACCTGTCAGCAGCACCTCACCTCTAAAAGCAGTGATAGAAACACGATGATTACTACTGGTCAAGCCAACGATATTATCCAACCCCTTTAAAGCACTGCGCTCAATGCCCACATCCACCATACGTTCAGGGGCGCTGCGAGAGGTAGAAATCACTGTACCATCAGCAGCAGTATAAGTGGCGTTACTGGCACAACCTGCAACCAATAGCGCCATACTAATCCAAAGTATATAGTTTGTCATTGTCTTTTGCCTTGATTGTTTAATGGTGATTAACAGATTTAATGCGATACATCTAAACTCACTCACCTACAAATGCTGACGGTATCCACTCTAGCGTCCAGTTGCCATCAACAGCCACATCAAATGCCATCACATCAAAACGCACCTCATCATTGGCATATTCTGGATGCGCTTGCAAAAAGTGTTGCATGGTTGCAATAATGCGTTTTTGTTTGGCAACAGTGACAGTTTCGCTTGCCTGCGCAAATTGACTGTGACGGCGCGCGCGCACTTCAACACAGATCAAAGTGGGATGGGCGTGACGGTGAGTGGTGGTATTACGAGCAATAATATCAATTTCCCCAACTTTTGCTACCGCCCAATTGGTTGCAATAATATCAAACTGGTGCGCTTGTAGCTCTTGACAAGCAAGATGCTCAAACTTATCGCCAGTAGACTTTGTGGTGTGTTTCACAGCTCTTTGACCACCACAGAATTTGCCATTTTATCATGCCAACCTTGCTTGCGTTGATCAAATGCCACCCAAATATATCCAAGCAGCAAGACCACTGCCGAAACAAAATATCCCAAATAGCGAATGATGGCTTTGCCCATTGTCAAAGGTTCGCCTGTATCTGCATCTAGTATCTTAAGCTTTAATAGGCGCTTACCGGGGGTACCTGCATATCTTATCCAACAAAAGATAGAAATCACCCACGCTAAAACGTTAGATATAATATCAATCACACTAATGTCTGTTGAATCCCAAGGGGAAATCCCTGTAACATGACCAATCACCATCAATGGCGCACTTACCACCAAGAAAAACAAGATCCCATCAATCAGATGTGCCCCCAAACGAATCCAAAATCCCGCATATTCATATTCCACCAAATCCACATCTTCCTGCAATAGCGCATTCGGTGCTTGATATGGATTGTATGGCGTTTGTTGCTTTAGTTTGTTATCCAAAGGATGTTGCATGACTACCTCCTAGGTGAATGAGCGCCTTGTCCACCCCCAACTGACAAAGCATACACAGCCATCACGCTCATCACAACATTGATTGATATACTTATTTGGCACAGGTAACTTTGATATCCCCATGCGCTTATTGTATTTAAGCCGTTTTAGTATCAATCATTACATCATGTTATTGTTGATTTGGCGCATCCGCGCTCAAAACCGATGAGATGCGTCATTTTAAAGGTTATTGGCGCGCTTTTTTTGTGATGGCACTGGTGACAGTATAGCATATCAAATTTTAGACTATTTTTAAATGACAATATCCAGTAAAATGATAAAAACCCCAAGGATTGACTTTTTATGAAAATTAAACTCATCACCATTGGCACCAAAATGCCCGATTGGATCACCCTAGGCTTTAAAGAATATCACAAGCGCATCTTGCCTATGTTGTCCGTAGAGTTACTGGAGTTGCCTGCCGCTCGCCGCAGCAAAAATCCATCGTCTGCTGACATCACCAAATATCGCCAAAGTGAAGGGGCGGCGATTTTGGCAGCGCACAACAATAAGGGTAAATTGTGGGTACTAGATGTCAAAGGTAAAATGCTCTCCACCGAAAGTCTTGCCACGCGCCTAGATGCCACAATGAACGAAGGTATGGATGTCAGCGTGGTCATTGGGGGTGCCGATGGTGTGAGCGAGGAGGTGTTGGCGATGGCTGATTTTCGTTGGTCATTGTCTGACCTAACTCTACCTCACCCCTTGGTGCGAGTTGTACTGATAGAGCAGCTGTACCGCGCCATGAGCATCTTAAACAACCATCCCTATCATCGGGGCGATTAGACTGTATGATGCGCAATCGTTGGTTGGGTCTGTTGGTATTTGGGGGGGTATTTTATATTTTTTATCCTCTTAGCAATCTGTATGCCAAGCAGCTGTTTATGGTAGCAGGACTACCCACTGTGGCAACCGCTTGGGATAAGTGGATACCTTTTGTGCCTGCGATGATTGTGCCATACGCTTGCTCTATTCCTTTGCTGATTATCAGTTTTTTTGTCATACCTATTCATGAAGTCACACGGCACAGTCTGCGCTTACTGCTTATTACCTTGGTGGCAGTTTTGTGTTTTTATCTTTATCCCTTGCATTTTTCGTTTCAGATTACCAGCTATCAGGGCTTGGGGGTGGATTGGCGTTGGGCGTATCAGTGGTTGCACCAACTGGACAAACCCTTTAATCAACTGCCCTCATTACACGTTGCTTATGCTGTTTTGATTGCTCTAACCTTACATCACACAGCGCAACTAACCAAAGCAAGGTACTTTGGGCTGATGGGTGTGTGTTTTTTGGTGGCGCTTTCCACCTTATTTACTTGGCAGCACCATCTATGGGATATGGTGGCAGGGGTAGCTTTGGCAATAGGGACATGGATAGTTGAACAGTCTGTATATCGGCGCTATGGCGCGATAGTTAGCCAAAATATCCTAAAATATGTGCTATTGGCACTGATATGGGGATTGATTTGGCTGTTAGTGCCTGTGGTTGTAATGGGCTATCCTTTGGCATTGACAGTAAAGGTACTCACAACAGCCATAGCAGCCCTAGGCGCATTGAGCTTGCTTATCATGGCGTATCTATATCATCGCCAAGCTGCCTTTGATGGCATGGGCTATATTCGTCATTTTTTTGATAAGCAAGAGGGCAGGCTTACTTGGCGCCCTATGGTGCTTGTATGGCTGCCCATACTTAGCTATCGGCTGTTTGCTGCATTGACTCATCGGCGCTCACTGTATAATACCCAAAAAACTGCCATCACCCTAAACCACGGGGCATTATCCTTTTTGAGCGTAGGCTATGGTCAAAATGATAGCATACAACACATACTCAATGCCTATCCTACTCATACACTCATTTATATAGATACACTTGCCGAGCTCAATCATACCGCTCCTCTTTGGCTGACCACACCACATCGCTATTTTTATCAGCCCAGACTAGACTTAAGCGCCTATGACCAACATACCTTGAGCGAACTGATTGCTCTTGGGTATCAGATAGAACATCAGTTACGCACCTCTGATAATGTCTTGGTGATATGTCAATGCTTTTTGGGCTTGAGTCGTAGTGTGGCATTGATGGCGTGCTTAATTGCCTATTTTGGACGACTTAGCGCTGCTGACATACGCAAATTATTGGATACACATCACCCCACACATCGTGCACATTGCTATCTGGATGATGCTGTTTTGACCGCTTTGGCACACAACTCCTTGGGGGAATAATGCAGCCAGACATAGTATTTATACTAGGAACTTGGGGAGTGGTGCTAATGCTGCATTTGTATTTTAGGGCATTAGCCAGCACACATCCTTTGGCTTCTATCCGTCCTATTGTCGGCTCTTGGCTTGCCATGCTGACGGTTCTTTTTGTATGCTATCTACTTGGTACATGGGCGATGATATTGCTCTGTCTTGCCATTTGGTGCAAAGCTGTTCATGAGATTTTTCGGCTATGGCGTTTTAGCAAAAAATTCATCCACAAAAAAACTGCTGTTTTTATCCAAGATTGGATATTACTAGTATGGGTAAGTGCATTTTGTCTTTGCTTGCCTTGGCTATATCACACATTGTCCATACAGGCTCACAAAGGCGTACTACTGTTTGTACTGTTTTGTGTACAAAGCAATGATGTGGCGCAGTATATTGCTGGTAAATTGCTTGGTGGACGCTTCTTTTTGGTCAAACTCGCCCCAACCATCAGCCCCAACAAAACCATTGAGGGTGCTCTGTTTGGTACCTTATTGATGGCTTTGATTGCAACACCACTTGGGGTATATCTCACCTCTTTTGAGGGTAAGCTGTGCTTTGTGTTGGCACTGTGCTTGGGCATACTAGGGATTGCAGGAGATCTATTAGAATCTGCTGTCAAACGCCGTCACCATATCAAAGACATGGGCTTTTGGCTTAAGGGTCATGGTGGCATACTTGACCGTATAGACAGTTTGTTATTTGCCATGCCTTTGTTTTTTCTAGCTTATATGGTATGGCTTCGTCATATATGAAGTCTTTTAAGCTCAAAAAAAAGCAACAGACCAAAGATAGCACAGCAGCATAGCAAGGCAAGTTACTGATGTATCGCTTTAAGTATCAATAACAAAACCCCAATCACAAAGGAGTGGGGTTTATTTATGGTCGCTTTTTAGGGCAGTTGCATTATTCTAATACGCCCTTGTTTGTTCTTGAAAAAAAAATGACAAAATAAAATAAGGCAAGCCGATAAGCCTTATTTTTATAATTTAAATAATTGATTTTTATATAAATAATTTTTTATATAACAAATTTGGTAGCCGTTTTGGTAGCCATTTTTTTTAAGCACCCCCAAAATTCACCCAAAAATAATTCAACTGGCAGGCAGGTGAGCAGTTGCCCAATAGCCCCATGCCTCCGCTAAATGACTAAAATACCCAATATGTTTCACGGCTTAAACCGCCAAAATGTCCGCCTTTTTGGTGGCTTTTTCTTAATTTTCTCCATTTTAACAAACTTTTATATAATAATTGTTGTTTAAATAGACACTTTTGCGGCAACCTCCCCCCATTGGACAAAAAAAAGGAGAAAATGGATATTTTTCGCTAAATCAAAATTTTTTTTATACACGAGAGGGGGCGCGGTGTCCGCCTATAGCGCTTGGCAAAATTTTTGACTCGCCCCCACACCCTGCCAAACTGTCGGACTTGGTGGGCGGGTAAGTCGGTATACCCCTATAGGGTTTTGACCACGCAAAAAAAAAAGAGTGATGGCAACGGTCTTTATGTGTAACAACTTTTACTTTGACATCACCCCACCAAAGATGTAGCAAGTTTAATTACTTGGGTTTTTTGGGATTCAAGTAAACAATCATTCTGTATAAGCCCATTTCTAGCCTTTACCGCTTGCGGGCTGTGTCGGCTCGCTTTGGATTGCTAGGTTTGTCGCCCATCCTTAGAGGTGATTAAGTCATTTATATATCATTAAAATTACTTAATTGTATTAATCCACTCACCCTAAAAATACACGCAAAATACAACACACCCTAAAAAATGGGAAAATGGGAAAGTGAAATTATAAGTTATTGAAATATAAAATAAAACTTGATTTTATTAGGGGAAAGTAAGGGGAAAGTAGCGGGAAAG
>JBHBMT010000052.1:0-7747 GCA_041773075.1 Moraxella sp.
ATCTAAATACTTTTCTTCATTGGGCGAGTTGGCAAGATTGTTCTTTGCCGTTTGGCGAATTTTCGGATTGGAATGCTTGGCAAAAGGAATCATAAACGCAGTGTAATCCGTGCCTGTTTCTCTCAAAACATAGCCACAAAAGTCGAGCGTTTCTTCATCATTAATTTGTGCCATTTTCGTTTCTATCAAAGGCAAAAAGTAGCAGCTTTCGGCTTTTTTTGTCAGGGGCATGCCAATAAATATTTTGGAAGAATGCCAATAAATCTTTGTCGGCAAGTTCAGGTAGGTATTTTTTGGCACGCTCAAAATCTGACTTACATAAAATCCGTAACCAAAGGGCGTAGTATTCATCTTCTTGACTCAAAAAATGCTCTATTTTTTGCAAAATATCTCGAGAAAAAGGCAGTTTTTTAGACAATAAAGCATTTTGGCAATCTATTTTGTCTTCTTTTTCGGTAGAGGTTTCAAAAATATGAATGAGTTCTTCGCTTTTTTCGCCTCGCTGATAGCCAAACCACGCCACTTTTTTTCCAATCAATTCCCCTGAAATAATTTCGTCAAGCCAGCGTTCATACCAATCCAAAAAATTGGCTTCGTAGCAAAATTTTGGTTTTAGCAAGTCCATATCCATATTAACCACCCGCCCGGCATACTCGCCATTGAGCACCAAAGCGTGGTAATAAGTGCAACCCTGACTTCCAATTGGTAGCAATCCGCCTAAAATTTCATCGGTCAGCTGGTCGTAAGCCTCATCGTCCAAATTGTTGTCATCAAGTGGTGCAATGAGTGCATTCCACTGTTCATCAGTCATTTTTGGTGTTATCAAACACGGATTTTTCAGGCACCGGATCGAGGCTTCGGAGTTTTCTGGGTTTGTCAGACTTGCCCAATCATATAGCCCGTAGTAGGGACCTGCAATATCCTGTTCGGTGGTTGCCTTGGGGTCATTTATGTGCAATAAAAACGCCCGAAAGCAATCTGGCAAACGAGTGCCTATCATCGCCTCATATTCTGAAATTTCTTGTTCGCTCACAGGCGGATTTAGATGATATTCGTGTGCGTCTGCTCCAAAAACTTCTAAATTAACATCTTTTGCCTTCGCTTGGGCAAACTTTTCTTTAATACGATTGATTTGCTGTATGTAATTTGTCATTTTTTAAATTTAGTCCTTTTTATTTATATTGATTTTACCATTTGAAGATTATTGAATAAACCTTTTACAATTCTTCGTCAAAAACAAGCGGAAGAGCTAAATTTTCAAAAATTTGTTTGGCTTTTTCAGAAATAAAAATGCCCAGTCTGTCACCTGTGGCTTCGTAAAAATCAGCATATTTTGAAGTGGAAAATATAAATCTATCCTTATCCACTTTTTTAAACTCAATGGCGTGTAACGGTTTTATTCGCCAAAGTTTTGGCATTTGTTCTGAGGCTTCTTCGGAGTGTTTGCCTTTTTCAATCGGATCAAAAGTCGGGTCGTCAAATTTTTCGAAAAAGCCAAACGAAAAATTTTTCCAATCGCCTTTGATAATTTTGCGTTTTTCCACTTCTTTGAATTCAATCCCTTGTAAATCTGTTTGTTCCAACTGTTTTTTGATTTCGTCCGTAAGGATAATTTGCCGACCATCTGTGTAAATCGGTGGTACATATGCACCAAAACGCTCCACCACCGTATGGTCTTTTTTTCGGCTGTGAACGATAAAACCATTCCACAAAATATCGGCAAAATCGCCTTTAATGTCGGTGTTTTTGCTTAATTCGCTGTAATCGCTTTTTATGCTGTATAGTTTCATTTTGTAGTGGGTGTTTGGAGTAAGCAAGACACCCTAAGCTCACCCTATTTTTGATAAGATTAGGGCGTGCTGTGGGTAAATCCAAGTTGGTAGTCTTTTAAAACAAAATGGCAGAGTTTGATTTAATGCCATGACAGTTGTCAAAAATACGCTGTCAGCATCATAAGGTTTTGATGCTGACAGTTATCTATGTCAGACTTTTGTTGTTATGCACCGCTCAAAAAATTGGGCAGACCCTTGTTGAATTCTTCTAGTTTTTTTTGCTTTTTCTTGCCAAGTCCGCCCAAGACATCAATGGCATGGCGTAGGCGAGTCAAGGTCATATCCGCCCCGATGACGTACATGGAATTCATCACAGGGGTGCTTGATTTGCTGCCTGCAATGGCAATAAAAAACGGCTGCATAAAGTCTTTTAGCTTGATGTCTAGCTCTGCGGACAGCCCTTTGAGGGTTTGGTAGATGTTGTGCTCTGTCCATACTGGCAGACTTTCTAATTGCCACTGTGCTAACTGAAGTAGTTCAATTTGTTGGTCGGTCGTGAGTGTTTTGTGGTCAAAATCTTCAAGGCTAATGGTGGGCAGATTTTGAAAATAAAACCCTGCCCAATTGATGGCATCGGATAATAGATTGATTCTAGGCTGAATGGCGCTGGCGATGGCGGTCAGCTTGTCATCATTGCTTGCCCAAGCAAGTAGGGTGTTTTTGAGGTCAGTGGGGCTCATGGCGCGCAAGTATTCTCCATTAAGCCAGTAGAGTTTTTCAATATCAAAAATAGGACCGCCAAGAGAAACGCGTTGAATATTAAAGCTGTCAATCATTTCATCTAAGCTAAACTTTTCACGTTCATCAGGCAGGCTGTATCCCATGCGCCCTAAGTAATTAAGTAACGCCTCTGGCAAGACACCTGCATCACGATAGTAGGTGATGGAGGTGGGGTTTTTACGCTTGGAGAGCTTGGATTTGTCAGGATTTCTAAGTAGGGGCATATGACATAATTTTGGCATTTCCCAACCAAAATACTCATACAATAGTTTATGTTTGGGGGCAGAGGATATCCATTCTTCGCCACGAATGACATGACTGATTTCCATCAAATGGTCATCAACCACGTTGGCAAGATGGTAGGTTGGCATACCGTCTGTTTTTAGTAGGACTTGCATATCCACTTGTTCCCAAGGAATGCTAATTTCGCCACGCAGCATATCTTCAATGACACACACGCCTGACGCTGGCACTTTCATGCGAATGACAAAGGGTTTGCCACTGTTGGCTAAATGATCAGATTCTTCACGCGACAAAGTGGCATAGCGACCATCATATTTGACAGGTAAGCCTTGCGCCATTTGTTCGGCGCGCATGGCATCTAGTTCTTCAGGAGTGCAAAAACAGCGAAAAGCATGCCCTTTGTCTAGCAGCTCTTGGGCATATTGTTTGTAAATATCACCACGTTCAGACTGGCGATAAGGGGCAAACTGACCCCCCACATCAGGACCTTCACTCCATGACAGCCCCACCCAACGAAGTGCGTCCAAAATCATCTGTTCTGATTGGGCGGTAGAGCGTGTTTGGTCAGTGTCTTCAATGCGTAAAATAAACTCACCCCCATGCGCCTTAGCAAAAGCAAGGTTAAATAAGGCAATATAGGCAGTGCCAACATGGGGAAAGCCTGTGGGAGAAGGGGCGATGCGAGTGCGGACTTTGTTGCTCATGGGTGGCTCTTTTAAGATTTAAATAAAAAATTAAACCCATCATTATACCCAATTTATCAAGCTTTATAAATGCTTTTTCAAAAAAGCAGTGTAATGCAGGCGAGCATGGCAAGTTGTGCCACGTCCAAGCACATATTTTGACTCTAGGTGTTTTGTGATATGATAGAGAATTTATAAAAAATGACAAAAGAGTCTGTTATGTCCAAACCCTGCGATACGTCATCAGCCCATGTATTTGACACCACAACGGCAGCTTGCCCTACAAGTCATACAATCAGTCCTTATGCCAATCATGGAGGGCAGCTGGATATGGGAGCATCAATGTCTGGATGCGTGTTTGATGAGGCGCTCATCCAAAAATACAACCGCCAAGGACCGCGTTATACCTCTTATCCAACCGCATTGGAATTTACCCCCATTCAAGAGGGGGTGGAGCAAGAAATTTTACAAACCCGTGACAGTCGTATAGGATTGTCTTTGTATTTTCATATCCCTTTTTGTCGGCATTTATGTTATTACTGTGCGTGCAACAAAATCATCACCAAAAAAAATGCAGATTCGGGCAATTATTTGGCGTACCTGTTTCAAGAAATTGCCCACAAACGCGCTCTGCTAAAGGGTGCTCCTACTGTGGAGCAAGTGCATCTTGGCGGTGGCACACCCACTTTTTTGAGTGATGAAGAGCTGGTTAGTTTGTGGCGTTTTTTAAAAGAGAAGTTTGTGTTTGATGCTGCAGGCGATTATTCAGTAGAGATTGACCCTAGAGAAATTCGTCCTACCACATTAGCCACCTTAAAAGAGCTTGGGGTGAATCGCTTGTCTTTTGGGGTGCAGGATTTGGATGAAACTGTGCAGATTGCGGTCAATCGTGTGCAGCCTTTGGCATTGATAGAGCAAGTGATGACGCAGGCGCGCGCACTTGGATTTGATTCTATTAATATTGATTTGATATATGGTCTCCCTCATCAGACACCAGCGAGTATGGCGCGCACCATTGAAGAGATTATTAAGCTAAATCCTGACCGTCTATCTGTATTTAATTATGCGCATTTGCCTGAACGCTTTAGCTCCCAGCGTAAAATTAACGAGGCTGATTTGCCATCAGCTTCTGATAAGCTGTTGATGTTGTCAAATATCATTACTGCCTTGATGATGGCAGGGTACCACTATATTGGTATTGATCATTTTGCCCGTCCTGAAGATGCCTTGGCAAAAGCACAAGCCAAAGGATGTTTGCACCGTAATTTTCAGGGTTATACCACCTTGGGGCATTTGGATTTGCTTGGGTTTGGGGTATCTGCTATTAGCCAAATTGGTGCGCATATTTTGCAAAATGATACGGATCTGTCTTTGTATCAACAAAAGATTGCTCAAAATACGCTACCAGCAGCTAAGCACATCAAAGCCAGCTTGGGCGACCAATTGCGAGGCTATGTCATCATGAATTTGTTATGCCATGACTATATGGACTTTCTTGATATCAATCATCGGTTTGGCATTGATCCTGTGACATACTTTGCTGATGAATTGGCACAATTGGCGGATATGAAACAAGATGCTCTTGTGGATATTGATGCCAAAGGTGTGCGTATTTTGCCCAAAGGACGGCTGTTAGGACGTAATGTGGCAATGGTTTTTGATGAATATTTGGGCAAAGCGCATACCAAGCGGTTTAGTCGGGTGATTTAGCTAGGTCATGTTAAGGCGTGTTGATTATGACATACACCTTAAAAAAAGTTAAATACAAGGCTTTAGACGTGCTTTTGGTGAAAAAAGATGCAGTGTGCCTTTGTTGGCATAGCCTTGTTAATAGGGCGGCATTGCCTTAGAGCTTGTCCATGATTAATTTTTTTGGCAAAAATAAGATAAATTGTAAGCTTTCAAGGAAAAAAACTTGCTTGATAGTGATTCTATCAAGCAAGTTTTGACAAAAAAGTAAGCACTTTGAATGAACTATTCTACAAAAATATAAAAGCGCCATTAATCGTGACAGGTTCTGAAGTTTATTACCCAAAAAAGCGAGGGTTTAGCTAATTTTTCACTCAAAATTGACGTGTTGACACATCCTTGTTGGTGACTTATGCCACCAACTGCACATCAGTACACACTTGCTTATCAAAGCTCAAAAGCAACGCCCAGTGTGGGATATAAAGCCAGTGCGCAAATTCAGTCATTGGCGCGCCTTGCAGCAAGATTAGCACATCAGATTTTGTCAACCCAAGCCAAGAATAAGCACTCATAGTCGCCTCCTTATTTAACACCATACCAGTCAATTTTGCGCGTGACAAACATCGCAACAAAGACCAAAGCAAAACAAAACAGCGCGCCCAACAACAAATTAAACTCGGTGGCTGTCAAAATCACATAAAACAGTGCATACAAACTGCCCAAAATCCCCATAAATATCAAAGCGCGCACCTTACTATGTAACATAAATGAGGTGTACCAACCAATCAATAAAACACACGCTGCTCCTGCAATCGCATAGGCTTGCCAAAACAAAATATACTCTGACAATGACAACAACAGCACATAAAAGGTTAATAACGCTGATGCTACCAAGCCATATTGCACAGGGTGAATTTTTAGGCTGCGCACCACCTCAAACAAAAAGAAAGTACCAAATGACACCAGCAATAACAACAAAGCATATTTGATTGAGCGATCAATGCGTACATAGCTGTTATTTTCATCAACAAAATCTACCCCCAACCGCTGATAGCTGCCCGAAGCGCATTCACTGGTACAAGCCAAAATATCTTGTAGGGAGGCAGCATTGCTTTGAGCCAAAAAAGGACTATCCCAACTGGCGCTAAAGCCTGCTTGAGTAAAGGATTTGATAGGAGGTAGTACGTCACCATAAAATTTAGGGGCTTGCCAATTACCTTGCAACTCTACCACACTATTTTTGCCCATGGGAATCATCTCTAAGCTGCCAATGCCAGCAATATCCAAAGTCATCTCCACATGGATATCAAGCGCATTAAGGTTGCCTTTGCTATCTTTGGTTAATAAGGGACTAATATCCACTAATAAGTAAGACAGCGCACCCAGTTGTCCTGCAACAGGTGCTAGTGCACCACTGCCAAAACTGGCTTGATAAGAGGTGTTATTAACGGTGACAACAGGCAAATTGACCCCACGCAAATCCGCCACAGGAATAATTAACTCAAGTGTTGGCGCACTAGGGGGTGTATTGACAGCGGATGTAGAAGTACCTTGAGCAGCCACCTGTTTTGGCAAAGGTGCTGGCGCTGCAGTAGCAGGCAGGTGATACTGCTGTGAGAGTGCAAGACTGGCTTGGTAGTTGATGGCGCGATAAATACCGCGCTTATAAGTATCATCACTGACCTTTAAAGCGCCTTTGGTTGTGCTGTCTTCAGCAAAAACAGGGTAAATGTTTGGCGCTTGTCCTGCCACAGCGGTGTGACTAAAGCGCAAAAATGGCGTTGCCACAATTTGCTCGCGCACATGGGTTTGCTTAATTTCATCAATCACTTTTTCTTGGTAACTTTGGCGCTCATGCACCAAATATGACACCATGCTAAGCCCAATGACAAACAAGAGGCATAAGGCGGTGATAACAATACCTTTTAACAATAAGACTTTTTGCATACCATAACTCCAACAGGGGTGATGGGTATCATCTTAACGAGATAGGATGAAAATCTGATGCGTCTTATATGAATTTTGTGTGAAAAATGACTAATGAACCACTTGGCATTTAAACAAAAGTTTGCTATTGTAAATCCCTTAAAAAGCAAGCCATAGGATAGCCGTGATGACAACCCAAGCCCAAACCTATAATCAACCAAATACCACTCATGACCATGTGCGCTGGTTTCGTAATTCTGCGCCGTATATCAATACTCACCGCGGTAAAACATTTGTGATTATGTTTGGTGGTGAGGCAGTGGAGCACCCCAATTTTAGTACATTGATTCATGATTTTGCCTTATTGCACAGTTTGGGCATTAATTTGGTTTTGGTACACGGTGCACGCCCCCAAGCCAATGCCAACCTTAGCAATGCAGGACTTGCCACAGATATGCGTGATGGCATACGCATTACCACCAGTGATGCCATGCCACATATTTTGGAGGCGGTGGGCTATATTCGCTTACAAATAGAAGCGCAGTTGTCTATGGGGCTTGCCAATTCACCTATGTATGGTGCGCGCATTGATGCGGTTAGCGGAAATTTTGTGATTGCGCGCCCCTATGGTGTGCGTGATGGCGTGGATTATCA
>JBHBMT010000053.1:0-11298 GCA_041773075.1 Moraxella sp.
CAATCCGCAATCCGCAATCCGCAATCCGCAATCCGCAATCCGCAATCCGCAATCCGCAATCCGCAATCCGCAATCCGCAATCCGCAATCCGCAAAAAGCGTAAACTAAATTTTCAAGATTGCAAGCCTTTTTTAATTTTTTTAAATAAAGGAGCAGTCTAATGAACCACGCCAATATCACTAGCGAAACTTTATTTTCCGCCCAGACACAACTTGAAAACGAACGACTTACACTCTTAAAACAGCATTTCCCAAATTGTTTTGACAAACACGGTGCATTTTTGCCTGATAAATTGGCAGAAATTTTGCATTCAGACGGCATTCACACACAAAAAGAAAGCTACAACCTAAATTGGCTAGGTAAATCCTATGCACGTGTTTTGAAAGACGCGCCTCCTGAAACTTTGCTGGCAGAATATACGGAACATAACAGGCAGCCTGAAAACGCCAACAGCGAAAATGTGCTGATTAAAGGCGATAATTTGGAAGTGTTGAAACACTTGAAAAATGCCTACAAAAATCAAATTAAGATGATTTACATTGACCCGCCGTATAACACGGGTTCGGACGGCTTTGTCTATCAAGACGACCGCAAATTTACACCTGAACAACTGGCACAGCTGGGCGGTATGGACTTGGAAGAAGCCGAGCGTATTTTAGAATTTACCGCCAAAAAATCCAATTCACACAGTGCATGGCTGACGTTTATGTATCCACGTCTGTATGTAGCGCGTGAATTATTGCGCGAAGATGGTGTGATTTTTATCAGTATTGATGATAATGAACAGGCGCAACTAAAGATTTTATGTGATGAAGTGTTTGGGGAAGAGAATTTTGTTGCTGAAATTATTTGGCAAAAGAAAACAGGTTCATCTGATGAAGATGAGGTGGCTATTATCACAGAGTATATTTTGATGTATCGCAAAACTGGGAATTTTGTAGCAGGAAGAAACAGCAACTCATACAATGTCAATCGTTATAATTTAAAAGATGATTATTTTGAAGAAAGAGGAAGTTACTATACGGATAATTTAGATAGAGGGGGTTTGCAGTATAGTGATAGTATGAATTATGGCATTGAGTGTCCCGATGGTTCCTTTGTATTTCCTAATGGTAGAAGTGAAAAAGTTGAGGAGGGCTGGATTTGGAAATGGAGCAAAGACAAAGTTCAGTGGGGTATAGAAAATGGCTTCATAGAAATCAAAAAATCTACACAAAAAGAATGCGGTTGGGGTGTTTACTATAAAAATTATCTATTTGTGGATAATGAAGGTAACACTATTGAACGGTCTGCACCATATAAAAATCTCATCATTGATGATATTTTAAATACCGATGCGACATTGGAATTAAAAAAATTGTTAAATTCTAATAAGGTATTTAACTCACCTAAGCCCAGCTTTTTAATTAAAAAATTAATCAGTTTTGTTAAAACTCAACGCAATGATATTGTGATGGATTTTTTTGCAGGCTCTGGCACAACAGCTGATGCTGTTATGCAATTTAATTCAGAAGATCCAAAGCTTCATTTAAATCATATTTGTGTACAATTACCAGAAAATTTAGATGACGCACTGATTAAGTCAACTGGTAAACAGAAAGAAGTTATTAAAAATGCGATTAGATTTTTAGATGATATTGGCAAGCCCCATAATATTTTTGAAATCACTAAAGAACGCATTATTCGAAGTGCCGCAAAAATCCACGCTGAAAATCCCAATTACACAGGCGATTTGGGTTTCAAAATTTTTGAAACCGTGCCATTTTTTGATTATCAGACCGCCTTAAAAGATGATTTTAACCCCATTCAGCCCAATTTACCGTCTTTCGCAGATACGGCTTTGAGCGATGAACAGCTGCATACACTTTTAACCACTTGGCGCGTGTATGATGGTTGCAGACTGCCTGAAAAAGTACAAGCGGTTGATTTGGATGGCTATACAGCTTATTACTGCCGTCAGCAGGTGTATTTATTACATAGTGGGTTTAACTCTGATAGCATCAAAGCCTTGATTGAAAAGCTGGATAACGATAAAGATTTTGTGCCTGAACGCATTATTTTATTTAGTGCCAATATAGACAGTGCCATGCAAAAAGAATTGGCGCAAGCGGTAAAAACTTATGCCAACAAAAAAGGTTTGAACAATTTAAGTGTATTGGCGAGGATTTAAATGGCTGGTTTTACTTATGAAAAAAATTTACCACACCAAGAGCAGGCGATTAAATCGGTTTTGAGTGTGTTTGACCGTGTGCATTTAAAACACGGTAGCCGTGATGAAAATCCCGAAATTGTATTTTCAGGCAGCCTGAAAACGGATAATTTGCAAAAAATCCAAAAAGCCAACAGCGTGGAAGACACACCGCTTTCAGGCAGCAATGTGTTGGATATTGCCATGGAAACAGGCACAGGCAAAACCTACACTTACACCAAAACCATGTTTGAGTTAAACCGCATGTTGGGCGTGTTTAAGTTTATTGTGGTTGTGCCAACTCTTTCCATTAAGGCAGGAACGAAAAATTTCCTACAAAGCACTTCGCTTGCCGAGCATTTTCGCAAAGATTTTGCAGGCTTGTATGGCGAGAAAGAAATTCAACCGTATGTGGTTGAAAGCCAAAAATCCAAAACGAAAAAATCATCTATGCCGTCTGAAATTGTGCGTTTTGTGGAAACGGACGATAAGCAGAAAATCCATGTGTTGCTGATTAACGCAGGTATGGTTAATTCGCCTACCATGGCAGGCAAAGACCAAAACAATGACGGAAGTTACTTGCTTAAAGATAAATATCATGTGCCATTTGAAGCCTTGGCGGCGGTCAAGCCGTTTTTGATTATGGACGAACCACATAAATTCCCCAAAGAAAAAAAGACTTGGGAGAATTTGTTGAAATTCAATGCCCAATTTATTTTGCGTTATGGGGCAACGTTTAACAATCAATTTGAAAATCTGCTTTATCGCTTAACTGCGATTGATGCGTTTAATGATGATTTGGTTAAAGGCATTCGTGCGTTTACCGAACAGATTGACGGTGACAATGGCGAGCGAATCAAACTTGTGGATTTGGACGGCAAAGAAGCCACTTTTGTTTTAAACAAACAAAAATTTAAGTTGAGTAAAGGCGATTTGTTGAGCCGTATTCATCACGCCATTGACGATTTATTTGTCGCAGAAATGAACAAAACCACGCTGGTTTTAAGCAATGGTTTGGAAATGAAACGCGGCGACAATTTAAATCCCTATTCTTACAGCGATACCGTGCGCGACAAAATGATGCGCCAAGCCGTAAGACAGCATTTTGCTTTGGAAAAACAATTACTCACACGGAATGGCGGACGGATTAAACCACTTACTTTGTTTTTTATTGACGATATTCAAAGTTATCGTGATGAGCAAAATCAGCTTTCAGGCAGCCTGAAAATGGTTTTCGAACAAATGGTCAAAGCCGAATTGGAAAATGTCCTGAAAAATGAACACGATGACTTTTTACGCCAATATTGGCAAACGGCTTTAAACGATATTAGCCAAACGCACGGTGGTTATTTTTCGCAAGACAACAGCGATAAAGACGAAAAAATTGAGCAGGAAATCCATGAGATTTTGCACGATAAAGAGGCTTTATTATCGCTTGCCAATCCGCGTCGCTTTATTTTTTCCAAATGGACGTTGCGTGAAGGTTGGGATAATCCGAATGTGTTTCAGATTTGCAAATTGCGTTCTAGCGGCAGCGAAACCAGTAAGTTGCAAGAAGTGGGACGTGGTTTGCGTTTGCCTGTGAATGAGTACATGGCGCGCGTGAAAGACCATGCGTTTTTCTTGAACTATTTTGTGGACAGCAGCGAAACGGATTTTGTCAAAACCTTGACCGATGAAGTGAATAATGCAGTTGTTAAGCCGATTGTTTTCACAGAATTAAATGATGAATTGATTGAAAAAATCTTGGCAGCCTATCCCGCTGAGAGTAAGAAAAATATTCGCAAGCAATTAGCGGATTTGACTGATGATAATGATGTTTTTGTGGAAAACGGTTTTACTCAAACCCAAAAATTATTCCCCAAAGCCTTTGAAGTTTCAGGCAGCCTGAAAAAAGACAAAATTATCCGTTCGGGCGATAAGGCAGAAAAAGTCAAAATGCGCGTGGGCAAATACGATGAACTCAAAGCCTTATGGGAAACGATTAACCAAAAAGCCTTGTTGCAATACAAAATCAAAGATGAAGCTGAATTTTTGGTATTATTCACACAATTTTTACGCGAAAACACTGACAAATTCACAGCAACTGGCATACGCACCGTGCAACAAGAAGTCCAAGTCAGCAGCGGATTACTAACAGCAGTAAACAGCAATAGTGTGCATGATGAAGTATTTGAACCGATTAATACGCTGAATTACCGTGACTTTTTGCTGAAATTATCACAAACGGCTTTGATTCAAATACAAACGCTACACCAAGCATTTTTTGCTGTGCGTGATGTGTTGAATATTTCACACTATCTGAATGAACAGACAATTAGGTCAATTCATATTGGTTTTGACCGCTGGTTACTACTTAATTCCTTTAATGCGTTTGAAGTGGGTTATAGCCGTGTAAGTGGTAGTATTCATCCAACAAAATTTACTGATAATCAAGGGTGTGCACTAACAGAAGTCAATGCTTCTGATTTGGGTACGCAATTTGATGATGTCAGTCGTCCGTTGGCACAATTTTTGTTTGACAGTGTGTTTTATGACAGTGAATTGGAGCGTGAAAATATCATGAATAATCAGATTCCAGAAGTCACTGTATTCACAAAAATTCCAAAAAACTCCATCAGAATTCCTGTCGCTGGTGGTGGTACTTATTCCCCTGATTTTGCTTATATCGTGAAAACGACTTCAGGCGAAACCTTGAATTTGATTTTGGAAAGCAAAAATGTTTTGGGCAGTGATGATTTACGCAAAGAAGAACAGCAAAAAATCAAACACGCTGAACGCCTGTTTAAAAATATCGGTCGCGAGGTATCTATAATATTTCAAACACAATTTGAGCAGGATTTAATTATTGAATTAATCAAAAAAACATCCACCCACCCCTTTGAGCCAGCAAAACCTACAAACGAGACAACAAAAGATTAACACCCCAAATACTTTGTGCTATGATGTATCATTTTAATCATACCATACAAAGGATACCCCATGCCCTATGTCAATATCAAAGTCACAGGTGGTAATGAATCCCCCACGCCTACCCAAAAAGCCGAACTGATAGCTGGTGTGACCAAGCTTTTAGAAGATATCTTAGGTAAAAATCCCGCCACTACAGTGGTCGTCATTGATGAGGTGGAGATGGATAATTGGGGCATTGGTGGCAAAACCGTGAGCCAGCTGCGTACCAACAAGGGGTAAATCGTGCCAAAACAACCTGCGTATTTGACCATCAAACATGCTATTTTAGCCAATATTCATGCAGGCATCTGGCAAACTGGTGCTGCCATTCCCACAGAAATCGCTCTGTCTGAACAATTTGGTGTCTCACGCATGACGGTCAATCGCGCCCTAAAAGAGCTTGAAGCTGAGCGCGTACTTGAGCGCCGTCAAGGGTCAGGTACATTTGTTGCACAGCAGCAGTTTAACCATACCTTTGTGGAGGTGCGTAACATCGCCGAGGACATCAAAGCCAGCCACCGTCACTATCACGCCAGTGTGCATCTTTTGCGCACCATCAGTCCAAAACAATTGCCTGTGGCGGTTTATCAGCGTTTTTTGGGTGCACAAAAAGTACCTGACACCCTCTTTGAAATAAAAATCATACACCACGCCAACCACATACCCTTGCAATATGAAGAGCGCTGGGTGAATGCCAATTTGGTACCCGACTTTATTCATCAAGATTTTAATCAAATCAACACCAGCGATTATCTGATTACTCACTTACCCTTGGAAACAGGGGATTATACCGTTTCTGCCATCAATGCCCCTGACGAAGTCGCAAAAGCACTCAACATTCCTAGTAAAGATGCCACCTTGTTATTAAGTCGCCGCACCCTTTCTCAAGGGCAAGTGGCGACAGTTGTGCATATGTGGCACGCTGGCAGTCGCTATCAGTTTTCAGGTGTTTTATAGTTGATAATTTAGGACAAGAGCGCCCTAAGGATAAACAGGGCGCTTAGCAATTACCACAAATTTTTTTTGAGTGTCGTCTGTTGCGGTATTTTTGAGTAAATAAAAGGCGCTTTTTTGACGCTCATCCTCTAGCACTGTGATGGTAATGCCCACCACGTGTGTTTGGGTGGTGGTGAGCGCCGTCTTATTGACAAATCGTTTTTCTTGTGATGGTGTGAGTGTTGGCTCTTGATATGAAGACAAAGGCGCTGTTTGCCAAAATTCATCTGTTGTCTTAAAGCCTGTTTGCTGCTTTGCAAGGATTGGGCGCAATTGACTAACACCCACCTCCCCTTGGGTGATTGCTGACAAAACAACAGCACTGGCACTATTGACATTGATGGCAATATCCTTATCACTTTCTACTTGATGTGCTGTCACAAATGGCAAAATCTCTGCAAGCACCCCCCCTGTCATATTAGGCAAATACAACAGTTCATTGGCGGTGCGCATGGGCGCATTAGCATATATTCCTGCAGGTTCAGGCTGTCCATTTTGTGCAATGGCATCAGGGTCTAAATAATCCATCAGCTCATCTGCCCACTGTTTGGCTTGTGATTTTTGGATTGCCGACGCTTCTAGCAGTGCCACAAACACCGCATGAGCCGTAGCGTTTGGCTTGTCTTGATAGTACAAACTATTTAGATTAAATTTGGCAAGCTCATCGCTGATTTTAATGGATGCCAAGTGTGTAGGCAGGCGATACAAAGGACTGGTTTGTGCATTCAAAGTTTGTACAGCAAGATAGGCTTGGGCATCTAGCTTATCCTCCAAACTGGGCAGCTTGGTGACAATCTCTCCTTGTCGCATCACGCTTTTGGTGGCAAGACTAATACTCGCCACAAGCACCATGACTGCCACCAACAGCATCAATACGCTCAATAGCGCCACCCCTTTTTGGGCATGATTTTGGTACATTATAGCGCCCCCACCGTCCACAACCACGCAATCGGCATATCTTGGTATTCAAATGCCAAACCAATGCCCTTGATTTTATCCGTTTGCTGAGCGTCATACTCTACTTGCCACGCAGGATTGACCAAATTCTCCAGTAATACCACAGTGGATACAGGCGACTGCCCCTCAAAAGATTCATTCACTCCCAAGACATACTGCTCACGAATCAAGCGCCCTTCTTGTAGCCGATACACCACCTGCCAATAAGCAAGGGTTGCATAAGCACTGGGATTGGGCTCACTATAGCGCAAAATAAACACCAAGGTATCTTTTGCTTGCACAGAAGGTGTGGCAATGCCCGCCTGATAAGGTAGCGCCCACAAAAAATCTTGTGACAATGTCATATAAGCATCACTTAATTGGCTGATATGACTAGACTTTTGTTGAATATGTTCATAATTACGATGTAGATTACCCATGATCTGCCAACCTAGCACCGATAATAACGCAAACAAGGCAATGGCAACCACAAGCTCAACCAACGTTAGCCCTTGATGGCGCATTTTCATGATGTTGGCTCCTGCAAAGGTATTGCCAGCACTTCTGCCAATATCTGTCCATCACGCCCCACCTGTATGCGCATACCCGCTTGCGCCTGACTTTCTATATTAACGCTATTAAGCAGTGCCGCTGGTAGATGCTGCTGCATCAGCTCGCCTGCACTCACACGCTGACTGGTGATTTGCCAAGTGATATTGGCATAGGACACACTAGAAGCAATTGGCTGTGATGGATTTAATCGCCATTGATGGCGGGCGTTATTTGCTACAAATTGCGCAAGCACCCTAGTTTGATGACGCTCATAAGCTTTAATATACAAAGCGCTTGCCTTCATAGCTGTCACCGTCACCACCGCCAAAATTGCCAAAGCCACCGCCACTTCAATCAGTGTAAAGCCTGCGTGCTGTTTATTGTTGTGCTGACTCATGCCCACCTCCTACTGCACGCCCATCTATAGCTACTTGCCACTCCCCCATCACGACATCATCATACCAAACAATCACCTTGGCAGGCTTGGCATAAGCTGCTCCATACCACATCAAGAGCACCTGATTGGTTGATGAATCAAGATACTCCACCCACGGACGCACCCCTTGTTTGGCAAGCAGTTCATGACTTGGTAGATGAGCAGGTAATTGTACTTCTAGGCGCACCCCTTTTGGAATTGCCCATGCCTGCCCAAGCGGCTGCCATGCTACATTAGGCGTACTTGATGCACCAATGGCTGTAGATAATTCCATACGATTTTTTTTGGATGTATAAGCAGGCAAAGAAGCATTGGATGTATCAAGCATCACCCGCCAAATCATCAACGTATTGTTTTTGTTATCTAACACCAGCGCCACAGGTGCGCCACGTTCAGCACTATACAACCGCATCATAGACACTGTTTTTTGGGTATTTGTCACAAACGCATGGATTGTGCGCTTTTCTTGTGCTTGCACCCCAACCACCACCATGCCTGCTACCAGCGCCAACACAATCAATACTATCATCAATTCAAGCAAACTAAAACCTGCTTGAAAAGTGCGCCGACTATAAGCTTGGTGGGGCAAGCTTACCAAATGGACTAAAGTCATCTTTTATTTTTTCTTCGTTTGTTGTTGTGGGGGTAGGCTTTGATAAAGGCTTAGTTGGCGCAGTTTGATGAGTCATAGCTAAAGTCAGCGCCTGCACCAAAAAGCCAACAATTAACACATCACGCCGACCCAACACCCGTTGATAAAAGCTAGAATTTAGCAAGTTTGCCCCTCCTTGCGCCATCGCCCATACGCTTGCCAAATAATGCTTGGCATCTATTGAACTGCCTTGGCTATGTAAATACGCTTTGGTTTGTACAAAAATAACACTCATGCGTTGATGGCGTACCTCGTACAATTCATCAAACAACCGCTTCATACCCACCGCTTGAGTGCTCAGCCGCTCTTCTAGTGCAAAAAAAGCCATAGCACGCTGCGGCTCTAGTAAGGCTTGTAGCATTAACCGTGCCAAACTTGCCATCGCACTGTCATTAATGCTATTAATTGCCAACAACTGACGCTCATAACGAATCAATAAGCGTAAATACAATTCATCTTTACTTTTAAAATGTTTATACAAAGTACCCTTAGCAATACCCAAACTTTGCGCCAAGTCATCTAACACCACCTCTGCTACTCCAGAATCCAGCAAAATCTGTTCAGCAGCATCTAAGATGTGTTGCTCACGATGGTAAAACGATTGGCGATGGCGCATAACTCACAACAAACTCTTAACAAAAAATAACCCATGGTACGCCATAATAAAACCATTACTTAACAAAAGCAAGTTTTAAGAAAAAAATCAATATACCGTTTATTTTTATTAAAACAGCAGTTCTTTTTGCGCACTCTTTTTGTTAAAAATAATTATATTAATAGATTAATAAATAATACAAATAAAATACATAAGCTCTTATTTTTGCAATTATTTTTAGCAATCTTTCAAAAAACAAAAAATTATTGTTGTTATTTGGTTTATTATCGTTCACAATCGTGAATTTTTAGGGTATAATGCAAAAGTGTGTTCTATCAATCAGTGAGTAATCAAACCTTATGACCACCAAACACAATAAAGCAGATTTTGAAAACCCACCCATCAACTGGGTACCTGCCATTGTTCTTATTTCCACGCCTTTATTAGCACTTATTTTGGTACCATGGTATCTATGGACATATGGCGTGAGTGCATCTGTCTGGGTTGTATTTAGTTTTTTTATGGCTTGGACAGGACTTGGCATTACCGCAGGCTACCATCGTTTGTTCGCTCATAAAGCCTATGAAGCACACCCTGTGGTCAAATACTTTTTGTTACTCGGCGCAACACTAGCAGTGCAGAGCTCCGCCTTTGACTGGTGCTCTGGACATCGCATTCACCATCGCCATGTAGATGATGAATATGACGACCCTTACTCTGCCCGCCGCGGCTTTTGGTTTAGCCATATGCAGTGGATGCTAAAAAAATACCCTAGCGGACAATACGACTACAAAAATATTCCCGACCTAAAAAAAGACAAAGTGCTTGAATTACAACACAAATACTATGGTTTTTGGGTGGTTGCTACCAATTTAATCATTGTTGGTGGTGTTGGTTTGGCTATTGGTGATTTGTGGGGCACATTACTGATTGCAGGACTATTACGCTTAGTATTGACACATCACTTTACCTTTTTTATCAATTCATTGTGTCATATGTTTGGTTCGCGCCCTTACACCGATGAAAACACTGCTCGTGATAATGCCATCCTAGCCATCTTTACATGGGGTGAAGGCTATCACAACTATCACCACTATTTCCAATACGACTATCGTAATGGCGTAAAATGGTGGCAATATGATCCCACCAAATGGCTTATTGCTACGCTTGCCAAAGTTGGGCTTGCTAGTGACTTAAAGCGCGTTGATGATTTGACCATTAAACACGCTGAACTAACCATGCGATTTAAGCGTGCTGAAAAAGAAATTCACAATGCAGACAGCCTAGATGAACGTCTATTGGCATTCAAAGAGCGTGTTAGCCAAGAGTACAGCGCCTTTAGCGCCACAGTAGAAGAATGGCATACCCTCAAGGCAGAAGCCATTCGTCTAAAAAAAGCAGAACTGTCTGAACACTTACACGATGCTGAAGCTAAGCTAAAAGAGCAGTTTGCGCAAGTGGAAGCAAAAATCTTGGCACACTCTCAAGCAGTAGAACAAGCCTTTTTAAACCTAAAAGGCAAAACACACTGATTTATGGTTTTCTCCCACCCTTTGCTGATGATTGGCAAAGGGTTTTTTCTTAAGCCATACACACCAAACGCCACTAATTCCATATTTATACCCAACCCTTAGCCAAAGTGGCATATTTGTTGTATATTGACATCCACTTCAATCTATCCCCTCAAAAACACTATCAGCAATAGACCCTCTGCAAAACCACCCAATACACCAAAATACCAGTTTTGCCCTAAGCTCAACTCTTGTTAATGAGTTGTGGTAGATGATAGTCATCTTAAAGGCTTGGCATTGTTAAACAATAATACATAAGCTAAAATACCAACATATACTACCACAAATAAAACAAAAATCCTATGAACCAAACATTTACCCATTGCCCTAAATGCCAAAATACACACTTTGTTAAAGCAGGGTTTAACAATGGCAAACAACGCTACAAGTGCAAAAACTGTCATTATTATTTTTCTGTAC